>DASQJB010000224.1:0-4155 GCA_035631295.1 Bryobacteraceae bacterium | reverse complement strand
GCGTCTCGATTCGCGTGGAAGCCGATTCCGCCGGCGCGGTCACATCCGCCGCCCCCCAATCCGGCACAAGCAAATACTTCGTGGACTTGGCCCTTAAGGCAGCTCGTCAATGGAAATTCGCTCCTGGCCCCGCCGGGCGCGTCTGGAATCTCCGCTTCATCTTCTCTCGAGATGCGGACCACCCCGTTTCCGTCCAGGCTAATCCCGCCCTTTAGCCTCCGACCAACTCCAAGAACGCCTCCGTCGCATGGCTCAGCGCGCGCCGCGCCGGATACACCAGCCGGATCTTGCGCTCCACTTCGAGCTCCTTCACCTTCACCTCCCGCAGCAGGCCGCGGCGCAGCTCCTCCTCCACGCACATCCGCGGCAGGAACGCCACGCCCTCATTGCGTTCCACCATCTTGCGGATGGCTTCCACCGTGGGCATCTCCAGATCCATGTTCAAGGGCGCTTTGTGCCGCTGGAATTCGCGGATCACCACCGCGCGGTAAGGCGAAACCACGTTGTGTGCAATGAAGGTTTCCGCGCCCAACTCCGTAATCGATACTTCCTCGCGCCACGCTAACGGGTGCTGCGGAGAAACAATGAACGCCAGGTGATCCGTGTAAATCACTCGTGACACCAGCCGTTCGTCTTCCGGATCGAAGGTCAGAATGCCCAACTCCAGCCCGCCGTCGATCAACTCCGCTGGAATCTTGCTCGAAAGGCTCCGCCGCACCTGCACCCGGATCCGCGGATACTTTCGCCGGTACATTTCGATGTGATCGAGAAGATAAAGCGTGGAGGATTCATTCGCGCCGATTATCAAACGCCCCGCGGATTTATCGCGCAACTCCGCGAGCGCATTCTCCAGATCGCCCTGAAGGCTTTCGAACCTCCGCGCATAATCGAGCACGATCCGTCCCGCGTCGGTCAGCAACAACTCCTTCGCGGAGCGGTCGATCAGTTTCTCCCCCAACGCCTGCTCCAGGCGCTGGATCGAAAGAGATACGGCTGGCTGCGTCCTCAGCAGTTTCTCGGCAGCCCGCGAGAAGCTCTTTTCGCTCGCCACAGTCAGAAACACGCGTAGGGAGTAGAGCTCCATAACAAGCCATTATAGAACTCCTGAAGATTATTCGGCCGCTAAATAGCGGCGCTCGGTTTGAAGCACCTGTGACAGTCTCCTGACACAATCACGACGGAATCCTCAGAAAAGGGCATTACAATCGGGTATCATGACGCCACTGCGGCAGTGGCTGAAACCCCCGGGGACGCTGCTGCTGATTCTTTTCCTGGTTACAGTAGCCTCCGTGTCGGCAGTCATCTGGTCTGGCTGGCGACTGTTAAAGCAAGAAGGCATCGTTCAGGCGCAGCGGTCTCGGGATCGCTTGGAGCAATCCGCCGATCGTATAGCCGCTGTGGTGCGCGGCGCGTTGGCGGAGACCGGAGAAAAAGTCGGCGCGGCGGGGACTGTGATGCTTTCCAGGGAGGAGCTTGGGCTCGTAATAAAGGACGACTGGGTCCGCCTTACCGCCGGCGGACCGCTCTTGTATGAACCAGCCCCGCCGCCCGAGCCCGAAGCGAGCCCCAACCTGTTCGCCGACGCGGAGCTGCTGGAATTTGCACAAAAGCAGCCGACTACCGCCCTCGCGGAATATCACCGCTTGGCGGCCTCGACGAACGCCGCCATTCGCGCCGGCGCCCTTCTCCGCGAAGCTCGCGTTCTGCGAAGCCTCGGCCGAGAGAAGAAAGCCACATAGCCTACCTCGAGCTTTCTCAAACACGCGGCGTCCGGGTAGCCGGCGCTCCCGCGGACCTTGTGGCGCGACTGGCGCTAGGCGACGCATCGATCAAGACTGATCTCTTGCGCGGCCGCTGGAGCCTCACGCGCGGGCAATTCCAGTTCTACTGGGCCCAAAACGCCGGCAACGAGGCGCCGCCCGGGGAATCCGTCGCGCTTGCAGAAGCCGCGCAAATCGCCTTCGCGCAACGTTTCGCGAATCCCGGCGACCGCGGCCACCAGACCGTTTGGGTGGGCTCACGGCCTTTTGTCCTCCTCTGGCGCGGCCCCGTGGATCGCCGCGCCATCCTCATAGCGCAACCTGAATCGTTTCTGAAGTCCGCTCTGGCCGACCCCGGCATCCTCTATTCCGCCACGGACGCGGATGGCCGGATCGTATTCGGCCCGCCGGACCGCGCAAGCCGCGCTTCCGTGGTCCGGGCCGCCGCTGAGACTGGCCTCCCCTGGACGCTCTACGTCGGCTCTCGCGCCGCCTCCGAGAAGGCCACTCTCGCCGCCGGCCAGAAGTATCTCCTGTTCGCGATTTCCGGAATGGTTCTCTTTATGCTGTTGGGCGCCTATTTCATCGCGCGCGTGATCCGCCGCGAGGCCGAAACCGTCCGCATGCAAGCCGATTTTGTCTCCGCCGTTTCCCATGAATTCCGCTCGCCGCTGACCTCCTTGCGGCAGTTATCGGAGATGCTCGCCGAAGGCCGCGTCGTGGCCGAGCGACATCAACTCTATTTCGACACGCTCGTCAAGGAAACCACCCGTCTCCAGCGTCTGGTGGAGGGTCTTTTGCACTTCGGCCGCATGGACGCCGGCGCTCGCCAATACCGCTTTGAACAGTTCGACGCCGGTGGGCTGGTGCGGCGCGTCGTGTCCGAACTGGAGCCGCACGCCGCCGAACTCGGACACCGCATTGAGGCCAGTGGCGCGGCCGAAGCCTGCATCATCCAAGCCGATCCGGAAGCCATCTCCGTCGTGCTGAGAAACCTGCTCGACAATGCCTTGAAGTATTCGCCTGATCAGCCCACGGTCTGGGTGGAATGGGAAGAGCGCGACTCCTGGATCGCGATCCGCGTCCGCGACAAAGGGCTTGGCATCCCGGCCGTGGAGCGGAACGCCATCTTCCGCCGCTTCGTCCGTGGAAGCGCCGCGAAAGCCGCCAACGCCAAGGGATCCGGACTCGGTCTCGCTATGGTGCGCCACATCGTCGCGGCGCACGGAGGGCAAATCGTCGTCGCCAGCGAGCCGGGACAGGGAAGCGAGTTCACCATGTTGCTCCCCGCGCGAGGTAGCCTGGCATGACCCGCATCCTGATCGCTGAAGACGAACCCGCCATCGCGCTGGGCCTCGAAGACGATCTCAAGATGGAAGGCTATCAGGTCGAGGTCACCGCCAACGGCGCCGACGCCCTCCGCCGCGCCAAGGAGAACGAGTTCGATTTGATCGTGCTCGACATCATGCTGCCCGGCAAGGACGGATTTGAAGTCTGCCGCGATCTCCGCCGCAGCGGCAGCCGCACGCCGGTTCTCATGCTCACCGCCAAGGCGCAGGAAGCCGAAAAGGTGATGGGTCTGGAACTCGGCGCCGACGATTACGTCACCAAGCCGTTCGGTGTGCACGAGCTCCGCGCCCGAATCAAAGCCCTGCTTCGCCGCGCCGGTCCCGAGCCTCAAGCCCGCAGTTGGCACTTCGGAGACGTCGAAGTCGATTTCGACCGCTGCGAGGTCCGCAAAAATGGCCGCGTCGTGGATCTGACTCCGCTCGAGTTCAAGCTGCTGGGCCTGTTTGTGCGCTCGCGCGGCCGCGTGCTCAGCCGCGATCAGCTTCTCTCCGGCGCCTGGACGCCCGATACCTTCGCTTCCGAGCGGATCGTCGATAATCACATCGCGAATTTGAGGAAGAAGATTGAGCCGGCCCCCGCTCATCCGCAGTATCTCAAAAACGTGCGCGGCCTTGGGTACAGATTCGATGGCTGAGTCATTACACAAATCGGACAAATTCACGATGGGATTCGTACCTGCGTTGTTTATGCTGCTGACTGTGGGGCAGGCCATCGCGGTTTGCGCCCCGCCGGACTCCAACCTCGAAGAGCGGTTGGAAGCGGCGGTTTATCGGGAGATCGTTTTGGGCGACTTGAAGGGCGCACTGGAAAGTTATCGCGGTATCTTGGCCGCCAGGGACCTCCCTCGCGCCGTCGCCGCGCGCGCCCTTTTTCAATTGGGCCAATGCCTGGAGAAAACCGGCCAGCGCGATGTCGCCCATCAGCCCTATTTGCGTGTCGTGAAGGAATTCGGCGACCAATCCGCCATTGTGGCGCTGGCCTCGGCGCGCCTGGCGGGCTGGGAAGAATCGTTCCCGGCGCCCAGAAATCTGAAGTTCGATCAAGG
>DASQJB010000223.1:0-2692 GCA_035631295.1 Bryobacteraceae bacterium | reverse complement strand
GCGCCGCCGGGCGCGCTTCGATGGAGTTGAGAGAGATCTTGTCGCCCACATGGAATCGCGCGTGAGCGACGCTCCCGTCGAAGATGAGGACATCGAGGACGATCGCCTCCGTCTGATCTTCACCTGCTGCCATCCCGCCTTGGCTCTTGAAGTACAGATTGCGCTCACTCTGCGCGAAGTCTGCGGCCTGACAACCGAGGAGATTGCTCGCGCATTTCTGGTCACGCCGGCGACGCTCGCACAGCGCATCGTGCGCGCCAAGGCAAAGATCCGAGAGACGCCGATCCCATACGAGGTGCCGGCGCCGCAGGAATTGCCGGAGCGGCTGGACGCGGTGCTTCAGGTCATCTATCTCGTCTTTAACGAGGGTTACTCGGCTGCGTCCGGAGCGGAGGTAACGCGGGCTGAGCTAAGCGGCGAGGCGATTAGATTGGGACGGTTGCTGACCGAACTTCAGCCAGAGCCGGAAGTCATTGGGCTGCTTTCTCTGATGTTGCTGCAGGAATCTCGTCGCGCCGCGAGAACCTCTCCGGCAGGAGAGCTGATTTTGCTCGAGAACCAGAATCGCTCGCTCTGGAACCGCGCACAGATCGCGGAGGGAGTGGTGCTGGTGGAGAAAGCCCTGAAATCCCGTCGCTTCGGCTCGTACACATTGCAGGCTGCGATTGCAGCCGTTCATGCGGAGGCGGAATCGGCCGCCGCGACGGACTGGCGGCAGATCGTCGCGCTGTACAACCAATTGGTACGAATTCAGCCATCGCCGGTTGTACAGCTCAATCGTGCCGTGGCCATTGCCATGCGCGATGGTCCGGAGGCCGGCCTGACGCAGATCGACGCGGTGTTGGAGCGTGGCGAATTGGCAAATTACTACCTGGCGCATTCCGCCCGTGCCGATATGTGCCGCAGGCTGGGCAGGGCGGCTGAAGCTCGGGCTTCCTATGAGAAAGCTCTGGCGCTGACCCAACAGGAACCGGAGCGCCAATTCCTGCGGGAGCGGATTCGGCAGCTGAAATAAAAATTGGAGTGGCTGTCGATTTTCCGTCTCCCCAACGACTATAGGACGACAGAACGATGAGCCGCGGGTCCCGAGTGAACAGGAAACGAGGCATCGGAAACAAGCCACAGGAACCAAGGAGAAAACGTCATGCCACAATATCTGATTTGTAACTACCTCCCCGACGACTTCGACCCGTCCACCATAACCGAAGCGATGGTCGGAGAGATCCACGCGCTCAACCGCGAATTGATTGCTGCCGGCGCCAGGAAGTTCGCCTGCGGCATATCCCCGGCCGCCAAGGCGAAGACGGTGCGGAAGCAGGCCGACGGCAGGGTGCTCGTCACCGACGGACCGTACACCGAGACCAAGGAGCACATGGGCGGTTTCTGGATTCTGGAAGCCGCCGATCTGGATGAGGCACTTCGATGGGCGAAGAAGGCTGCCATCACCTGCGATGTGCCCGGCGAAGTGCGCGAGCTTCTTTTCTACCCGGACCCGAACGGAGCAACGGAATAGTCTCACCCGCCGCGAGTTCGGAATATGCGCCGTCTTGACCGCGGGATGAAGCACCCCACGGACGAAGACCTATACGCGGACCCGCAACGAGCCAGCGCGCGAAGCTTCGCCGCTGGCTCCCACATGGTAAGGAAGAGGAAAAGAACAATGAAATACCTCTGTTTCGGCTACTACGACAAGGGCAAATTCGATGGCATGACTGAGAGCGAGCGCAACGCCATGTTCGATGCATGCTTTGAATATGACGACCATCTTCGCGCTAACGGGCACTGGGGTGGTGGAGAAGCGCTTCAGGGCCCGGAAACCGCCTTGACCCTGTATTGGAAGAACGGCAAAGTCGCCAGCACAGACGGTCCCTATGCAGAAACCAAGGAACAGCTCGGCGGCATTCTCGTCCTTGAGGCGCGCGACATGAATCATGCGGTACAGCTCATCTCACAGCATCCGGCCCTGAAGTACGGCAACATTTTCGAGATTCGGCCAGCGGGGGACATGAACGAAATCATGAAGGCAAGCGAGCAACGACGGCGACAGACGACTACACCCTGAAGGCCTGCAAGATGCCACCGGCCAGCATGCCGGGCTTCTAGTTTGGGGCGCGACGATCACTACGGGAGAAAATGCGGCTGCGGTTGGCGGAGGAGAGGCGGCTGTCGAGATCTCTCCCCAGGTAGGCAACGAGTACAGATCGCTATCCGGACAGGCGATATCCCGGGTATGGATATGTGGCATACCACCTGCGCGGGCCCGAATGCTTGCGTCAACATAGTGCTTTGCCAAACGGTGCCCCTGGTAAAGCAGAAGGGGGCAATTTGAAAATTCTTCTCAATTTCGCCGTCGGCTTGGCTCTATAATCCACAGGGACTCCGGTGGAGCACAATTTCTCTCGGCTCGCTGTTGCTCGTCTCGGCCAGCTCAAAAGGAGGACGGGAAGTGCAATCTCCGCAACTTGAAAAGTCGAAGCCGCCTATCGAGGAACAGCGCGGGCACATCCTTGGAATCGGCGGTATCTTCTTCAAGTCCGCTAACCGTGATCCGATGCGCGAATGGTATTCGAAGCATCTTGGACTCGCTGGCAAAGGCCACGACGTGATGCTTCCCTGGCGCGAACACGACGACCCGCAAAAGGAACACGTCACGGTTTGGGCTGTCTTTCCCACCTCCACTGATTATTTCGAT
>DASQJB010000222.1:0-9317 GCA_035631295.1 Bryobacteraceae bacterium | reverse complement strand
CGTTTAGTATGCTCCGGTGTCGTATACTGAAACACAGTTCGCACCTTACTTAAAAGAAGAACCATCCATGAACAGCCGATCGATTCTCAGCTTGATGCTAGCGGCCGTCCTGCTGCTGGCCGTTGGTGTTACCGCCGCCTTTGCCGCCGACCCGCCGGCCGTAAACAGCAAAGCGCCCGATTTCACTTTGAAATCCCAGGAAAACAAGACTGTCAACCTGCACGACTTCAAGGGAAAGTGGCTTGTACTGTATTTCTATCCGAAAGACATGACCCCGGGCTGCACTATCGAGGCCCATAACTTCCAGGCCGATCAGGACAAGTACACCAAAATCAATGCGGCGATCGTGGGCGTGAGCGTGGACGCGGTCGATTCGCACGTCGAGTTCTGCACCAAAGAGAACTTGACCTTCAAGCTGCTGAGCGATGTGGATCACAAAGTGGTGAACATGTACGGCTCCACGCAGAAGTTTGGCGACACCGAGGTAGCCGCGCGGAACACGTTCCTGGTCGACCCTCAGGGCGTCATCCGCAAAGTGTTCCTGAAGGTAAATCCGCAACCGCATAGCAAGGAAGTTCTGGCGGCGCTCGACGAGCTCCAAAAGAGCGGCAAGAGCGAATAAACAGCTGTCGATTAATAGGTGTCAGCTATCGGCTTCATGAAGGCCGTACGCATTCATGAATACGGCGGCGTGGACGTCTTGCGCTTCCAAGATGCGCCCCGCCCCGAGCCCGGCCCCGGCGAAGTCCTGGTGCGGGTTCATGCGGCTGGAGTAAACCCCGTCGATTGGAAGGTTCGCGCCGGATACCTCAAAGACTGGCTGAAGTATAAACTGCCGATGATCCCCGGGTGGGACTTCTCGGGTGTCATCGAATCGGTCGGATCCGGTGTAGACGGTTGGCGCGCCGGCTCGGAAGTCTATGCGCGGCCGGATCTCTCGCGAGACGGCGCTTACGCAGGCTACATTGCGGTGCGCGCGTCGGAGATCGGGGCCAAGCCCAAGTCCGTGGATCATACTCAGGCAGCCGCTATCCCTTTGGCGGCGCTCACGGCTTGGCAGGCGCTTTTCGATGCGTCTGGCGTTGCAGCTGGACAAAAGGTGTTGATTCACGCCGCAGCGGGCGGGGTGGGCCACTTCGCCGTGCAGCTCGCCAAATGGAGAGGCGCCTTCGTGGCCGGCACGGCTTCCGCCCGCAACCACGACTTCCTCCGCCAACTCGGCGCCGATCAGCCGATCGACTACACTACCGTCCGTTTCGAAGACGTCGCGCGCGATTTTGACGTGGTTCTCGATACGATGGCCGGCGAGACGCGAGCTCGCTCTTGGGGCGTCCTGAAACAGGGCGGCATTCTGGTCACGATCCTCGGCCAACCATCCCAGGAAGACGCCAAAGCTCACGGCGTCCGCGCCGCGGGCATCTTCGTTCAACCCAATCCTGCGCAGTTAGCCGAAATCGCTGCGCTGGTGGATTCCGGCAAGCTGAAGCCGCACATCGAGGCAGTGTTTCCTCTGGCGGAAGCCGCCAAGGCGCACCAACTCGGCGAAACCAACCGCGTGCGCGGCAAAATCGTCCTGCGCGTGGCGTGACGGTATAAGCCGAATCGCATATACTGGCAAGCAGCCTTTATGAGCAAACCTGCCTTCCAGCGAAAGCCGCCGCCCTTACTTGCCCAGATCGCCATGGGCGTCATGATGGACGGTTTTCTCCGCCTCTTCATCAAACTAGGCAATCCGAACCGCGTCTTCGCGGCTCTGAGCAAGCGGAGAGCGAAGGAACTTGCCACAAGGAATCCCTTCGCTGGCTACGTCCCCACCAAACACGACGTCTTCGTCGCCTGCTACGTCAAGAGCGGCACCAACTGGACGATGCAAATCGCGCACCAGTTGCTCAATCACGGCAAGGCTGAGTTCGGCCACATCCACGAAGTGATTCCCTGGCCGGACACCAAGAATATGGGGCCCATGCGCGGCTACGCCGTGCCGCTAGAAGACGAATCGGCTTTGCGTGCCTCGCCCGAAGGAAAGCGGGTCATTAAGACTCATTTCGATTGGGAAGACCTACCCTATTCCGAGGACGCGCGCTACATCATCGTGATCCGCGATCCTAAGGACGTTTTCGTTTCGGCTTATCACTTCTTTTCCTTCTTCCCGGTCCGCTCGGTGGACCTTTGGATCAAGCTATTCTGTTCGGACAACATGTTTTTCGGGTCCTGGGGGAAGAGCACCGCGGGCTATTGGGCGCAACGGAGCCGGCCCAATGTGTTATTGCTTTCCTTCAAATCCATGAAACGCGACCTGCCCGGGACGGTCCGCAAAATCGCGGATTTTCTTCAGGTGCGAACCGATGAGGAGACGATCCAGCGCGTGGTGGACAAGTCGTCGTTCGAATACATGAAAACAATCGAGGACAAATTCGGAGTGTGGAAGATGATCCCCTGGCGCTCTCACGTCCAGATGATGCGCAAAGGAGCGGTGGGCGGCTCCGCCGAGCTGCTCAGCCCGGATCAGCAGCGGCAAATGGATGCCTATTTCATGGCGGAGCTGAAACGGCTTGGTTCCGACTTTCCCTACGAGGAATTCTGCAACGTGACGCCCGCAAGCGATCGCGCGGAGCACGCGGGCGCAGCGTAGAGCCGGGCAGGCCATCGGTGTTGGTGGCCTATCTTCGTCCTGCGGCGGCGACGCCGACGACGCAAACCGAATCGTCTGCTCTGCAGCAAGCGGTTCGAAGTGTCCGGCGTAAAGACCGCCACGTTCGTTTGAGCCCGCACGGCCGTGTTACGTTGAGCTTTATGCGGCTTTTTACCGGTCTTGTGTTGTGCGCATCGCTCGCCGCGGGGCAATCTCTTTCCGGCCGCCGTGCCCCTAGCTTTTCCCTGCCCGATTCCACCATCACTCAACACGACATTCTTGATTACCGCGGCAAGTGGCTATTGCTCGATTTCATGAAAACCGATTGCCCGCATTGCGCGGCGTTATCGAAGACGCTCGAGCAAATCAAGATGCAGTTTGGCCCGAAGGTGGGAATTCTCTCGGTGGTGATCTCGCCGCCGGAGAGTACCACGACGATTGCTCGTTATATCCTGGACAACAAGCTCACTGCAACTTTCGTGTTTGACCAAGGACAGGTGGCGACGGCTTATTTCAAGATGACTCCGGCCCACCCGAGCTTCGACACGCCACACCTTTTCGTGATCAATCCGGCGGGAACCATCGCACAGGATTGGGGCTATGCAGATTCGACCGCGGAGATCCTGGAGGGTCCGGGCTTGGCGCGCGAGCTTCAAGCGCTGATGGCGGGCGGGGCCACGCCACCCGTCCAGAAACAGAAACAGAAATAGAAGCGTCGCAGTGGGTTAGGTTATCGTTTTGGTGGCATGCCTTCTGTCTTCTAAAAGACCCCGACGACAAAAGACGGCCGGCTGCATTCCTAAACGTGGCTATGCCGCAGCCTCCGGAACAGGCATCGGCAAATCGTAGCGGACCAAGGTCTGCTCTAAAAATTCTTCCCAAGTCGAGAAGAGTTCCGCCAGCAGACCGGTGGAGCGCGCGCCTTCAACGTTCTCCCTACGATCGTCAAGGAACAAGATCTCGCCCGGTGGGAGCCCCAAGCCGTCGACAGCGTCGCGGTAAATCGGCGGTTCAGGTTTAGCGCTGCCAATCTCGTAGGAGAACGTGACGTGATCGAACGGATCGAGAAATCCGCGAGTGGCGCGCAGCTCCTCGCCCAAAGCTCGCGGGAGATTCGAGAGAATTCCCGTCCTGAAACCGCGCGAGCGCAAATGGGCGGCCCACCCGAGCACCCGCTCGTCAAAATTGTTCCAAAGCTCGACTTCCAAGCGGATCAACTCCGGAAGCGCGGCTTTCTCGAACTTGCTTCCAGCCGCGTGCGCGACCCCGCTCCAATATTCGCCTGCTTCTAGCCGGCCTGCATCATATTCGACGCGCTGCGCCCAGAATAAGGGAATCAGTTCCCGCGCAGTCAGGCCGAAGATCGCCGCGATAGGCGAAAATCGCTCGTCCGAAGGATGAAAGCAGAGAACGCCGCCGAAATCGAAAATGACGCCCTTGGGGGACATAAAACCAGAATCGCAGACGCGAGCGTGGAATCGCGCAGTCTTGCGGGATTTCGCGCAGCGAGAAGCTCCGCTGTGCGGCTTGCCCCTTCATTTTCGTAGCGCTGCGCAAATGTTTTGTGGGACAAGTGCGTGCAGTGAAGTGAGGGCAGACATGCCTGGGAGGTTCATATGAGAGTGAAAGATGTAATGGTGAACGACGTAAGCGTGTGCACGCCCGACGAGAACCTCGCCGAGGTCGCCGCAACGATGTGGGACGCCCGCTGCGGCGCGCTTCCTGTGCTGGATGAGGCGGGAAATGTGGTTAGCATGATCACCGACCGCGACATTTGCATCGCGTTGGGCACCCGCAACGCGCGGGCGTCGGAGGTGCGCGTGAAGGAGGTTTCGCTGCCGAGGGTCTTCACCTGCAACGAAGAGGACAACGTCCGGGAAGCCCTGAACACCATGGTTTCGCAAAACGTGCGCCGGCTGCCAGTACTCGGTCCAGAAAAAGAGCTGGTCGGCATTCTCTCCATTGACGATGTGCTGCACGGGTCAAAAGGGCGCGCGGGCGCAGCCGGCATTCCGTACGCCACGATCGTGGAGGCGCTAAAGATCATCCTTGAGGGGCGTCGACGCAACCACGCTCATGAGCCGGCTGAACTCGTGGCGACGCACGCGTGATCGCGGAAAGAGAATTGCACGGGTCTGAGATTTCGAAGAGGAAGAGAGGCAAATATGACAATGACATCGCTAATAGTAATTGAGATCGCGGTGGGATTTGCCACCATCGCTCTGGCGCTGTACCGCAAGTTTCTCTCGATGCACGAAGAGAACTTTATCCACCTCGGTCCGGGTGAGGAGATCTATATTTCCAAACAAGCTGATTTGACCCGGAAATTGCATCGCGTGGACCGGTGGGGAGAGACGATGACTGTGCTCACGGCTGCGGGCGGCATTTTGCTTGCAGTCCTGTACGTGTACCAGACGTGGCAGTCGAGCCTGCACCCTTGGTAGCCAAGCAGGAGAAAATTTTATCGGCCCGGAGGAAATGTGATGGGTAAGATCGTCGCCGCAATGGCCGCTATGCACGCGCCGCAGCTTTTCACGCGGCCGCCCGAAGAAGATCCCAAGCAGCTCGACGCGGGTGTCGCCGCGATGCGGCGCCTCGGCGAGATGCTGGATGAAACGCGTACCGATGCACTGATCGTTTTCGCCAGCGATCATCTGGAGACCTTCTTCCTCAAAGCCGTTCCCACATTCGCGGTCATCGCAGGCGAGCGCGCCAAGACCATCTTTGCGGGCAGAACCTGGGCGCCTGCGATCCATCAATCCCTCGTGGAAGACATTTTGGAGAACCTGGTGCGGCGCGATTTCGATATGGCCCATTCTCAGGAGGCGGAGTTGGGACACTCGTTCGCCGCTCCGTTCGAATGGGTGCTCGGGAACCGCGAGATCCCCGTGGTTCCCATCTTCGTCAACACGTATCTGCCTCCGCTTCCGAGCGCCAGGCGCTGCGCGGCGCTTGGGAAAGCGATTGCGGAAATCATCGCGGCCAGGCCCGAGCGCGTGGCGCTTTTGGCAAGCGGCGGTATGTCCCATTATCCCGGCACTTCGCACTACTACAAGCCAAACTACGCCTTCGACCGCTGGCGCATCGAGGAGCTTGAAAACGGCCATAGCGACTCATTCCTGGATCTGAAAGTGGAGCCGTTGGACGAAGTGGGTAACACTGAAATGCTGCCCTGGGCCGTGGTGCTCGGCGCTGTGGGATCACAACACATGGAGCTACTCTCCTACCAGCCGACGCCCCATCACGGCCATGCGGTCGTGATTTTTCAGGCGGGCCAACGTCCGGATGCAGCCCCGCCGCAGCCGTTCCATTTCGAGAATCACCCATACGCCTTCTACCGTCGTCCATCGATCAGGTCTTACCCGCTGAATAAACTGCTTTACGACTCGCGTTGGATGCGCGAACTGCGCCTCCGCATGCTCCGCGATATCGAAGCCGTGTCGTCCGAATATGGATTGTCTCCCCACGAAGCCGCAACCCTGCGCGAGGTCTGCAAATTTCCGCATAACAACACGGACCGGCCCGCGCTGGACGCGGACCCATTAGTGGAATTAGGCGCGCATCCAGTGGGCGCGCTTATGGCCGTGCATGTCCTAGAAGCCGAGCAGAGGCGGTTGCAAAAAGCGTGCGCGTAGCACAGGGGGCAGGCGGCTGCCTTGCCCGCCCTTTGATCGCGTGAGGTAGCGTTGTTCAAGCGAATATCGCGTCGACTGCGATGGATTTGCCGGGCGCGAAAAGGAGTGGAATCAACTGTCCCATCCGGTAGGTAATCGCGTGCCCATCGCGCGTGGAAACCTCCACTTCGCGATAGTCGAGATCGACTTCCCAGAACTGCACCGAGCCGTTTTCAAGGCAGAGCTTCTTTTTGTTCCGCATTTGGGCGACGGTGTTAGACGGCGAGAGAATCTCGATCACGAGGTCCGGAGCGCCCATGAAGTAGCCCTCGGGATCGACCTTGTCCACTCGTTCCTTCGAGGCGTACGCGACATTAGCTCTGCGGTACTCGTATTCCGCAAGCGGCCGAAATGGAAATACAATTTCGACCAAGCCGCATGAGCCCCGGCCTCTTGCAATAGATCTCTCACTCGTCCTTGCGCGGTGTAATGCCCCCATACCACTTCAGCTACGGTAATGAGTTCGCCATGATGCAGCTCGCAGCGCCGGCTCTCCTCTTCCAGAAGCTGCTCGAACTCTGCACACGTCATCAGTTTTGTCGGTGAGGTCACTTCACCTCGCTCTTCTGCCGCGCGGGAAGAAATTCATCTCCCACGCGCCAAGTGGGCATGTTCGGCGAATTCGCGACCTCCGTCGCGATCACCAGCCCGAAGCGAGCGTATTCCACCATCCCCGAAACGTCCCAGTCGTCGTGATATTGGTCCGCGGGCTGGTGGTAGCGCTTCTCATTCCATTCGGCGAAAAGTTTCGCGCCCGTTCCCGGAGGCTTCCCCACTAGATCCTGGCCTTCTTCAATCGAAAACGCCGGAATCCCCACGCGAGCGAAGGAGAAGTGATCCGAGCGGTAGTATGTGCCGGCTTCCGGACGCGGGTCGCCCGCGATGGCCAGGTTGAAGCGGCGCGCGGCGTCCTGCACGACCGGGAAAACCGAAGTGCGCTCAGCGCCGTTCACCACCACGTCCCGGCTTCGGCCCCAAGGCTGAAACCCGTCGAAATTCAAGGCCAGCGCGATTTTTCCGGCGGGAACAGGTGGATGCTCTCCAAAATAGTGCGAGCCGAGCAATCCCGCTTCTTCCGAAGTCACAGAGGTGAACAGCGCCGAGCGGCGCGGCTTCTGCGGCAGATCCGCCCAAGCCCGCGCGATCTCCAGCAGCATCGCGCAGCCAGTTCCGTTATCCACGGCGCCGTGATAGATGGGGTCGCCATTGACCGATTCGCCGATTCCCAGGTGATCCCAATGCGCGCTGAAAAGCACAGCTTCGTTTTTCAATGCTGGATCGCTGCCTTCGATTCTCGCTACCACGTTGCGCGTTTCAATCTGACGGATTTTCGTGGGCATGCTTCCGCGGAAGCGTAGCGGCAGTGGGATCGCTCGAAAGGCGCGTGAGTCGGACATCTGAAGCAATTGGTCCACGCTCTTGCCGAGCTCCGCCGCGATTTTCTCGCCCCCCTCTTTCGTCACCCAGCCGGCCAGCGCAAGGGCATGCTCGCCTGCGGCGAGCTTTTCCTGCTGATCCTCGCGTCCCCAGGAAGCGCGCACCACGTCCCATCCGTAGCTAGCCGTCGGAGTGGTGTGGATGATGATCGCCGCAATCGCCCCGCGGCGGGCGGCTTCCTCGTATTTGTACGTCCAGCGGCCATAGTAGGTGAGCGCGCGGCCGTTGAAGAACTTCGGATCGTCGCTCGGCGGCTCGTTGGTGAACAAGACAACGACCTTCCCCCGGACATCCACGCCTTTGTAGTCGTCCCAATTGTATTCGGGAGCGGTGATGCCGTGGCCCACGAAGATCGCCGGGGCGTCGAATTCCGCTTCGGGAGTCTGCTGGAGGTTTACGCCGACAAACTCATCCAGCCACTTGAACGCGATCCCGGCGTGTTTGTCGGTCACGAGGGTGAGCTGGCTCGAAGGCTGCGGGTCGGCGCCGATCAGCGAAACTTTCTGGAAATAAGTTCCGTTGTCGCCGGCGGGTTTCGCGCCAATCAAGGCGAATTGCGTGGCCATATATTCGGTGGCGAGCTCGCCGCCGCGCGCCCCTACGCCCCTGCCTTCGAGCAGATCGTTTGCGAGAAACTTAACATGCGCGCGAATCCGGTCACCCGAGATTTCAGTCATTTGAGCCAGAAGGGCCCCTCCCAGGAAAGTGGTGATCAAAATGAACTTCACAATGTAATTTTAGGATGCCGCACCTCATGCGTCCCTATTGCAAAATTTTTGGGCCTGGATGTCGAGACCTCACCTGGTGCTCCGACTCCATTGTGAACGCGCCGACACCGGCGTGAAAATGAGAGGAGCAAACTATGAAATACATCCTGATGATGAACACGATGAAGGCCGGTCATGGAGTTCCCACTTGGCCTAAGAAGGACCTCCAGACGCACATCGCATTTATGATGAGCTTCAACAAGGAACTCCGGGAATCCGGCGAGCTGGTTTCGGCGGAAGGATTGGCGTTTCCCGATCAGGCGAGGCTCGTGCGGGCTGGGAAGGATGGGATTCCGATCACCGACGGCGTATTTCCGGAGGGCAAGGAGTTCCTCGCGGGCTACTGGATCGTCGATGTCGAGAGCCCCGAGCGGGCCTACGCCATCGCGGCGAAAGCGTCAGCCGCGCCGGGACCGGGCGGCGCGCCGTTGAACATGCCAATCGAAGTGCGTCCGGTGATGAGCGGTCCTCCTCCCGAAATGCTGTAGCGGCCGCGCTCTCGTCTACCGCAGCGCCCCGCGCAGCGATGCCGAACTCCCACCCCCCGCGACCGCCACAGCTACGTCCAACCACCCGATCATCATCTCGTCCCAGGTCTGCGGCCCCCATGTAACGGTCGCCGACGGGTCGGGATTGAACGGGTTGTTCGCCGAGTTATCGAAATAGGCCGTGCATTCGATCAAGGTTCCGCGTGGCAGCCGTTTTGGCGTTTCCAGGTAGTAATAGGGTTGCCAGTTGAAATCGTAGTGCGGAACATCGAGCAGGACTTCGCTTTCTCCATTCGGGTACTGGGCGCGGAACTGGAAC
>DASQJB010000221.1:0-11967 GCA_035631295.1 Bryobacteraceae bacterium | reverse complement strand
CGCGTAGTTACCTGCAGAAAGCGTTGCCTCGGCTTGCGGGCTTCGGAATAGTAGCATGTATTGGCTCGCTTGCTGTTGCGCTGGATCTCCGGTCAATAGGCGCCCGAAGACCCCGGGATGGGGCGCATTGACAATGATGAGCTTCTCGAGCATTTCCGGGTGCGCGATCGCGAAGGACCACGCCACGGCGCCGCCCCAGTCATGGCCCACCAGGACGAATTTCTTCCCCGGCGCCAAATGCTCGCCCAGCGCGCGGATATCTTCCACCAGCACGCTCATCCGGTATTGCGCGAGATCCCTCGGCTTATCGGACAGATTGTAGCCGCGCATGTCCGGCGCCACCGCCAGGTGATCTTTGCCGAACTCCGCCAGTTGGTCCTTCCACTCGTACCAGAACTCCGGAAAGCCGTGCAGAAAGAGAATCAGCGGCCCCTTGCCCGCGCTCACGTAGTGTAGACGCACTCCGTTCGCCGTGACGTAGTTGTCCTTGAACACCGGCTTCGCCCTTTCCTTCACGTCTGCGGGCGCTAGCCGCGCCGCCGCCAACGCCAACAAAATCCCCGCTCCGCTCTTCAATGTGCTTCGCATTGGCGAGCCCCCATTGCCACTCGATTCTATCGCATGGGGTGCTCTAGCCGGGAAGACGCTCGGATAGACCAACGGAAAGGAGGGCGAAGGGTTAGGCAGACGCTCGGCGGCGAATCCGCGCAGCTTTGCGGCCGCGGATGCCTTCCAGAAGCATTCCCGCGATCTGCTTTCCGTGCTCGCAGGCTTGTTCGTAAGCAGCCCGGCGCTCCTCGCGTGTGAAGCCGTATCCAAGGCGGTAGACGCGCTCCAAGGAAAGACCCGCGACGAAAGTGCCCGCCCACGCGACGGCCGCCTTGGGAATAAGCCCGCCGCCGAACGGAATCTTGCCCACCAGTTCGCGCGCCAAGGCTCTCCATCCAAACGCGCCCGCCACGATCGAGGCAATCTCGGACCGCTGCTCGCGATAACCCACCGAGCGGTCGCTGCATGCAGCCAGCACAAATGCCATGCGAATCTGGTTCATTGTCAGGAAAGCCGCGTCGGAGCCGAATTCCCCGATGGCCCAGGGCAGCGACAAACCCGGCAACGCATCCGGAATAGCGGTGGCAAGGGAAAAGAGAGCGTTCTCCTTGGCTACCGCGCGGATAATATGATGCGCCGCCAAGTTCCGGAGTGGAAAGAAGTGCCGCGCCAGCGGAACCAGTAACTCCTCGCGTTGCCGCAAGATGCGCTTCCCGCAGGCATCCGGATCGTCAGGGCTGAACGAAAAACCGTCCGCTGGACAGAGGATGCTGTCCGCATAGATTTCGATGTCGCATTCCGGGTCGCCCCCCCGAATCAGCATGCCCAGCGCCGCCGTCCGCCGCTGCGGAGACAGATGCGGCGGCACAAGATATGTCTCCATTTCCCCCAGTTCCGCCGGCGTGGGGCCTACCAGGGCGATGCGAAGGGGCTGGTTTGCCTGCTCGCGGATTTGCGCCGGATTCAGATTTCTGAGCGCCTGTCTAACTTGGCGTTGAATTGCGAGCATGCTCCGGAACGCCGAAACATAACACGGAGTTCCTGCCTCCATTGTATACCGAGGCCGATGCGCTCTACCTCGATTTCCGGCGAAAAATAGCGCAGGATGCCTTCATTCGTCGGGTGGAACTCCAGCGCTGGAGCAATCAACAGTAAAACAGGCGGTTCCGGGCGTAATTCCAGCCCAGGAAAATAGCCTCGGCCGGCGAATTCGCCCCGCTCCAGGCGCCACTTCACCCGCATCCAGTAGTCCAGCGCCTGCACGGCAAGTGGATGTCCTGGGAGGCTTTGATTTCGACCACCGCCAAGCGTCCATCCCGCCGCGCGGCCAACAGATCGAGAATGCCTCGTTCACCCGCGGCGAATTGAGGAGCCTGTCCATAAATGGGCCGCCGAAGAAGCGTGGCGTCGATCCGTTCCATATTCGCGCGTACCTGCGATTCCAACCACGCCTCGGGATCGCGCGCATACAGCGGATTCTCGCGATCCGCGGCCCTTGCGTGACGCATCCGCGCCAAACCTCCGCCAACGCCTCCATTTCGCCGATCCGACTATGGGTCGCCAAACGCTTCCGTTCGAGACCAAACATCAGGCTTCCTCCCGCCGCGCGCGAACTCCAATCCGCGAACGGCCAGGCTGATGGAGCCATCCGGCTGGTCGCGCCGCTGCACGCCGTCGATCGCCGCCAGCCTCTCCACCCATTCGATTAGCTCGACCTGGCTTTCGGCGAGGGGCTGCCGGCAAGGCTCTACGATCGTGTCGAAATTGGTGTAATCCCGAGCCGTCTGGGTGATGAAGGAAGACCGCGCAGCTCGCAACGGCCGGGTGAGATAGCGCACGCGGTGGCAGGTGGCGCCCTCCTTTTCCGCGGGCACAAAGACCGCCAGCCCCTGAACAGCTACCCGCGTTTCGCGGCGGCGAAGGTAATCGAGCTAGATCAGGCCAAACGTCAGAGCCCCATCCGGATCCAGGGCGTCTTTCCCAGCGCCGATCGCCGCCAAACCGGCCGCGCCTTTCCTCAAAAACGCTCGCGGAAAGCTCGGCGACAGGCTGTGCCGAAGATCAGGCTCCGTGCTGAGCTCCACAAGCGGCCAGTCCGCGAACTGCCGCAGCAGCGATCGCCGGAATCGCTCGCGATATTTGAGCCGCGCGCCCCGGCGCGAGGCGTCGCGATTGGCCGGATGATCGAGGTCGGCCAGCGTCAACTGACCCCCACGGCCTCCGAAACGCTCGACCTCGATTTCCAACCTGCCGCGGCGCTCGGCCACAATCCGCTTCACCCGTCGCACCAGGTTGCGTTTTTCGTCCCAAGCTTCGATGGTCACCGCCTCGCCGCGGGCGGTCAGCGCGAAGTTTTCGGGTTCTAGGGCGATCGGATCGCCGCCAGGCTCCAGCAGCACCGGCTGGCGGCTGGTTTGAAGAAATCGCTCGATGGCTTTCTGGGCAGCGGCTTGCGTCACAGAATAGAAGTGGCTCGACGGGCCGAAAAATATCAGCGTCCGGTCACTTCTTCTTCACGTTGACGCGCGTCGCCGGACCCGTGGGAACGGCGAAAGCGCTGTCGGTAAGGTCGCGATTAATGCTTACTGATTCGGAAAAGATCTGATAGACGCGGTCGCCGTTGCGCTCCCGCGTGATCTGGTGCGGCCATTGGACCCCGCCCACACTCTGGTAGCGAGCGAATCGCGTCACTTCCTCGTTGCGCTCATGCGTTTGCGGATCGCGCCAGACGAACGATTGCCTCACCGGAAGCTTCGTCGTCGGGTGAAAATACGCGGTTACGACGCGGTTCTTGGCATCCGTAATATCGACGATCTCCACAGGCTGATTTTCGATGACGTCCGCACCCTTGGACTCGAAAATCAAGCCCGGCTCGCCCATTCGGATGCGCAGGATGTAGAGAATGTTGCGAAACGTCGTATCGCGGTAGCGGTCGATACGGTCCTGAGGCAGCTCCTTCGCTCCCCGGAAAGTGACTTCCCATCCGCCATCCTCGCGGAACAGCACGAAGCCCAACTCTTCGTTCTTTCCGAAGGCCTGCCGCTCCCGGACGCCCAGATCGTCACCCGTCTTACCCGGCGCCACCGTGAAGTAGCGCGTGTAGATGGTGGCGACGGAGAGACCTGACAGGGACTCGTGATAGAAGGAGTAGGCTCGGCCGCTTTCGATGCGGTCCTCCATTTTGAGGAACTTTTCGCCGCCCAGCGCCGCGATCGCGTCGTCAATGATTTTCTTCGCCCGGATTTCAGAGTTGGTCTGGGCCTGCGCCGCGGCGAGCGCAGGAAGAAAGGCGAGAAACACCGTCCATTTCATGGCCGCTTGCTTAAATCCTCCGCCTTCAACCCGGTGTTTAACCGATATTCGGAAACTGTCACATCGCCCAGTTTCCTTCCGTTCTGTTCCATTAGAATCTTGTACGGCATCTTGACGCCACCCGCGTCCCGCCAGTCAGAAAATGTCTCGACCACTTCCGCGGGAGCATCCCTGTAGGTTTCTTTGCTTGGTAGACCCGTGGCCGGGTCGAACTCGAGCTTCACCGTTTGCCCATCGCTCGAGGAGATTTGAACGCTATGATCATCTAGCGCGCTCACCGCTCGAGAGGCATCGTGGTCCGAAAGCACCAAGGTCTCCAGTTGACGGAATACTTCGCCTCGCGCTTGCCTTAGCACGTCGCCGGACATGTTTTGGACGCCCTGAGGCGTCACAATCCAGCCGGTCTTGCCGTCCGTAAAAGCGGTTATCTTTCCAACGGGCCCAACCTCCTGCTCCTGACGGAACGTAGATGGCGGTAAATATCGGTTGATCTGCTTCATCCTTAGTCCATCGCCCGCATTAGGATTGAGGGCGATTTCTAACGTTTCGGTAGAGTCCTTCACCGCCGCGAGCTTGTCCGCTCCGCCCATGGCCTGAGCGGCGCGCTCCAGCAGTGCCTTTCCGCGATCCTGGCTCGCCGAATCTGCTGCCACCGTTTCCGACTTCGGCTCTGGGATGGTCAAGTCGATCTCGGTTACATTTCGGGTGAACGCTGTCAGGGGAGTTCCAAAATCTCTGGGATTGCCCACGGCCACGATGGCGATTTCGTCCGGACGAAAATGCTCCTTCGCCACTCGTAGCACGTCCGCGCGCGTCACCCCTGCTACGGCTTTTTGATATTGCAGCAGGAAGTCCCTGGGATAACCGTAATACTCGTAGCGCAGGATCCGGTTGAGCGTCTTCACCGGACTGTCGAAGTTGAAGACGAATGCGTTCAGCACCCCTTCCTTCGCTTCCTTTAACTCTTGATCGGTCACCTCGCCAGTGCGCATCTTGTCCAGTTCAACCTCGATGGCTTTGAGAGTGTCCACGGTGCTCGCCGACTTTGTGCTGCCCACGATTCGGAAAGTTCCTTCGTGGTCATATTGGGCCGACCACACCGCGGCGACGCTGTAGGCGTAACCCAACTTGGTGCGGATTTCCGACACCAGCCGGCTGCTGAAGCCTTGGCCCAGAATATTCGCCGCTACTTCCAGAGAGGCGTAATCCGGGTCGCGAAACGTCCCGCCCAGCTCGCCCAGCGAAAAGAACGTTTGCGTCACGTCGTCCTTAGAAGCGAAATACACGCCAGCAGCGGGTTTAGCGTTCACTTTGGGAAACGCGGGAACGGGCGGTTGCTCTACCTTCCAATCCGCGAACAGCTTTTCAAGCTGATCCTTCATCGCGGCCGCATTGAAGTCGCCGTACACTCCCAGCATGACGTTCTTGGGGAAGTAATAACGGCGGTAAAAAGCGATCAGGTCGTCGCGATGGATGCGCGCCAGATCGTCATATTCGGACTGCCAGCCATAGGGCGTGTCGCGGCCGTAGAGTATCCTCATCAGCTCGCGGTCCGGAATGGCGCCGGGCTCGTCATTGCGCCGGGCAATGGCGCTACGGAATTGACTCAGCGACAAATCGATTTTGTCTTGCCGGAATTCGGGATTGGTCAATACGTCCTTGAAGGCCGCCAAAGCCGTTCCCATGGATTCCTTCAGCGCGCTGAAGCTCACGGAAGAGCTAGTCTCATCCATGTTCGACTCCACCGATCCGGCTACGTTTTCCAATTCCTCGTCGAGCTGATCGCCGGTCTTGGATTTCGTTCCGCCGGACCGCAGCACTTCGGCCATCACTTCCGACAGACCTTTTTTGTCGGGGGGATCGAAAAGATTACCCGTCCGCACCAACGCCACGCCGCTCACCAGAGGCAGCTCGTGATCTTCCAGCAAGAACACTCGCATGCCATTAGATAACGTAGCTTCCATGGGCTGAGGAATTTTCACTTGCCCAAGCGGCGGAAATTTCAGGTCCTTATAAGACGGAATCCGTGGGGACTGCTGCGCGAAAGCGCAAGCGCCGGCAATGAAGAGGATGGCAAGGCGGCGTTTCATTTTGCTTCTCCCTTTGCTTGTTCCTGAGCGGGCGCGTAGGTGTAGGCGACGGTTCTGGAGTCTTTCACAAGATACGTTTTGGCCACGCGCATCACGTCATCAGCGGTGACCTTGTTGTAGTCGTCGAGTTCGGTAAAAAGCTTGCGCCAATCGCCGAAATTGGCATCGTAATAGGTGAGCTCCTGCGCCAGACCGCTGTTGCTTCCGAGCTTCCGTATCAGCGCGGCGCGCAACTTGGTCTTTACGCGCTGCAGGCTCTCCGAGTCCACTTTTTCCTTCTTCACACGATCGATGATCGCGTCGATTTCCTTCTCATTCTCTTCGACGGTATGACCCTGCGCGGGGGCGACAAAAAATATGAACAAGGAGGGATACTTTCCGCCCGGAAACGTGGCGTCGCTTTCGGCGCCGAGCGCCATGCGCTTGTCGCGAATCATGTCCTTGTAGATGAGCCCCGTGCGGCCGTCGGAGAGAATATCGCTGAGCACGTCAAGAGCGGCGTCGTCTTTGGAATATTGGTTGGGGCGTTTGTAACCCATCACCAAAAATGGCTGCGCGGCGCTTTCGACCGCGGCTCGCTTTTCGCCAGGCTGCTCCGGCTCGACCGTGCGTACGACGGGCGGCGTAGGTCCTTTGGGCAGGCGTCCGAAGTATTTTTCCGCCAGGCGCTTCGCCTCCGCCGGATTCACATCGCCCGCGATGGCGATGGTCAGATTCCCCGGAGCGTAATAGCGTTTGAAAAACTGCTCCGCGTCCGTTCGCCGTAAATTTTCGATGTCGCTGGCCCAGCCGATCGGCGAAACTTTGTAGGGGTGCGCGATAAACGCGGTGGCGAGCAACTCCTCCACAAGCTCGCCCACGGGGCTCGATTCGGTCCGCATGCGCCTTTCCTCGCGAACTACATCCCGCTCTTTGTAGAATTCGCGCATCACGGGACGATAAAAACGCGAGGATTCCAGCAAAAACCAAAGCTCGAGGCGGTTTGAGGGAAAGCTGTAAAAGAATTGCGTCTGATCCTCGGCTGTGTTCGCGTTCATGCCCACGCCGCCGTTCGATTCCACGATCCGGTCAAATTCGTTCGGCTCGACGTAGCTGTTGGCCTTGTCGATCGCGCCCTTCAAATCGGACTTGAGCGCGTCAATCTTCTTTGGATCGGCACGGAAAGCCTTATTTTGCTCAGCTTCTAGCCGGTCATAGGCCTCCTCCACCGCGTCCAAGGTCTTCTTTTCCTCTGGCCAATTCTTGGTGCCGATTGTTTCGGTGCCTTTGAACGCCATGTGCTCCATCATGTGCGCGAGGCCCGTGTGGCCGGAGGGATCGTCCACCGATCCTACGTTGGCGTAAGTGTGGAAGGAGACCACCGGCGCTTCGTGGCGCTCCAGCACCAGAAAGGTAAGGCCGTTGGCCAGCGTGAATTTAGTGACTTTCTTTTCGAAATCCTGGAGGGATTGGGCGCATAGCAGCCCGGGCAGAAGGAGTAATGCAATGGGACGCATTACTCTTAGGGTATCAGGGGCGCTTGCTGTCCGGTCTGAGTATGGCAAGTTTGGCCACGGATGGACCCAGATGCACACGGATGAGAACTACGCGAGCTGCTTTGCGATGGCTTCCGCGATGATCTTCCCGTGGAAGCGGCCGTTTTCGATGAAGATTTCGTTGGTGTGCATGCCGGCCACCAGGACGCCCGCCAGAAACATTCCCTTGCGGTCGCTTTCCAGCGTTTCCGGATTGGTAAAGGGTTTGTGGGAGACGGGATCGAAGCGGATGCCGTGCGCTTCCAGAAATTCGGTGTCGGGGCGGTAGCCGGTCATGGCGAAGAGGAAGTCGTTCGGCAATTCCTTTTCGCCCTCGGGAGTCGAGATGCGGACGAAGCGCGCTCCGATTTCCAGCACTTGCGAATGAAAATATGCGGGGATTTCTCCGTTTTTGATCCGGTTTTCGATGTTGGGTTTGATCCAATACTTGACGTGCGGATGAATTTCTCCGCCGCGAATCGACATGGTGACGCGCGCTCCGCTCCACCACAGCTCCAGCGCCGCGATGCAGGCGGAATTCTTCGCCCCCACCACCAAGACGTCGTGATTGTAATACGGGTGCGGCTCTTTGTAATAGTGAATGACTTTCGGTAAATCCTCGCCGGGGACGTTCAATAAATTCGGCACATCGTAGTATCCGGTGGCGAGGATCGCTTTCTTCGATCGGTATTGAACCGGGCAGTCGTATGCATCGAGGGCGTGAGTAACAAAACCGCCATCTTCGCCCGAGATTCGCTCGACGCGCTGGTACTGGCGGATGTCCAGCTTGTAAAGCTCCGCCACGCGGCGATAGTATTTGAGCGCTTCGTTGCGGACTGGCTTCTCATTGAGCGAAGTCATGGGAATGTCGCCGATCTCCAGCAACTCCGGAGTGGTGAAAAACACCATGTTGGTGGGGTAGTTGTAGAGCGAATTCACGACGCAGCCTTTATCTATGAGGACCGCGCTTACTCCGCGCCGCTTGAGCTCGATTCCGCATGCCAGGCCGGTGGGGCCTGCGCCTACGATGACGGCGTCAAAGGATTCCATGAGTTTAGCTCGCGTCTCGTGGACCGAGGCTGAAGCCTCGGTTGCAGGCTAAAGCCTGCTCCACCCCAGCCGTCACAGCAATCCCTCGACGCTCGTGTAAACCTGGGCGAGTGCGCCGGCGAGGGCGGAAGGATCTTTGCCGCCGGCTTCCGCCATATCCGGACGGCCGCCGCCTTTGCCACCCACGGCTTGCGCCACCGCGCCGGCAAGCTTGCCTGCGTGAACCTTTCCGGTTAAGTCTTTGGTGACGCCGGAGACAATAGCGACGTTGGAATCTTCGGCGGACGCCAGCACGACCACCGCGGTCTTCCATTGGTTGCGCAGAGAATCGGCTAGGACCCGAAGCTGGGCGCGGTCCAATCCGTCCACGCGCGCGGCTAGCACTTTGACCCCCTTCACCTCGCGGGCTTGGTTTTCAAGCTGCGCGGCTTTGGCCTGCGCAAGTTGGGTCTTCAGGCTCTGGTTTTCACGCTCCAGAGATTTTTCGTGGTCAAGAACCTTCTCCACGTCGATTCCTTGAAAGCGCGCAAGCTGCGCCTGGGCTTCCTGAAATCTCTTCAGCGCTCCTTCGCCGGTAATGGCTTCGATGCGCCGAACGCCCGCGGAGATGGAGCCTTCGTAAACAATCTTGCAAATGCCGATGTCGCCGGTGCGAGACACGTGCGTTCCGCCGCACAACTCCTTGCTGAAACTGTCGATGGAGACGACGCGGACCTGGTCGCCATATTTCTCGCCGAACAGAGCCATGGCGCCGGTCTTTAAAGCATGATCCAGATCCATGATGTCGGTGTGAACTTCGGTATTGGCGAGAATTTCCTCGTTCATCAGCCGCTCGACTTCGGCGATTTCGTCCGGATCCATCGCGGTGTAATGAGTGAAATCGAAGCGGAGGCGCGATGGCTCCACGACGCTACCAGCTTGCTTGACGTGCGTGCCGAGAACCTTACGCAGAGCCGCGTGGAGAAGATGCGTGCCAGTGTGATTGCGCATGGTGGCGTGGCGCGAGGAAGGATCTACGCGCGCGATCACCATATCGCCGGGCTTCACCGGGCCGAGCAACCTTACTTTATGGACCGTTTTTCCCGGTGCGGCGGAATAGGCGCTTTCCACAACCGCGACGGTTTCGCCGGTGGCTTTGGATGCCAAAACGCCCGAATCGCCAACTTGGCCGCCGGCTTCGGCGTAGAACGGCGTCCGGTCGAGCGCGATCTCGGAGTCGATCACCGCGGCGACCGCGGCCTCGGCTTCCAGCGTTCCCCGGCCGACGAATTCCGTCTTTGGCAGCGCCTGATAGACAGGATTGATCTGCGCCTTTTCCGCGCCCTTCCAACTCGCGCGAGCCCGGACTCGTTGCTTTTCCATCTCGGCAGTGAATCCATCCCGGTCGATGGTCAGCCCCGCTTCGCGCGCCATCTCTTCCTGCTCGTCGAGGGCAAGCCCGTACGTGTCATAAAGCTTGAAAGCGGCGGCGCCGGGCAATGCGCCGTTGGCGGCGGCTTTGGCCTCGTCTTGAAAGACCTTCTCCGCAACCTGGAAGGTCGTGGCGTAGCGATGCTCCTCGTCTTTCACCACGCGGGCGACGCGCTGGACGCTTTCCATCAATTCGGGATAAGCGTCGCGCATGCGGTGGGCGACGAATCCGGTCAGCTTGAACAGATACGGATCGCTCACTCCGACCATGCGGGCGTTGCGCATGGCGCGTCGCATGATTTTGCGCAGCACATAGCCGCGGCCGTCGTTGGAGGGCAGCACGCCGTCGTTGATCAGGAACGCAGTCGCACGGGCATGATCGGCGTTGATGCGGAGCACAGTATCCGTACGATCGTCTTCGCCATAGATTTTGCGGAACAGCTCGCCGGCCTTGTCAATAATGGGGCGCAACAGGTCGGTGTCGTATACCCACAGCTTGCCTTGCAGAATGGTCGTCAGGCGTTCAAGTCCCATGCCGGTATCGATGGACGGGCGAGGAAGCGGCGTAAGCTTTCCAGCCGCGTCGCGGTCATATTGCATGAACACCAGATTCCAGAACTCAACGTACCGTTCGCCCGGATCACCGGGGAAACTCTTGCCGGGATCGGCTTCGGGGCCGAAATCGTAATAAATCTCCGAACATGGCCCACACGGCCCCGTCTCGCCCATCTGCCAGAAATTGTCCTGTTCGTCCAGCCTAGCGATCCGATCCTTGGGGACCCCGGCGACTTCCTGCCATAGCCGTTCGGCGTCGTCGTCCTCGCGAAATACGGTGACGTAAAGACGGTCTCTCGGCAACCCGTATTCCTTGGTGATCAGCTCCCACGCGAAGGCGATGGCTTCACGCTTGAAATAATCCCCAAAGGAGAAATTCCCTAGCATTTCGAAAAAAGTATGATGGCGGCGCGTGTAGCCGACATTATCCAGATCGTTGTGCTTGCCCCCGGCGCGGACGCATTTCTGCGAGCTGGCGGCGCGTGCGTAGTCGCGTTTTTCCAGGCCCAGAAAGACGTCCTTGAACTGATTCATGCCGGCGTTGGTGAACAGCAGCGTAGGGTCGTTGGCGGGCACCAGGGACGAGCTGCGCACCACGCGATGCCCCCGCGCGTCGAAATAGTCGAGAAACTTCTGGCGTATGGCTGAGCCGGTCATCTTGTAATTTCCATTCTGGCATGAGTGAGGCGAGTGGACTGGCTGTCGCCCGGCGAAAGGGAACATACCGGTCACTTTTGAGCCCACTTCTGTGTTTTCAAGCACTTGCTGGGTTAGTTTCGAAATTATACGTTTGCGCGGCCGGTTGGCAGGCGCTGGAATTGGATTCGTTCCGCAAATTGCGAACGGGGCGCTTCCTCGATGCTCTGCCGAAGTCATCATGGAGATTATCCCTGCATGAGAGAGAAACCGGCAGCCAGGCAGCGCCGATGATGCTGATAACAGAGAAAGAATTTATCGCTCCGCTAATTGAACTGCGATTTTTCCGGCCCAGGCCGCCCTATCTTGCGTGAGGTTCCGCGGGGAGAGGAGGTCGGCGGTTGGGATCGTTTGGGGTCCCGTAGCCGATCCCCGGCCTGTCGTCAGCAGGCCGGGGAAATTCCCATCCGGGCGGAAAGGAGACGGCAATGGACCAGTTTTCTGATCGCTCGCAGTATACACCGACGCCGCTTGGATGGAAATACTCCATGGGCGGGCGATGGGATAGGCGATTCCTGGTACCCCTCTCTTCATGCGATTGAAAGTCGCCTGAAGGAATCTCGTGGCGCGAGCTTTAGCTGGCCGCGTCGGGCGCTGTGATCGGATCACCAGGCGTCGAGAAGAGTCTCGACGCGGCACGCAAGAGTGCGTGCGCCACGTCCAGCCGAAGGTGACAATCGCTGGAAGCTGTTCACCCGGGGCTAAACAACGCGCAAGAGCGTCCGCCTGTGAAACGGATTCAAGTCGCTGCCAAAATACAGGCGCACCCAAAGCGGCGCCTTGATGTCGCC
>DASQJB010000220.1:0-5813 GCA_035631295.1 Bryobacteraceae bacterium | reverse complement strand
GCGTCCACGCCCACGCCTTCAGCGCCGCTGTGCTCGACGGTCGTGGATTCCATATCCTCGATGAAATACTTCACGGACCCATCCTTGGCGCTGCCGATGCGGATGCCCTTCTTCCAGCCAGGCTCATCCGGTCCCCAGGATTCGGAATCGGCGACGTACATCGTGTCGTCTTTGGCGATGAAGATTCCGCTGGGCCGGCCGAACTGCCGCCATTCTTCAAGGAACTTCCCTTCTGAATCGAAAATCTGGATGCGATTGTTCGAGCGGTCGCCGACAAGAAGCCGACCGCGCGAATCGATCGCGATGGTGTGCGGATTTTCGAATTCGCCCGGCCCCTTGCCCTCGTGTCCCCACGACTTGATGAACTTTCCGTCTTTGGAGAACTTCGACACGCGCTGATTGCCCGGCGTTCCGCCCACGTGGCCTTCGGTGACGAAGATATCGCCATTGGCCGCGATGGCAATGTCGGTAGGTTCGTCGAACAAACCCGGCTCCGCACTGGTCACGCCCGGCTTACCCAGCGTCATGACGATCTTGCCGCTGCGATCAAATTTATACACTGCTTGACCCTTGCCATTGTTCTGGAATTGGGAGTCCGTGACCCAGAGATTACCTCCGCCGTCCACCGTGGCCCCGTGGGGAAAATTGAATGCGCCGGCGCCCCAGCTTGCGAGCAGCTTTCCGTTCTTGTCGAACCTGAGGATAGGAGGCTCATTGCGGCCCACGCAGGAATTGTCGTGGCAGCGATGAATCACGAAGACGCTGCCATCGGGGGCAACTTCCACCGCCGTCACCGCAGCCCACGGCGCGCCGCCTGGCGGCTGCGCCCAATCCCTGACGGTCCGGAATGGATTGGGAAGGTCGTTGATGGGCTGAAGGTCGGCTGCGGCGAGCAGCGCCGTGAGCGCGGCGCCTGCCGCCATCAGTTTCAAGGTCATGGCATCTCCTTACACGTCGTCGCGGCCGATATTGACGATGAAGTATTCGGCGCGCGTCGTCCCGACGTTCTTGGCGTTGTGCATTTCGTTCGAGCCGATCACTCCCACATCGCCCGGCCCCAGCAGATACGGCTTGCCGGAAATCGTCAGCTCCATCGTTCCGAGCCGCACCAACATCATCTCTTCCCGCAGGTGCTGATGAGGCGGATGATTCACTTCCCCTGGGGCGATGTCGCTTTGATGCGACTCCATCTTGAATCCCGTGTGCGTCTTGGCGGTAAACATCCGGCGCGATTTGTTTTTGCCGTTCTCGGTGACGGGGATTTCTTTGTAGAGAAATGCCTGCGTCTTCATCACCGGCAGTTTCTCAACGGAGTTGTCTGCCGCCGGCTGCGCGGCTTTGCCGGCGCCTTTCTGCGTTCCGCTCTGGGCCGAAGCCGTGGCCGCCGCCAGGGCCGGCAGGAACAAACCCAAATCTCTGCGCGAAAACCTTTTCTTCATGGGTCACGCCTCCTTCAAATCGAATTGGCGAACGTCAGAAAGTATATACCCCGCAGCGGCGAGGTGCTAGCCCGATTGACATCAGGCGACCTGCCTAATAATCTGTCTTTGCAGATGAGGAATCTGGTATTTTTGGTCCTATCGGTCACTGTGGGCGCGCAGTCCAAGCCCGACTTCAGCGGCGTCTGGCAAGCGCTGAACGCCGCCGGCTGGGACATTCAGGATCACTCGGGCCAGTTGGGAGAGCCTCCTGGAGAGGGCGTGGTGGAAGGAAACGAGATTCCTTATCAACCCTGGGCCGCCGCGAAGAGGAAAGAAAACTTCGCGAAACGCGCTACAGCCGATCCTACGGACGCCAACTGCTTCCTCCCCGGCGTGCCTCGCGCCACCTATATGCCTTATCCCTTTGAGATCGTGCAAACGCCCTCGAAAATCGCCATAACCTACGAATTCGGGCATGCGCTGCGTGTCATTCCTCTGGACGGGAGCCCGCATCCCGACGGATTGCCGGATGCGTGGATGGGCGATTCCCGTGGGCGGTGGGAAGGCAGCACGCTGGTGGTCGACGTGAAGAACTTCAACGATCAGACCTGGTTCGACCACGCGGGCAATTTCCATAGCGACGCGCTGCATGTGGTGGAGCGTTACGCTCTCCGCGATGCGGACCACATCCTCTACGAAGCCACAGTCGAAGATCCGAAGGTGTTCACCCAGCCCTGGAAAATAAGCATGCCTCTTTACAGGCGGTTGGAGCGCAACGCGAGGGTGCTGGAGTATGAATGTGTGTTTTACCTACAGGAGGAGAGGTTCAAGAACGCCCCTTTCAAGAAATAGCCATGCGTGATGGAAGATTTGCAATCGCTATGTTGGCGGCGGCTTGCGCCGGCGCGCAGACGCTGCCGCGCACTCCGGATGGCCAGCCGGATATTCAAGGCATGTACACGCGCAACGGCGTGGTGGGCTTGGAGGCGAACCCTCCGGAAAACCCGATAGACCCGAGCTCGAAAAATCCTCTCTCGGTCTCCAATCGCGGCGATGGCCTGGGGCCGTATCCTGGCGTGTTCGGTCAGGGCGGCGCTGTTTTGCGGAGCGGACAATCCAGGCAGCAGCGGCGCACAGGCATTGTCGATCCGCCGGACAGGAAGCTGCCTTGGAAGCCGGAAGAAGACGCTAAGCGCCGCGAGTTTCTTCTACATATGAATCCCGCGGCCGACCTGCGACACGTCGAGCTGAACGCGCGCTGCGCTTTGCCGGGGCTTTTCCAAGGCGAAGACGGTAATAATCCCTATCAGTTCTTGCAGCGCGCGGGCGAAGTGATGATCGCGTACGATTACAATCACACTAGCCGCGTGATTCATCTCGACGGAAGGCCACATGTGGGGCCGGCAATCCGGCTATTTATGGGAGACTCGCTGGGACGCTGGGAGGGCAATACGCTAGTGGCGGACACGACGAACTTCAACGGGCGCGTCGCTTATTCGCGCGAGATTCCGTACCTGAGCGAGCGATTGCACACTACAGAGCGATTCATGATTGCGGATGCGAACACGATCGACTATGAAGTGACCATCGACGATCCGGAGCTTTTCACCAAGCCGTGGAAAGTGGCGGGTTATTTCACGAGGGTTCCGGCGGGCGTGCAATCGATGGAATTCGCTTGCGCCGAAGGCAGCCAGACGCTCGTCAACATGTTCGGCAAACCTCCGGAGAGCACAAAATGAAAATGCTGTTTGGCGCCATAACGATCCTTGCCTGCACCGGCGCGTCTAGTCCCGTTTCCGCCCACCATGCATTCGCGGCCGAATTCGACGTAAATCAGCCGGTGAAAGTACGTGGGGCAGTGACCAAGGTCGAGTGGGTGAACCCGCACGCCTGGATTTACGTGGACGTGAAGGACGCCGATGGAAAAGTGGTGAACTGGCATTTCGAACTCGGCCCGCCCAATGCGCTGTTCCGGCTCGGATGGAAGAAGGACGCTATTCCCGTGGGAACGGAGGTGGAAATCACCGGCTTTCGCGCCAAGAACGGCGAGAGCGTCGGCAACGGCCGGTCCCTCATCTTGCCGGATGGCAAAGAGCTATTCTCGGGCGGCTCGGCCCCGGGGTCAGAAGGCGGGGCGAAGCAATAGTTCGGCCGTAAGCCTGCAACATTCCTGTTGCTTTCCAAAAGGAAATATCGCATACTTCTGTTGGTAACCCAATAGAAGTATGAAAGAGAAGACGGATGTTCTCCAGGGCACACTAGCCCTAATGGTTCTGAAGACTCTGGATGTTCTGGGTCCTCTCCATGGCTACGGGATCGCCCGGCGCATTGAGCAGATCAGCGGCGATCTCCTGGCCGTCAATCAGGGCACGCTCTATCCGGTTCTCCTGAAGCTGGAGCAGGAGGGTTCGATCGCCTCAGACTGGGGCGTGTCGGACAGCCACCGCAAGGCCCGCTTCTACCGGCTCACGCGCTCCGGGCGCAAACAACTAGAAACGGAGACCCAAAGCTGGGAGCAGACAGCCGCCATCATCGGGCGATTCTTCGCCGTGAAAGCGGAGGACCTGAAATGAGAGGGCTAAGGCGATTCTTCAGACGCCTGACTTCCTGGGTGACGGCCCGGCGGGACGAAAGGCGATTGCGGGCGGAGATCGAAGAGCATCTTGCTCTGCAAACCGCCGAGAACATTCGGGCCGGCATGTCACCGGCGGAAGCGCGGCGTCAAGCGGCGCTGAAGTTTGGAGCGGTGGAAGCGATGAAGGAACGTTATCGGGAGCAGAGAGGCGTCCCGGCTGTGGAGCGGCTGATACAGGATACGCGCCATGCTCTGCGACGCTTGAGAATGGCGCCCGCGTTCACGATCGCCACGGTGCTGATTCTCGCGCTGGGGATTGGCGCAACCACCTCGATTTTCACTTTAGTTCATGCGGTGATGCTGAAATCCCTGCCCGTGGCGAAACCCGGCGAATTGTACCGCCTGGGGAAACAATCCAATTGCTGTTACTACGGCCAGTACAGCTTCGATAAAGAGTTCTCCCTCGTTTCCTACGATTTGTACAAATACCTGCGGGACAACACCACAGGCTTTGCGGAATTGGCGGCTTTCCAGGCGTCTCTTCAAACCGCTCCGGCGGCGTTTGGCGTCCGGCGGCCGGGCAGCTCGGAGGCGGCGAGGAGTTATGGAGGCGAGTTCGTCTCGGGCAATTACTTCAGCATGTTCGGCATCGGAGGATTTGCCGGACGGATGCTCACGCCGAGCGACGATCAGCCGAGCGCGCAGCCCGTGGCGGTGATGAGCTACCGCCTGTGGCAGGAAGCCTACGGATCCGATCCGTCCGTAATTGGTGGTATCTTCACCCTCAACGAAAAGCCTTTTACCGTGGTGGGCATTACGCCGCCCGGATTCTTCGGCGATACATTGCTCCGCTCTCCACCGGACTTCTTTCTGCCGCTGAACTCGGAACCGTACGTCGAGGTGGATGCAGACCTCTATAAATACAACGTGCACTGGCTAGATCTGATCGGCCGCATCCAAGCGGGCGTGGATCCAGCGGGCATAGAGGCACAAATGCGAGTCGAGCTGAAGCAGTGGCTGTTTCAGCACTGGAGCGAGATGAGCGCAACCGATCGCGCGCGATTTCCGCAGCAGACGCTCTACCTGACTCCGGGCGGCGCTGGAATCACCGCCCTGCGCGAACAATACGGGCGGTGGCTCCAGATCCTGATGACGATCGCTGGAATTGTGCTGCTGATCGTCTGCGCTAATGTCGCCAATCTCATGCTCATTCGCGGCTTGGAGCGGCGGCGGCAAACGTCGTTGAGCATGGCGCTGGGTGCTCCAGTTTCGCGCGTTTTAAGAGAGCCTCTCATCGAGAGCGTCGCGCTCTCGTTACTTGGCGGCTCCATAGGATTGGCGATCGCTTTCGCGGGCACGCGGCTGATTCTGCAGTTTGCATTCCGCTCCGTGACAGGAGTTGCCGGAGTGCCGATCGCCCCATCGCCTTCCATGCCCGTGCTGCTGTTCGCATTTGCCACATCGCTCCTGACGGGAATAGCTTTCGGCAGCGCGCCGGCATGGATCGCCACGCGAGTAGATCCGATTGAGGCTCTTCGTGGAGCGAACCGTTCCATCATTCGCGCAGGCTCGTTTCCACGGAAGGCGCTCGTAGCGCTCCAGGCCGCGCTATCGCTTGCATTGCTTTCGGCGGCGGGACTGCTCACTACGGCTTTGCAGAGGCTCGAACATCAAGATTTCGGTTTCGAGCAGGACGGACGGATCGTGGCGAACTTCAATGCCCGGCTTGCCGGTTACCGGACAGATCAGCTCCCAACGCTTTACCGCCGGATTCACGATGCGATCGCGAACATTCCCGCCGTATCCTCCGCGGCTCT
>DASQJB010000219.1:0-7311 GCA_035631295.1 Bryobacteraceae bacterium | reverse complement strand
CGCCCGTGCGGCAGCTTGCGGATGTGCTCCAGTACCAAGGTTGATTATAAAAACCTTGCCCTGGTCTTCGCGGTCCTCATGATGGCGAATCTGATAACATGATGGCAGATTTGTGCGTGCTGAAAAAGGACTCCTTGTCCTCGCCGGCGAAAGTCCTGTCCGAGTAAGCGCCGGAGCCATCACAGCAGACGCCGGACGGAAGGAGAGATCCGACCGAGCTGAGTGGAGCCTCACGGACGGCTGACGTCGCGGGGAGCCGGGAGAAAGGGAGTCCGATGTATCCGGGAAAAACCGCACTTATGGTTTGAAAGGAGGTTGATGGAAACGGGCCGGCGGCAACGCGGTACGCGCCATAATCTACCAATGACAAGGATGCAGGTTCAATTGACGCACAGCCAATTGAAGGCCCTCCGGCATGCCGCTGCCGAGTCGGAGCAATCGATAGCGGAGTTGATCCGGCGCGGAGTCGATCAGTACTTGGCCGGACTAACCGATTTAGGGCGAGAAGAGCGAATCGAGCGAGCTATTCGCGTTGCGGGACGGTTCTCGTCCGGGCGTACCGATGTTAGCGCCAAACATGACCGGCACTTGGCCGATGCGTTCGGCCAATGAGCATTTTTGTAGATACGTCTGGCCTATATGCGGTATTCGACCGCGACGATGCGAACCACTCGAAGGCAAGGGTTGCCTGGGAGGAGTGGCTTCGCCAAGACGAGCCGCTCATTACGAATAACTACGTGATCCTCGAGACGCTTGCTCTTTTGCAACGCCGGATCGGCGTGGCGGCGGTTCGCATGTTCCAGGAGGACGTGGCGCCCCTCCTTCAGGTCGATTGGGTCTCCGAGGGGCAGCACAGCGCTGCCGTCGAAGCAATGTTGGCTGCGGCGCGAAGGAAGCTAAGCGTCGTCGACTGCGTAAGCTTCCAGACGATGCGGCGTCACGGTTTGCGCACCGCATTCTGCTTCGATCCTCACTTCCGGGAACAAGGATTCTCCACGAAGCCGTGACATGGCGAAATGCAACGACTTCACTCATTCGGCTACCGAAGCGTATCCTTTTATCCTCTCGGAGCCAAGAGCCGCTGCCCAACGTGAGGCCAAGCCTGCTTCGCGTGCCTACGGCGGTGTTTGCGGAACCGGAAGCGCGCCGTCTGGGGTGCCCATCGTCTTGAGGCTCATGGTGGAATTCCAGGCGCTCATCACTTGAGAGGGGAAAGTGGGGAGGAGGGCCTGGATGCGGGCCTGAATCTTGGCCACGATGTCCGGGTGCTCGTCCGCGACATTGTAGCTCTCGTCGGGGTCTCTTGCCAGATTGTACAGCTCCGGATGGATCGGCAGATTCCAACTCCCCACCGCCGGGTCGGGGCCAAAGGGAGGACTGTTATACCGGGAAACGTGAAGCTTCCACTGTCCCAGGCGCGCGCATTGCAAATTCCAGCTATCAAAGTAGAGGAAAATGTCGCGATTTGCGACGTCTTCCGCTTGTCCCGAAAGCACCGGCCAGATATTCAAGCCGTCCAGCGGCTTGGACGGCAGAGGCGCGTTGCATAGCCCCGCGATGGTGGGTAGCAGATCCATCGTAGTAGCCATGGCGTTGCTAATCCGGCCGCGACCCGATCCGGTGGGTATTTTGCCGGGCCAGCGCGCGATAAACGGTTCGCGCACTCCCCCTTCGTAGGTCCAGCCCTTGCGCCCGCGGAGCCTGCCGGGACTTCCCAGGTACCACGGCCCGTTGTCGCTGGTGAACATGACCAGCGTATTGCCGTCGACGCCGTTGTCTTTCAGCGATTGCAGAACTTGGCCCACGCTCCAATCCAGCTCCTCGACCACATCGCCGTACAGCCCCATTTTGCTCGTGCCGACGAAAGCGGGAGAAGCAGCGAGGGGGATGTGGGGAAACGTGTGCGCCAGATAGAGAAAGAAGGGAGAGCCCTTAGCCTGCGAGATGAAGTTCGCGGCTTGCTGCGTATAGCGCTGCGTCAAAGTATCCAACTGGACGGGCGATTCGATCACCGTCGTGTCCTGCATCAACACCGACGGCGACATGTCATTGCTGTAGGGGATACCGTAGTAATGATCGAAGCCGCGGCTGGTGGGCATATACGGCAGAGGCGTGCCCAAGTGCCATTTGCCGACGCACATCGTTTGGTAGCCCACGGGCTTCAGCACTTCCGCGATCGTTTTCTCACTGAGAGAAAGCCCCGTGTTATCGGTGGGGCCGAGTACGTTCGGCACGCCCACTCGAGGGGCGTAGCGTCCGGTCAGCAACGATGCGCGAGACGGCGAACATACGTTGTTGGTGGCGTAGAACTGCCCGAACCGGACTCCTTCCGCGGCCATGTTATCGAGGTTGGGCGTGGAAATCTTGGATCCGTAGCTATGCAAGTCGCCATAGCCAAGATCATCGGCCAGAATCAGGACTATATTGGGAGGCCGCTGCGCTTGGCTCCGCATCGTCGATGCAGCCACTAATGCGCCGGCTCCCGCCTGAAAGAAGCTGCGCCTGGAAACTACCTTGCCGTACATACACCCCCGGAGCTCCGACTCCCCTTGCCGCGCCGAACCGCAGGCGATTCTGCGCTCGTCGGCGGGCGACCAAGAAACAACCTTAAGCCCGTTTCAGGTGTTTGTCAAGGCATTTTGAGGTGTTCTTGTGGCCGCAGGGGTTGCATCGCGAACAGCGGGTACTATGCCGTCCTGGAACTGGACTCCTTTCTGGCCGTGCGGCGGTCTAAAATCTTAGAGAAAGACGCGGTCCGCATTTCCTCCAGCGTCAAGCCCGCCAGCGCCGAGGCTTCCATTTCTGAAACCGCGCCGCATCCAGCCGCGCGCAGGAAATAATTCAATAACCCTTGCCCCGTGGCGGCGTCGTCGAACACGCCTCGCACTTGTGTCGCCTGGGCGGCGGCCGCAATGAAATTTCGCAGCCGTTCTCCCGAGGCTTCCCGACCCTCCAGGAAAAATGCGTACACTGCGGCGAACCGAACAGGCAGTTGTGCCGGGTGAAGGTCCCAGCCTTGGTAAAAGCCGTGATCCAGCGAGCGGCGCACCGCTTCATAGTGCAGCTTCCAGGCGCGATGCACCGCCGTGCGATTCTCAGCCGCCTGCGCGGCGGACAACAGCGAGCCGCGATGGATGGGAAGCGGCAGCACGTTCGTGGGTCCATCGGCAATGCAAATACCCGTTCCCGCGAAATGAATCTGCATCGTCGATCGGGCGAAGTCGCAGGCGGGATGCTGCGGGATTTGCCGCGAAGCCGTTAAGCTCCCCGAAGCCGTTAAGCCGAGGCTGGCGGCGTAATCGTAAGGCCCGAAATGAGCGGCGGCGCACAGGCCGTGCGCGGCGTCGATCAGCTCGGGAATTCGCAATACAGCTTGTGGGGTTTCGATCATCAGCTCCATGCGGATTCCCGGATACTGTTCCAGGAACCGCACGAGTTCGTTCACCTGCCCCGGGGTTGTGATCTTTGGCAGAGTCACGACGAAATTCTCTGGCGCGTGTCCGCCCGTGAGTTGCAAAACCCGGTCCACGAAAATCTGCAGAGTGCGAACACTCCGCCCCTTACACTCTTCGTTCAGGGGTTTAATGCGGATTCCAAAGAACGCGGGCAGTGAGCCTTCGGCCATGGCCCTGGTGGTCTCGCTTGCGGCAGAGTCCGCCGCGGCGTCTTCTTCTTCATCGGGGCGGAATCCGTAGCCGTCTTCGAAATCGATGCGGAAATCTTCTATAGGTTCGCGCTCCAGCTTAGCGGCGACTCTCGCATGTACCGTTTCCGCGAGCTCATCGGAAATCCCCAAGACTCTCGCGAACTCCTCGGCGTCCCTGGCGTATTCGGCGAGCGCGCGACGGGCCAAATCGCCGAGCTTTCGGCAGGTTCCGGCGCGAAACAGGTGCGCTCCGCCATAGACCACATGGACCGGCTCGCGTTTGGCGAAATCAGTAAGGGACACTATCTAGACACAATAAACTAACGGGCGCCAACTCGGAATTTGGTCCTGCCCGTTGCGTACGGCTAGTTGTCCGAGATCACGCCGGCGTTCAGCAGGTGCTGAAGAGGATCGACTGCGGATCGAACTGGCCCTTCTGCGTATTTGCGCCCAGCGCGCCTAGCAATTGGGGAGCGACTGAGTCGCAGCGCTCGACGATCCGGAGCTTGCGTTGGATGAACCGGTCGAGCTTGAATTGCCGGAATTCGTGCTGTCATCGGAACTGGCCGAAGAAGTGGCAGCATGACGATGGCCGTAGTGGTGATGCGCGCCGCCGATGGCCTGCGCCAGATCCTGGATGTTGGGGAGCTGGCCGGTTTGAGACGCGTTGGTGAAGTCCGTGGCAAGCTGGTTCAGCTCGTCCGCCGCGGTTGCGTTGCCATTAGAAGAAGCTGTCTGGGCGGCGCTTTGCAAGTTCTTAGCGATCTGCTGCGCCACCTGAGAATACTGCGCCGGATTTTACTGCTGAAGCTGTTGAAGCGTGCTCAGCAATTGCGTGAAAGGGGAAAGGCTGCTGCTGTCCTGCGGCCCTGAGCCCAGGGATAAGAGACCGAGGCTCCTGCCTGCCGTCGTGCTAATCGCGGAGCTTGCCGCATTGATCGCGGGATTCACCAGCGGCTGGACATAGGTGCTTGAGAGAATTGGACTGATGCTCATGCGAGCTTATCGGGCAATTTTTGAGCCGTTTTAGCCCGCTGAAAATCAACACGTTCTTTCGCGGCCGGCGGCAAGAAATTGCCGCGCTGGCAATTCCTTGGCGTCTATCGCTGCGCCCAATAGCCGGGCCGCGCTCGCAACACGACGTCCCGCCTCGATTTCACGCTCACCGCAATCCGGTGGTAGCCCTTATTCCTCGACGACCCCGGCGCGAAACTCAACAGATATTGGCTATGCACCTCTTCGCCCAGCCGGGAGATCGCTCCTTCCAGGCCGTCTAAGGTCGTAAAGGAAAGGTGGCGGCCGCCAGTAGCTCGCGCAAAAGCGTCGGCGGTATTGGTCGTCGTCAGACGCGCCAGCTCCACGACGGCGCCGGCGTAGTCCGGCGCTTCGGGCAAAGGCGGCGCATCACCGGGCTTGGAAGCCCATGCGATCTTCTGTGCCGAGTAGGTCATCGGATAGAGCGCCACGCCTGCGCGTTGCGCGGCCTCCACCGCCTTGTCCAGCTTCGCTTTGCTTCCCCGGTCGCGCGATTCGCCCAGAATCAGCATGATGCGGCGGTAGTTCTCGGGCCGCGTTTCGAGCAGATGCACACCCTCGATCACGGCGTCCACCAGCTTGGCGCTCTTGATGGTGCGCGGCTCCACGACTTCAAACGCGCCGGTGATGAACGCCGAGTCGCGCGTGAATTGCTGGAGCGTCCTGACTTCGGAGTCGTAAGTGAGCACCGCCGCTTCGCCTCGCTCACCCGCCACCAGCGGCTGGATCATCGCGCCTACGCGATGAATCCGCGCCAGAGCCGGCTCGGAGACGCCGCTGGATTGAATCGCTACCACCATCGCCACCGGCGCAAGCACGGTGTCCGAAGTGTCCAGACGAACCTGCTTTTGCTCCTGGCCGTCGTCGTCGAGGATGAAATCTTCTTGCTGAAGCCCATCGACCGGCTTGCCCTTTGCGTCGGTGACGGTGACGGGAACCAACACCAGCGGAACGTTAGTGCGGATTACGGGTTCCTGAGCCCAGACTGGGAAGCAAGAGGCCGTCAGGCAGACGAAGCCTGCAACGAGGCGGCGCACATTAGTGGGACGGGAACGCATGAAACCACGTTACATTGGCCGCGTTACTCTATTCTCTAAGTCACTTATGTCGAACCGGTTAGAGGAGTTGCGCCGCCGCCATGCCGCGGCGGAAGCAGGCGGGGGCCCCGAGCGGCGCGAGCGCCAGCATCAGGAAGGCAAGCTGTCAGCGCGCGAGCGCATCGATCTTCTCCTAGACGAAGGCACATTCGAAGAAACCGACAAACTGGTCCGCCACCGCTCGCGCGATTTCGGCATGCAGAAACACGTGATCGACGGCGACGGCTTCGTCACCGGCTGGGGGTTGATCCACGGCAGCCCGGCTTACGTCTTCGCCCAGGATTTCACGGTCTTCGGCGGCTCTCTTTCGGAAACCAACGCCAAGAAAATCGTCAAGATTATGGATCTGGCGCTGAAGACGGGCGCGCCCGTCATCGGCTTGAACGACTCCGGCGGAGCGCGTATTCAGGAAGGCGTGTTGTCGCTCGGCGGCTACGCGGATATCTTCCTGCGTAACACGCTTTCGAGCGGCGTTATTCCACAGATCTCTGCGATCATGGGGCCGTGCGCCGGCGGCGCCGTCTATTCGCCCGCGCTCACTGACTTCACCTTCATGGTGGAAGGCGTCAGCTACATGTTCATCACCGGTCCCGACGTCATCAAAACCGTCACGCACGAAGACGTCACCAAGGAAGCCCTGGGCGGCGCGATGACGCACAACTCGGTCAGCGGCGTCGCGCATTTCCTGGCCCACGACGACCGCGAATGCCTGGCGATGATTCGCGAACTGATGAGCTATCTGCCGAAAAACAATTTCGACGCGCCCGCCCGCATCGCCTGCCCCGATCCCGCCGATCGCGAGGACCCCGCTCTGGATTCCCTGGTTCCCGAGTCGTCCAATCAGCCTTACGACATGAAGGACGTCATCCGCAGGGTGGTCGACAACGGCCGGTTTTTTGAAGTGCATGAGTACTGGGCTAAAAACATCGTCATCGGTTTCGCGCGCATGGACGGCCGCGTGGTGGGCGTGGTCGCCAATCAGCCCGCCTTTTTAGCGGGATGCCTGGATATCGATTCGTCGGTGAAGGGCGCGCGCTTTGTGCGCTTCTGCGACGCATTTCAAATTCCCATTTTGACGTTCGAAGACGTCCCCGGATTTCTTCCCGGAACCGCCCAGGAGTTCGGCGGGATCATCCGCCACGGCGCGAAGCTGCTCTACGCCTACGCCGAAGCCACTGTTCCCAAAATCACCGTGATCACGCGCAAAGCCGATGACGATGTTTTTGGCCCAGTGCTCATGCACTTCAAAAAACCGGCCGTGGTCGACCACGCGGCGAATGGCGTCCTTGATGTCGTAAGGCTGATGGGAAGACTCGGGCACGAGCGAATCGAGAGCGGGGTCCTCGCGATCCGCCGGATCGGCGGAGACGATGCGGGCGGGCGCGTCGAGATTGTTTTGCGGCAGATAGCTCATCAACTCGCGAATCATGGCCAGGCATTCACGGTCGTCGTGCGCCAGGAAATGGGCGACGCCGCTGACAGAGTTGTGGGTCATCGCTCCGCCCAGGGCTTCCTTGGTGACGTCCTCGTGGG
>DASQJB010000218.1:0-4973 GCA_035631295.1 Bryobacteraceae bacterium | reverse complement strand
ATCAATCGCGAGCACGCCATCATCGGGGCCGACCGCTGCGTGGCTGTCAATCCCTCCGACACCGCGCCTGCGCTGATCGTACTCGACGCGCAGATGGTGATTCGCAACACCAAAGGAGAACGCGCGGTGAACGCCGAAGATTACTTCATCGGCCCCGAGATCGACATCACCCGCATGAACATTCTCCAGCCCGGAGACCTGCTCACTGCCATCCGTATCCCCGCCACATGGGCGGGAGCGCAGTTCTATTTCGAAAAGGTCCGCGACCGCCAGGTCTGGGATTTTCCGTTGCTCAACGTCGCTTCGGCCATGATGGTCTCGGGCGGCAACATCGAGCGTATGCGCATCGCCGTGAACGCCGCCGCCGCGCGGCCGTTGCGGCTGAAGGAAGTCGAGGAGTTCATGCGCGGTAAGCCCCGCACCGCTGCCCTGGGCGATACGGCCGGTAAGATCGCCGTAGCTCCCGCCGAGCCGCTGCGATTCAACGGTTACAAAATCCCGCTCATGCGCAACCTGGTGAAGCGCGCTATCAGCGGCGTCGAGGAGGCAAAGTGGGCGTAATCGAAACCGCCACCAGTCCGTGGGGCCAAACCGTCCCCATTCACATCCAATTTGTCCTGATCTGGGTTTGCGCCATCGGTGGGCTTGCGTTCTTGATCGGCCACGCGATCTGGCTTCGTTTTTTCGCGCCGCGCGAGGAATACCAGCCGACCGCCCCCACAGGCGAAGTTCCGGCAAAAGTCGCTCGCCATTCCCTCGCCGCCCGGCTTTTCCATTGGGTGATGGCTGCGGCGATGTTGACCCTTCTTTTCACCGCTTTTGCCCCTAAACTCGGCTACCAGTTTCCCTGGGTCACCTATCATTGGATCGCGGGTCTGGTGCTGACGGCTTCGATTGTTTTCCATATCGTCCATGCGTCCTTTTGGATGGATTTCTGGTCGATTTGGCCAGACTCCATCGATGTTGAAGACGCCCAGAGGCGGTGGAAACGCGCGACGGGTGGCGTCGCGCCGCCGCCGCGCAAATTCGCCAAGTATCCGCTTGAAAACAAGATGTATCACTTGGCGATCGTGGCGGCTGGGCTTTCCGTCACCCTGACCGGGCTGTTCATGATGAAGCGCGTCCGGACGCCGTTCTTCACGCGCAATCCGTACTTGTTCGGCGACATGACCTGGGGCCTGATGTACGTCCTGCACGGCTTGGCGGGCGTCGGCTTAATCGCGCTCATCATGATGCACATCTACTTCGCGGTAAGGCCGGAGAAGCTGGTCATCACAAAGTCAATGATCACCGGCTCGCTCGAACGCGACCATTACCTGGAGCATCACGATCCCGAACGCTGGACAGTGGCGACGGCAAGCCGCGGCACAGGCGCCGGCGCGTGAAGCTGGCCGATCGCTGTTCCGTCGTCGAAGAGTGCTACGAGTTCATGCTCGCCTATGCGGCGCAAGGAGTCGCCGACGGCGTTGAGATCCGCGAATATCTGGCGAAGGCGGCGGACTCGCTGAAAGGCATTTCCGCCGCCGCCCGCGAGGAAATCGACTCGCCCTTCCTGACCGTGCTCGACCGCGACGCCGCGGACTCGCTGGCCGCCATCGAGTTGGTTCTCGGCCAGCCCGCTATCAGTTCCCAGCTCATCGATAACCTGAACGCCTCCATCCACCTCCGCGCGCTGCTGACGGATTTGTTTCTGATCGACGAAGTCCTTAAGGCGCGGCAGGGTGCGGAGGCGCGCCTAAGTGCTGGCTAAGCATGTGTTATCCTGACAATTCGAATGGCTAATACTGTATCCGCAATCAAGCGTACTCGCGTCGCGCAGCGGCGCACGGCAGTTAATGGAATGCGCCGTTCGCGGCTGCGGCATCAGATCCGCGCGATGCGCCGCCTGCTCGACGCCAAAGACGTGAAAGCCGCCGAAGCGATCATTCCGAAAACTTTCTCCTTGATTGACCGCTCCGCCAAGTGGGGCATTATCAAGAAGAACACCGCCGCGCGCTACAAGAGCCGCCTCACGCTTCGACTCCGTAAGTTGGCAGCCGCCTAACCGCTAAAAGCCGAACCCGACCATAAATGTAGCCTGATTTCGGTTTGATTCGAACAGGGCGCTCGAGATGTTCTGCGTCGCCATGACATAGTAGCGGATTTCCGGCGAGACTCGCACAACAAGCAGCTTCAATTCGACGCCTGCTCCCAGCACGACGCCGAAATTGTTGCGGTGATTCAGATACGGAAGCTCCCCGATATCCGCGATGCGGCTGAACGACGGGCCGCCTTCGATATACGGCCGGAGAGCGTGTTCCCCAAACCTATACTTCGCGACCACAGGGAACTGCCAAGCCGAGCCATCGCTGACGATGGCGTTGTACAGCCCTCTTTCGTACAATGCGTCCGCCTCCACGGCGAAGCCGAAGGGCAGGCGAAGCTCTAGATAGGGTCCCACGATGAAGTGCGCGCTGTTGGCGATATGAACGGAAGGCAGCGAAGAGAGCGCGTCTGTGAGGGTCGACCCCAGCTTTACGCCCGCTCCAAAAGGCTGCGCTGCAGCAACTGAAGAAATAAGTAAAACAGGCCAGAGAAGCTTATTCATGTACCGATCATACTCTGGCTTTGCGGGCAACCTGCTCGCGCGCGGCGCGTGTAGCCAGTTCGTCGCAGCGGTTGTTGTCGTCGTGATCGGCGTGGCCCTTGGTCCAAGTCCACTGAACCGAGTGCTTGTTCACCAGAGCGTCCAGCGCCTCCCATAAATCCTGGTTCAGGACCGGCTTCTTTTCGCGAGTCCTCCAGCCGTTGCGCTTCCAGCCGTTGATCCAGGAAGTGATGCCGTTCTTCAGATATTGCGAATCGGTCACAACCTCCACCTCGCACGGCTCGCGTAGCGTGCGGAGGCCTTCGATAGCGGCGGTAAGCTCCATGCGGTTGTTGGTGGTCATGGGCTCCCCGCCCCACAACTCCTTTTTGTGATGGTTGTAGCGCAGGATGCACGCCCAACCCCCTGGTCCTGGATTGCCGATGCAGGCTCCGTCGGTGATAATTTGAACGCGCTTCATCGCGGGCAGGATGCGCTACACACTGACCGCGAGTTCCTGCTCGAAGAACTGATCCACCCGGTCCAGGATCTCGCCGGGCTCGCGGGCATGATAGATCTCCGCCCGCAGGCGCGAGCCGTTGCGCACTCCGTGCGTGAAGTAAGTCGCGAATTGCTTCATCTTACCCGTAGCATCGGCCGCCCCGTGCTCTTGAAGCATGCAATAGTAACGGCGCATCAGCTCATAGCGGGCGTGCTCGGGAGGAGTCTCGTAACTACCAGTTCGCAGATATTCGGAGATTTGGCGGAAAATCCAGGGATTAGACGATGCGGCGCGGCCAACCATAACGGCGTCGCAGTTAGTCTCGCGAACCATGCGGACGGCGTCCTCCGGCCGCGTGACGTCGCCGTTTCCGATCACCGGAATTTTGACGACGGCTTTTACTTCCGCGATGCGCGTCCAGTCGGCGTTCCCGCTATATCCTTGCTCGCGGGTTCGAGGATGGAGGGCGACGGCCTGGAGGCCACAATCTTCCGCCAGCTTGGCCATCTTCACCGCGACCAGCTCGCGATCGTTCCATCCGGCGCGAAATTTCATGGTGAGCGGAATCGTTATGGCGGCGCGCACCGAGCGCAGGATCTGCTCCACCAAAGGCAAGTCACGCAGCAGGCCGGAGCCGCCGTTGCAGCTCACCACCTTCTTAACGGGGCAGCCGAAATTGATGTCGACGATATCGAAACCAAGGTCCTGGCAGTAACGCGCCGCGTCGGCCATGACGGCCGGATCGGCGCCGAAGAGCTGCGCGGAAATGGGGTGCTCGTCCGGCTCGAAATAGAGATACCGAAAGCTGCGCGTGGGCTTGGAAGCCCGAGCCGACGCCACAACGCCGTGCGAGCTGGTGAACTCCGTCATCAGCAGCCCGCAGCCTCCTTGAGCGCGGATCAGCCTCCGGAAGACGGTGTCGGTGACACCCGCCATGGGCGCCAGCACGGTGGCCCGCCTGATTTGCACTCCGCCGATCTGAAGCGTTTCGGGGAACATTAATACCATAGTAAGATGACCCGCGCCTTGATCTTCTCCGATCTTCACAACGACGTTCGCGCCCTGGAAAAATTGATGAAGATCGAAGCCGATTATTATTTCGCTGCGGGCGATCTGGTGAGCTGGGCGCGCGGTTTCGAACTAATGGGGCAGGCGATGCGGCAACGAGCTGAGCGGGTCTACGTCTTGCCCGGAAACCATGAATCGGAGGCGGATATCGCGTCGTTTTGTGCTCGCTTTGGGTTCACCGCGTTTCACGGGAGTTCGTTCGCCGCAGGAGGAGTGCACTGGGCCGGATTGGGTTACTCAAACCCAACGCCATTCGACACGCCGGGAGAATATTCGGAAGACGAGCTCGCGCGGCGATTGAATAAATTCGCGGACTTGAAGCCGCTGGTGATGGTGTGCCACGCCCCGCCGTTGAACACGGCGCTCGATCGGATCCATGACGGGCTTCACGCCGGCAGCCGAGCCGTTCGGGAATTCATCGAGCGAGTCCAGCCGGCGCATTTCTTCTGCGGCCATATCCACGAGGCCGAAGGGCAGGTAACGCAAATCGGCGATACGAAGGCGAGGAATGTGGGCAAAAGTGGATATCTTCTTGAACTGTAGGTGTGACCACTACGGGAAAGGGCCACGGATGGACACGTATACACACTGATTGAGCCCAAACCGACCTTAATCTGTGTTCATCCGTGGACCAAATCGAAAAAGGATGGCCGCTCCTTTACGGGGCCGGAGGCACAGGTTCCAAGTGGATCCCCCGAGTCTGCGCGTAGGGCTGCAAGCGCGGCGGGCGGTCGTCCGGCTCCAGCAGCCAGAGAGTGCGATCCGGATAATACTGCCGCAGCTTCTCGTTCTCCGCGCGGCCTAAATCGAGCGCCCAGACCATGCGCGCCCGATCGA
>DASQJB010000217.1:0-5159 GCA_035631295.1 Bryobacteraceae bacterium | reverse complement strand
CTGATCGTGCTGGCCATGGATATCGCCCAGATGCGGCGCGAGATCGCGAAGCAGGGCGACGGTGGCCAGTCGGTTTCCCATCAGCGCGCGAGACTTTCCGTTGGATTGAATCTCTCGCTCGATGAGGATTTCACCGTCCTCGACGGTCGCGCCCGCGTCTTCGAGGAGCTTCGCCAGCGCCGGGGAGCGGCTGATTTCGAAAACTCCGGATATGTGCGCGCGCTCGGCGCCCGTGCGGACCATGTCAGCCGAGGCGCGCCCGCCGAACAGCAGGCCGAGCGCGTCCACTACGATGGACTTGCCGCTGCCGGTTTCGCCCGTGAGCAGATTCAGTCCGGAGTGAAAGCGCACGCGGACGCGCTCTATGACGGCATAGTTTTCCACCGCAAGCTCGACCAACACGGGAGGATGGGTTCCTTAATGGATGATTATAGAGGAGGCTAGCCGGGATGCCCGATGGCGAGATTGGTATTGATTTGAGGCGCCGAGACTTCTCCGCCGAGCAAACGACGGTTCAACGCTCCGCCCGCGAAGAGCATCTCTTCGACGGCCGCGTCTACGGATGGTTGCTCCAGGACATCGCCACGAGCGAATTCGATTTGAAACTGCGCGCAGCGGCGCATCAATTCTTTGATAAACGCGGCGCTGACGCCTTTGGTGCGGCTGACGATTGCGTCCATCAGCTCTTGGGAAATCTCCAAGCCGCGAGCATAGAGCTTCGCAAGCTTGGCGCGTCCTTCTTCGTCGGGCAGAGGAAACTCTATCGCCTGATCGATGCGACCGGGGCGTGAGATCAGCGCCGGCTCGATCTGATCGGGGCGATTGGTAGTTAGGATGAACAGCACGTCGGCATCCTCGCGCAGCCCGTCCATTTCGTTCAGCAGCTTATTGAGCAGCACTTCCTGGCCGACGCCGAACATCTGGGTGCGCTCGCGCGCGATGAGGTCCACGTCCTCAATGACCATCATCGAGGGCTGGAGGAAACGCGCCAGCCAGAAATACTCATCGAGCAAGCCGACCTGCTCGGCTGTGACGAGCAGCGTGGTGTGATTGGGGAGCTGTGAAGCCAGGTAATGAATCGTATGCGTCTTGCCTGTTCCGGGAGAGCCGTAAAAGAGCAAGCCCTTGCGCGCCTGAAACCGCAAAGCCTTGAGCTGCTCGCGCGCGGCCATGAATCCGGCGACATTGCGGTCGAGAGTCGCGAGCGTTTGATGAGGGAGGATGACGTCTTCGCGTTTGACCTGGGCGAGGCGATGCACTTTGACCATGCTGCCGCCGCCCATGGGATGGATGTGCCCCTCAAGGGAAATGATTCGCCCGCGATAGGTTCGAGCTTGGCTGACTACAATCTCGAGCTGGCGGAACAGATCCTGCGAGAACTGAGCGCCGGCCTCGCCTGAGGGCACGGCGATCTCTAACTGGACGCCCCTGCCGAGGCCGAAGCGGCCGCCCGGCGCCATCATGATCGCGAAGGGCAGATCTTGGTCGTGCGATAGCCACAAGCCATTCTTCAGACAACGTGCGGGAATCGGCTCGCCGATGTCGATCTCATCGTGCTGAAGAGGTCCGGTATCGATGGGGAAGTGCGATCCCGCGAGCATCTGCGCGAGATCCGGCGGCTCATGCATGTTGGGAGAGACGATTCCGAAGAGCTTCGTGCTCGCACGGTTTCGCATCAGCTCCTCGATGGCCGATTGGATATCGGGCCGGGAGGTGATGGGAAATTGGCGTCCGGCCGTGGCGATTTGGCCGGCGGGCACGCCGAAGTGCTTGAGCAGGGTCTTGCGGAGACGCGACCCGCCGAAAGAGTTGCCGCCGACGGAGAATGCGATGCCCATTTGGCTTTATGATAGTGCCCGGCGCGCGAGGGCGGTGCTCAGGGGCTAAAGCCCGGGACCGCACGGTTGCTTCGGCACGCCTGAAGGCGTGCCCTGATACAAAGTGGTGCAGGCTGGCGGCTGATACTAGTGGATTGTGCGGGTTTTGCGGTTCATGTAGTCCATCAACAGATATTGGCCGAGCGTGTAGGGGGTTGTGAAATACGCTTTGCCGCGGCAGAGCTCGGTTACCTTCTGAATGAATTGGACCAGGCCGTAATCGCTGGCGAGCATGAAGGTGTTGATGAGCACGCCCTGGCGCTTGCAGCGGTTCACTTCTTCGAGGGTGCGGCTGATCACGAGTGGGTCCAGGCCGAAAGCGTTGCGGTAGATGCGGCCATCGTCCAGCGTCAGCGCGCTGGGCTTGCCATCGGTGATCATGACGATCTGCCGCATGTCCTTGCGCTCCTGCGCGAGCAGGCGCTGCGCAAGAATCAAGCCGTCGCGGGTGTTGGTGTAATACGGCCCAACTTGCACGCGCGCCAGATCCTCCAGGCGCAGCTCTTCGGCCGTGTCGTGAAACAGGACGCAGCGCAGGCTGTCGCCGGGATATTGCGTGCGGATCAGATGCGCTAGCGCGAGCGCGACTTTCTTGGCGGGCGTAAAGCGATCCTCGCCGTAAAGAATCATACTGTGGCTGCAATCGAGCATCAGCACCGTGGCGCAGGAACTTTGATATTCGCTCTGATGCACATGCAGATCGTCATATTCGAGATTCAACGGCAGAGTCACGCCTTCCCGCTGCATGGCGGTGAACAGCGTTTGGCCGATGTCCAGATTCATGGTGTCGCCAAACTCATATTTCTTCGCGGCACCACTGGCTTCAACGCCGGTGGCCATGTCGCGGGTGTCGTGTGCGCCGAAGCTGGAGCGGCCCAGCGAGCCGAGCAGATCCTTTAACGTCTTGAATCCCAGAAAGTCGATGCTCTTATCGGTGACCTTCACCTCCACGCGCGCATCGCCTTTGCCGCGCCCGCCGCTCTGAGGCTGTTCGGTGTCGATATATCCTTCGTCGACCAGCTTTTGAACCAGGCGATTGAGCAACTGGTCCAGCTCTTGCTGCGACATGCTCTCCAGCTTCTGACGAATCTGCTCGGCGCGCTCCTGGTCAAAGAACTCACCGTTCTCGAGCGCTTGCTCGATCGCGCGTTTCAGATCCTCCAGCGTGTTGTGATTCCACTCGCTGAACTGCATGTAGGGGTTGTCGAAGCCGCTCTGGAGAAAGAAATCGGAGAGCGCGCGGAGCAGGTCCTCGGCGCTGATGCCGAAATCATCGCCGCTGTAGCGCGAGTAGCGGACGGACTTCATTGGTAATTCCTTTTTGCCGCTTTGGAGCGGGCGTCGTCCCGGGACGAGCGGCCATCCTCGGCGGGACTTTCGCGGCGGCGGACCTCGGCGGTGAAACCGGATTCCTCGTTGCGGCTAATGCGGCGGTGGGCGTAGAGGCCCTCGAGGATGAATTCGGCGGCGCTGGCGCGGACGGCGTCCGACTCGCTCGCGCCCAGGCCAAGCCGCCGGGTCTTTTCCAGCAAGCCTTGAATCTGGCCGAGCTCCGCTAGCATTTTTGCCGACGGCGACATCTCGTCGAGCTTGAGGGTTCCTCCCAGATCGAACCATTGGACGATGGCGTTCAAATTCTCACCGTCGAAGTAGCGCGTGAATACCTTGCCGACGGCCAGCCGGATCAGCTCGCGAGCGACTGAGTCACCGCCTTTTAGCTCGCCCTCATATTCCAACTCGAGCTTGCCTGTGATCGAAGGCAGGGCGGCATAGACGTCGAGAGCGCGCGGCGCCGCGACAGGTTCGCCGGAAGCCAGGGCGCGCCGCTCCGCGTTCGACACGACGTTTTCGAGCACGGAGATGGGAAGGCGCTGACTGACGCCGGAACGCTTGTCGACTTTTTTGTCTTCGCGCGCGGAGAAAGCGAGCTGCTCAATGGTTTCGCGGATGTAGGCGGGCACACGTAACTCCACAGGCGTGCGTCGAGCGACCCAGGATTCCTGAGTCGTGATCGCAATGCCGTGCTCGAGGGTGGAGGGATAATGTGTGCGGATTTCGCTCCCAATGCGATCTTTTAAAGGAGTGATGATTTTCCCACGAGCCGTGTAATCTTCCGGATTTGCGGTGAAAACCAGCATCAAATCCAAAGGCAGGCGCACCGGGTAGCCTTTAATCTGCACGTCGCCTTCCTGCATGATATTGAACAAGCCGACCTGGATTTTTCCGGCCAAATCGGGCAGCTCATTGATGGCGAAGATGCCGCGGTTGGCGCGAGGCAGCAATCCGTAGTGGACGGTCAGCTCATCCGAGATGTTCTGGCCCTTGCGGGCGGCCTTGATCGGGTCGATATCGCCGATCATGTCCGCGATAGTGACGTCGGGCGTGGCCAGCTTTTCGACATAACGGTCGTCGCGCCCGAGCCATGCGATCGGCGTGTCGGCTCCCTTCTCGCGCACGAGCTCGCGGCAGGCCTTGCAGATGGGGGCGAAGGGATCGTCGCGAATCTCGCAACCGGCGATGTAGGGAATGTACTCATCGAGCAAACCCGTCAGCAGGCGGATCAGCTTGGTCTTCGCCTGTCCGCGCAGGCCCAGCAGAATGAAATTGTGCCGCGAGAGGATCGCGTTCACCATTTGCGGGACCACGGTGTCTTCGTAGCCTACGATGCCGGGAAACAACGGCTCGCCTGCCTTGGCGGAGAGCCTGCAAATCAAGTTTTCGCGCAGCTCATCTTTTACAGACCGCTGCGCGGAGCCTGGTACCGACCGCTGTGCGTCGCCTCGGTCTGCGTACTTCTTATGAGAGCTGAGGGCGCCAAGAGTATCCGGGAGGGCGGGGGCGGGTTTCATCAAAAGCTAACTCCTAACGGCGATTGTAACAACTTGGGCCGCTCCATCTGATCTTGCCCAGGTTCGTTAATAGACACCGGAAGTGAGGCACCCTTCGGTCGCGGCTCTGCCACTAGCTCAATCTTCGGCGCGGACATAGATTGTGGGGAGCGTCAGGCGGCGCTCAGGGCGTGGTTTGGGGGTGGATGAGTCATCGGATTTCTTGTCGTCCGATTTAAGGTAGCCGCGCCAGTCGAGCTCTTCGGCCTGTTTGAGGCGTTTATCGAGCTCGATGCGGCCGAGGACGGCGGACTTCGAAAAAACGAAGCCAAGCGGTCTGGATTCGGGCGGGAAGTCGTTGGAGGGATCATAGTTGCGGCCGTGCCGGTCTTCGTATTCGGCGAGCTGGACGAGGAGGCGGGCTTTCTCTTCCGCTTGCTCGACGGCGGCTTTG
>DASQJB010000216.1:0-19909 GCA_035631295.1 Bryobacteraceae bacterium | reverse complement strand
ACTTTAGCCAAGAGTGGCTGAAGGCGCTTTATGCCACAAGAGCGCTGGTTCAAGAACCGACTATTTCAGAGGATCGCATGGAGTGTCCTCTGTTGCTTCATGGCTGTACAGATCCTGGCCTCCTGCGGAGCCCCGTTGGCGAAAGTATGACGAGGCCATCCCTCTGGTTGCGGCCGATCTCATGCTGCACGGCCGCAAGGCGGCGGTGGATTTCTTGAGTTTTTACCCTCCGCTTTACTACTACTTGATTCTGGCGGGTTTCCAGTCCGTTGGGCGATCCGCATTGGTGCCCACCTTCTTTGCCGCAGTGATGTACGTAGTATTTTCTATTGCGGTCGCGAGATTTTTCTGGAAGTCTTTTCCGCATCTTCGGCCGCTGGCGCCTTGCCTTATCTTCCCCACTGTGATTGCGATTGGTCTGTTCAACTATTCGGCGTGGCCGGGATATGCCGTTTCTTTCCTCTCGCTCATCGCATACATCAGGAGCAGAAACGGTCCTTTGCCTGACGAACGATGGATAGCTGTGGCAGGCCTGCTAGCGGGACTCTCGACTCTAATCCGGTTCAATTTTGGTCCTCATGTATTGTTTGTTGCATGCGCTGACATCCTGGTTCACGAACTTATCAGCGAAACCTCTATCCCCGCTACGGTCCGTTTGAGGCGTTCCCTGGCTCAGGTCGGGATCTTCGTTATCCCGTTTACTCTAACGAATGTCATTTTTTATGCATGGATTTACGGGGCGGACGCCCTGGCGGCGCCCGCGCGGATGATTAAGTATTCCACGGGTGTAATGGGCGTGCGAGCCTTCAACCGTCTCGGAGTGCGTCTTCCAGTATTGATCTGCTGCCTGGGATTTCCTTATGCATGGATGGGTATCCGAAACGTACTTTATCCCGGCAAACTGCGGTCCGCGTTGATTGCAGGCGTCGGAGCCACGTTGATAAGTACGGGCCTCCTGGCCGGCCGGATGCCCTCGATCCCGCTCTGGTTTCCGGCATTAGGTTTCGTTTCCATCATCGCAGTACACCGGTTTGTCTATCGGCTGACGCGTCCAGCATTGTGTGTCCTACTGTTCTATGTCAGTCTTCAGCATTACTTCCTCACCAGGGCGGATCACGACCACGCATTTGTGTTGTATCCAGTGGTCGCGTTTAGCCCTATTTTTCTGTTGGAGGCTCCTGATGCCGTTGAACAGACGCGCATCTATCTCCGTAAGGGGCCGATCTTTGCGGTATGTTTAGCCGTGATGCTATTTGAGATGGCGTTTAGAGATGGCTTTCGCCCGAGAGTTTCGTTGGCGGCGACCACGCTCCGAACGCTAAATATCGGGGTGTTAAGTCCCCGGATGCCGGACCGCCAACGCTTGCTACTGATTGACTCTGGCCTTTCAGACGAGGTGCGAAGCACCGAATTTGTCCGTCAGCGGACTTCTCCATCGGATCCGATTTTCATTGGCGTGAACGATCACTCGATGCCATTCGTAAATCATGTTCGCGCGTACTGGCTCGCAGAAAGGCTGCCCGGAGTGAGATATATACATCTGGATTCGGGCGTGATGCTGGATGAATCGGTGCAGCAAGAAATAATTGCTGAACTGCAACGTAATGGTGTCAATTGGGCTACCCTTTATAATCGTTCGGAGGACCCCGACTACGACTTTTTGTTCCAGAATCTCCCTCCCGCTCCTAGAGCCTTGGATAATTTTTTGGCGACACAGTTCCGGGAGGAGTCTCGATTTGGCCGATTTTCGGTAATCAGAAGAATCGTGCGGCATACTGGCGGGCGCAGTACCGCCGAGGGCCGCGAGGGGACCGGCCCTACGCGTTAGCGGGATTGTCACAAAGCCTTGCTAGCATGGGGCGTGCTTGCGCGGATCGCCCTGGTTTTCGCGCTTTTCCCACCGACTTTCGCTCAGAGCGGCGGCGGTAGCGCCGGCACGCCCTCCGCCGGTCCCGAAGCCTGGAACCTTTACTACCAGGCCACTTCCATCGGCATGACTCATGGATCGTTTCCCGCGCTTTATTCCGGTCCGCTCAGCCTGTTCAACCATCCCGAGGCCGACGTTTCCCTCACCTCCACGATCTTTCTTGGGTTTCGCTGGAAAGGGGTCGAATTTTACGGCGACCCCGAGCTCGCGGGCGGGCGCGCGTTCAGCAACGGAAACGGATTGGCCAACTCGGTAAACGGGGAGCTGCCGCGCATCGACACCGCGACGCCCAAGCCCTATATCGCGCGGGCATACGCCACTTATAGTTTTGGATTCGGCGACGCGACCGAAACCGTGGAGAGCGGGCCGAACCAGTTGGCCGGCGTGATTCCCAGAACGCGGTACAGCATCAGCTTCGGGCGCTTTTCGATCACCGACTTCTTCGACGACAACCGCTACAGCCATGATCCGCGAACGCAGTTCATGGGCTGGGCCGCCATGTACAACGGCGCCTGGGATTACCCGGCCGATACTCGCGGCTACACCTGGGGCTTGGTTCACCAGTTCTACACGCCCAACTGGAGGTTCAGCTTCGCGGGCGCGCTCATGCCGCGCACCGCCAACGGCCCGCGATTCGACCGGCGAATCTTTGTAAACCAGGGAACTGTCTACGAGGTCGACCATTTTCACCAGATTCACGGGCATAAAGGCGCCATCCGGGTGCTTGCCTATCAGAACCGCGCCAACGCCGGGAATTATGCCGAGGCGATCAAGCTGGGCGCGACGACCGGCACGACGCCCGACGTTACGGCGACCCGAAAAAATGGAACGCTGAAATACGGCGTGGGGATCAGTTGGGATCAGGAAATCTCGGACGATGTCGGCGTGTTCGGCCGCCTCGGCTGGAACGACGGTAAGACGGAAAGCTTCGCGTTCACCGCGATGGACCGTCTGGCCAGCGCCGGGGTCTCCGTCAGCGGGTCGCGTTGGCGTAGGAAGAACGACGTCGCCGCCTCGTTGATTACCTTCGGCGGCGTTTCCGGAGTCCACGCCGTGTACTTGTCGAAAGGCGGCCTCGACTTCCTGATCGGCGATGGAGCGCTCAACTACGGCCCCGAGACGGTATGGGAGAGCTATTACAGCGCCCAGGTCTTCAAATGGTTCTGGGTCGGCCCCGATTTCCAACGGATCGTCAATCCGGCCTACAACCGCGATCGCGGACCGCTCTGGGCGGAATCGCTCCGGCTCCACATGGAGCTAAACAAGGATATGCTGCCGAAGCGGCATTAGCGAGACCACGTCGCAACCGCTCCCTCAAGGTCGCGGCTCGCTCACTGGCTGTGAACGCAACGGCCCATTCTGAGCCGCGAGGGCGAGGGAGCGGTTAGGCTCCCCCCGTCGGCGCGATCTTCCGTCCCTCGAGCGCCACCTTGAACCCCCAAAGCGCTAGTCCGATCAGGAGTACCACTGCCACAAGCGAGCTCTCGCCCCACCACGCGCTGAAATCGGTGGTGCTGTACAAGTGCAAAGCGGCGTCCCCTATGAAGCTCGTGAGCAGAGCAGCCAGAAAACCGAAGCGCAGCAGCACAACCGTCAGGACCGTAAAAATCGCAGCATACAGAGGAAAGATAGCGTACGAATCGCCGCCGCTTGCGTTCTCGATGACAGCGAAGATCGCGATCGTTGCCGCCGCCGCGAGCCACGGCTTCCGCAGCAGTTTCCGCGCCAGCAGCAGGACTAAAAACAGCCGGAGCGCGGAAACAATTTCGTCAGCCACTTGGCTAAGAAGTTCCCCCGCGATGGCGCGCCCGCCGAGAAAACCGCTTGGATTAAATCCCCCTCCTATCAGCGGACCTCCAGTATGTACAATGACGAAACCTACGACCCAAAGCAAAAGCGCCCAAGCCAGCCCGAATGGTACAGCAAACAAGAGGTCCCGTCCAATCATTGGATCGCGGAAACGGCCGTCGAGAAGCCTCGACCACGAAATCATCGACTGCGGCCAGAAACGGCGCACCCAAGGCTCCAGCGCAAGATACACGATCCAATACAAGAAACCACTGAATAGAGCGCTCGCAATGGCTTCCCCCAACAGCTCGCGCTCGGCGTCCGTAGAGAGGTGGTGGGCCTTGAAGAGCCAGCCCAAGAACCCCAGGATCGACACAGCCAAACCCACGCGAATGGCGCCGCGCATATCCCCGCGCCCGGCCTTCCAGTTGTAGCGGGCAATGGCGCACGCGGCTAAGCCCACCAGGACCTGCATCCACTCTTCCGCCAGTGCCCCCACTTGGCGTGTCGTCAATCCGGGCGGAGCAGGTTTGCGCGGGGGCTTCGTCCAGGGCAGGATGGTCTCGAAGAAAACGGGCCGGCCGTGGAAGAATGCGGTCTCCACACGCAACGGAATCTCCGGACGGCCGGGATAAACGCCGGTCCAGGCGTAACGCGCATCGGTCGCCGTCAAGGGCGTCCACTGAGGCTCGGCCGGCTGAAGCTGGTTTGCGTCGAGACGCGCCGCCGCGAACAACTGAGGCAGCCAGTCTTGCCCGGCGCCTTCGGGCTTGGCGCCTTCCTCCATCTGCGGCGGCACGGCGCGCAAGAATCGCAACCGGCCATCCAATTCCAGGCCGATGGTCACCATGCCGTCGAAGTTCTCCGGCGGATCGTTCAGCCCTACTTGGCCACCCGAGTTGAAGCTTCGGGCAACCATGGGCGAGGGGCTTTGGCGGTACCAGAAGAATATAGGACCAGGCGCCAGCGAGAAAGTCCGGTTCCAGTCCGTTCGGCCAGGCGCGCGGTGATTGAAGACTTCGCCTAGATAGGCGGCGTCAAAATCCACTCCATATACCGTATCGGTAGCTCGTTCAGCAAAGCCCAAGCTGCGCGCCAGATCGCGAGCCTTGGCCGCCAGCACTTCCGGAGAATTCTCCAACGGCAGGCGGTTTGCCCACAGCACCGTCGGCCGCGAAATGCAGAACACGATTAGCAGAACTAGCGCCGCTGCGAGCACTCCGATGGCGATCTTCGGGTTCAGACCTTCCGTAGAGCCCGCCGCCGCCACCATGCCGGGCGTAGGCGTCTCGCCCGCTGCCAGAGCTTCGGCTAGGGGATCGCCGCCCGGCATCGATGCCGCCAACGCCAAAGCGGACGCCGGCCGGTTCTTTGGATCGGGATCAAGGCAGCGAAGAATCGCGCGCTCGGCGGTGTTGTCAATGTCGGGCGTCAGCGTCGAGGGGTTGGTGACATGGCCTTCCTCCCGCTGACGCACGATTTCGGCGAGCGTGTCCGCTTGAAATGCCGGCTTGCCGGTGAACATCTCATACAGCACCAGCCCGAGCGCGTAGATGTCGCTTTGTATGGAAACCTCGCGCCCGGAGAGCTGCTCGGGCGCCATGTAAGCCGGCGTGCCGTTGCGGATTTCCGCGCCCTGCAATTGTTGTGCGATTGCGGCCAAGCCGAAGTCTGTGATGCGGATCTCGCCCCGCGAGTCCACCATGATGTTCGCGGGCTTCAGGTCCCGATGGAGCACGCCCTGCGCATGTGCAGCCGCCAAGCCCGCGCACAGTTTCCGCGCGAATTCCGAAGCTTTATCTCCGGGCAGCCGGCCAATGCGTCGCAGCAGTCCGCCCAGGTCCTCGCCATCGATGTATTCCATCGAAAGGTAAGGCTGGCCTTCGATTTCACCGATATCGTAAACGCGGCAGACGTTCTTGTGCGCGATCTGGCGCGCGATCCGGACTTCGTCGTAGAAGCGCGTCAGGAGATTTACGTTGCCCTTGGCCGACTCGGGCAGGAACTTCAACGCCACCTGCTGGTTCAGGACCAGATCGTCCGCGCGGAAGACTTCCCCCATCCCGCCCTTGCCCAGCCGCGAGACGATCCGGTAGCGGCTGCCCAACAGCGTGCCTGGGGTGAAACGCTGCCTTTCAGCGGCTGCGGCTACGCCAAGCGGCATCGCGATGGTTTCGATGCTCTCGGGATTCGCCGCCATGACTCTCCAGCTTACTCTTAGCTCAGCGCACAACGCAGCCCGGCGCGGCCGGGTTATTGGAAACCGGTGGGCCCCCCGGTCCCTGCGCCGGGCGCTGTGCGCTGCGGCGTCACTTGCCCCGCATGTGCGCGCGGTCCCGCTCGTTCTCTTCGCAGATGGATTCTAGGATTTCGATGTCCTTCGGGGCGAGGGAGTGGGTTCGCTTCATAGTCCACGGCTTCTTGAAGGCACTGGGATCGTCAACGCTGATCTCGACCTCCAAGTGGCCTAGATCCGGCCGGCGGTAGTGCTCGGTCACGTGTTGCATCTCGGTTTGCGGAAGCCCATCGATGGTAATCCACGTCAGGGCGTTCAACCCAGTCGTGTCGACGGTCAGCGTGTCTCCTTCCCAACGCCCGATGGAATGTCCATAGAAAGAAGGATTCGGATCTTTGGGATGTCCCCGGCCGTCGAGGAAAACCTGCCGCGCCGGAAAGCCCTCCTCCATGATGACTAGCAGCTTCGGTGTCTGGACGAATTTGGTCGGGCCGAAGGTTCCGCTGAAGGCCACGCCGAACGGCAGGCAGTGCGAGGAAGGAATGTCTTTGGCCATGTCTTGCCCCCGATTTTTCACCAAATCTTGCACCCACGGCAGCGGTTCGGGCTTGCCGGGATCGCTGGGAAACGCGCCCAGCCAGATGCCGCTAAAATCCGGCTTGCCTTCCGTCGTTCGCGGCGCCGGGCCTTTCGGCGCCGGCTGCGGCGCGATCAGCTTAATAAATTCAGCGCCGCTATCTCCCAAAGTATTCAATAAAACGTCATCTAGCCGTATGTCGAGATGCGCGGCCTGCCCTGCCTGGATCGGCGCCGTCTGCCGAAAGGGCAGAAAAATAGGCGGGAGGTTCACCGATATTTCGTAATTTCCGGGCGCGAGATTCGAAAACGCGTAGCTTCCGTTCGCGCCGCTCTGCGCCGAATAGGACGCCCCGGTGCTCGCATTCTTGGCTTGGATAGTGGCGTTGGGGATGGGTTCACCCGCGCCCGCCGCCGTCAGCACTCTTCCGCTAATCGTCCCCGTATTCTGCGCCAGCCCCACGACTGCGCAGCAGGCCAATATGCACGCAATGTTTCGCATGGATGCTCCGAATGCGACGTATTCTATCACTACTCCCGGCAAATCCCGCGCTCGCTAGAGCGAATGAATCTGACCAGATGCCGCGCGTGCTCCGTTGGGATTTCGGCTTCGATCCGGCGCAGGGCCTCTTCCAGTTTCAATCCACTGCGGTAGAGAATCTTGTAGGCCGCCTTCAATGCCTGGATTTCGTCTGGCGTGAACCCGGCGCGCTTCAATCCCACCAGGTTCAGTCCCTTCGCCGCGACGTTGAAATCCGCGTACATAAAGAAAGGCGGCACGTCGCTATTGACGCGAGTGTTACCCGCGATCATTGCAAGGCGGCCGATCTTGGAATATTGATGAATCACCACGCCACCGGAGATGAACGCCTCATCTTCCACCTCGGCGTAGCCCGCCACCAGCGCGCAGCTTGCAATCACGGTGCGATTCCCAATCCGGCAATTGTGGGCGATATGGCCGGACGTCATGATGTAATTGTCGTCTCCGATGAGCGTCTCTGACTCCGGCGCCGTGCCGCGCGAAATGGTGTAGTGCTCGCGGATGACGTTTTTGTCGCCGATCTTCAGGTAGCTGCGTTCGCCGCTGAAATTTTTGTCTAGTGGATCGGTGCCCAGCACGGTTCCCGCGGAGATGCTGTTGTTGTGTCCCAGCGTGGTCCATCGCTTGATGTAGACGTATGGCTCCAGCCGCGTCCCGGAGCCAATGACGACGTCCTGTTCGATGATGGCGAAGTCGCCGATCACCGCGCCGGCGCCGACGATTGCCTCGGGGTGAACGCGCGCGGTGGGCGCAATCTGAGCCGAAGGGTTGGCAGGCACGCTCTATTTTATCCGCTGCTTAGGAGATCCAATTCAGCACGCCGAACAGAGCCAGCCAAAGAGCGCCTAGGAAATGCCAGTAATAGCCTACGACGTCCACCAACTCACGCCGGGGCGCGTGCCGCAGCATCACCACCAGCAGCACGACCAACCCTCCCACCAGGTGCAGCGCGTGCAGTCCGGTGAATAGATAGAAGAATGAGCTGTGCGGATTCTGGTTCAGGTACGCCCCGATCTTCACCAACTCCCGCCACGCCGTGAGCTGGGAAGCCAGAAAGGCCGCGCCCAGGCAACCGCTGGCCATCAGAAACCGCGACGCCAGGCGGTATTCGCCCCTGCGGAATACCCGCCGGGCCACTTCAAACGTCACGCTGCTGGCTAGAATGAGCCCCGTGGATAACCATAGCGTTTTCGGAAGCGGAATCGGATTCCAATAGGGCGGCGTCCGCGAGCGCCAGTAATAGGCGATCACCAAGGCCGTAAAGAAAGCCAGTATCGAGCCGCAAGTGGATAACAGAACGATCCGATAGGTTCCCGGCGGCGCTTTGTTCGGGTCGTCCAGGGACGACGGCAGGACAACGACGCTGTCGGTTTTCTCCGCCCGGTCGCTCACCAGCCGCGCCATGTTTTCATTCTACGTCGCAGAGGGCACGCCGGCGCCTAAATTCGGCGCCAATTCTCAGGAGCCACTCGAGCCCGCAGACCAACGCATCGAAAATGCCGATTGGCGGCTGTTACAGAAGTTCTTGATACAGCTGTTCGTAATCGCGCGCCATGCGCTCTGCCGAGTACCGTTCCGCGGCCAGTTGCCTTGCGCGTTCCGCCTGTTCCCTGCGTTCCGAACATGTTATCGCCGATTGCATGGCCGCCAAAAAAGCATCCGTATTGTCCGGGGGGCAGAGCCAGCCACTCCGTGTGTTTTGGACGACGTCGCGGACCCCGCCCACGTCGGTGGCGACTACCGGAAGTCCGGACGCAATGGCCTCGATAAGGCTTAAGGGCTGACCTTCGGTATTCGACGATAACGCGAAGATGTCCAGACTGCCCAAAAATCCAGCTACGTCGTGGCTGAAGCCGCAAAACTCGACGACATCGTTCAGACCGAGTTCGCGCACGAGGGATCTTAACTCGGGTTCGAGCGGGCCGCTACCAAGAAGTCGTAGCCGAATCTCGCCATAAGTATGGTAAGCCAACGCAAACGACTCAATCAGGAGGCGGTGATTCTTTTCGGGCCCCATTCGCGCCACTGTCCCGAATACGAGTTGCCGCCGCGAATCGCGGGCGGGCACGGCAAGAAAGCGACTCAAGTCTATACCGTTTTCAACTACAGAAAGCTTCTTACGAGGTAAAACATATTTGCTTCGGACGAACCGTTCCACTTCCGGGCATACAGAGACGACTCTGTCCGACAGCAGAGCAGATAACCAGAATTTAACCCTGGCGTTCCGCCCAAACGACCAATGGTCGAACATGCTAGTTCCGTGCAAGGTATTTACGATCGCAATTTGTCCAACAACTCGCGCGGTCAATACGCCAAACGGGTAGTGCTCAAGGGGATTATGAATATGGAGCAAGTCAGGCTTCCTTGCAGCCAGGTGGGCCTTCAGGATACGGAACAACGACATTCGGCCGTTCAACACGCCCCCGTCAGGAGCACGCCGCAGATAGGCGATAGACACGCCTGCCCGCTCGAGATCATCCTCGACCTCCGGATGATTGCCTCCTCTACTCCAACATCCAATTGTCACGGAATGTCCGGACCGAATTTGACACAGCGCGAGTCCTCGGACTGCTTCCTCCAACCCACCGTAGCTCAAGCTAGGGATCAAGTGGTATACGTGCATCACCATCAAATCAGTAAGGATCAGCTTCCACGATTTAAATCAAGAGATCACTTCTCGGTCCAGCAATATGTACCTTGTCGCTACCAAAGTCTCTCCTTAACAGTCAGACGCCGATCCGATGGGCATTAAAACAGAAAACGAACACCTAGCAAATGCTAGGCTACGCTCCGGTTCTCATCAGTTCCGTTAGATTTAGGCAAACTGTAACACCTATTCTGGGGAGGCCAGTTCGGTTGGCCGCCTCCCGGGGGCGTAGCTATCCACGATCAGTTGCTTGCGAAAAGCTTAAAAAGAAAGGCCCTTCATCCCGCGCGGAAATGACAGGACGTTTGATTATTAGCTCGACACGTATTCCGCGCCACAAAGAGCATACACCCGTTTTATTCTATTGACAAGAGATTTAATGCCGAGAAATTAAAAGCCCAGCTCGGTCTGCATCACGACACCGTGGTGGCATGGGCGGTAAAATCGCCTGTCACACCCAGATGAAATCGCCTCCAGCTTGCAGCAGCACGAAGTACGATGTAGACTAAAACACAAGGCATTTGGAGGTTATGGCGAGCCGTCCCACGCTCAAAGCGGGCGTCGCGAGCGCCGACCTGTGGTATCGGTACGGCATTATCTCTGGATGTTGACTCTTGCAGGTCTGATCGCGACCGGTGTTGGAGCGCGCCTTGTCCTCTTTCTGAGCGATCGAGGCGTGACCCACGATGAGGGTCTTCTTTACCTTGCTCTGCAACGCTGGTCTCCAAAAGGCTGGTTCACTCCGTTGGGGTTCGAACAAACGGCGGGACCCTTGTATCTAGCAATCTTACATGCACTCGCCAAAACGGGACCGCACGCTGAATACATCTATCGTTTGGTGTCTCTTTTTGCCTCGCTATTTATTCTTCCAGTTGTATATATTTCGGTCAAGATTCTTCGGCCGGGAAGGTCCGCGTTGATCGCCACAACGTTACTCGCGCTCCACTCCGGGTTAATCATATATACAGGGTTCTTTAAGCAATATGAAACAGATGCTTTCGCCACCGCGTTCATTTTCGGATTAGCGGCTTTCATCAAGATCCGCGGTAAGGAGTCCGGTACGTGGTGGATTGTCCTGGTATCCGGATGCCTCTGCGTGTTCCTGTCCCAACCGTCGATGGTAATACTCGCCTGGCTACTGATATGGGCGTTTCTTGCTCCCGAACTTAGGAGAACCCGTCGGTGGATCGTTCCGTGCTTGTTAGCCTGGGCCACTCTGGCAGGAATTTGTTATTTATACTCGTACGCACCAATCGCATCAAGTCCTTACATGCGGTCTTTCTGGGCTGACAGTTACCTGAGCATAGGGACCATCCGGGGATGGAGAAATGTGTCTGACTCCTTGTTTGGAGCTAGCGCGGGCGGCGTCATCCCCGGCTTTGTTCTGGCGTTTCTTGCGATCGCAGCGATGATTATTCGGAGGGATTGGGCGTCATTCATTCTAGGAGGATGTCCCACAGTCACGACTACGATACTCGCAATCCTGCATTTTTATCCTGTTGCGCCGCGGCTATGGATGTTTCTTTCGCCGCCGGTTGCCTACGCGACCGCGGTTGGAGCCGAGTTCGTTGTGACCAAACTTGCCCAGGGGCTACCAGGACATCACGGGCGAGTAGCCGCGGTGGTTCTTGTGCCGATCCTCGCGGCCGGTTTCCTCCAGGCACACAATCGGCTGCACATTACCAGTGCTTTTCCCGCAATCCGCGCGCTGCGCGGTTCCAGGACGAGAGAGCGAGGAAGGGAAGACGTAGCCGCTTTGCTTCGGAGTAAATCATGCGATCCGATCTATGTGGCCGCCCGTTCTGTGCCTACCTGGTATTTCTATACCAGCCTCGAACCGCAGGACAATAATAATCGGTACTTTCTGTTGCAGTCGATTTGGCGCAGAGATTCCCCGGCGTTCGGAGACGCCGCGCCGTCTGTGCTGCATCTGCCGGATCCAGCCCCGCAACTCGTGCTGAGGGTGGGTTGCAGGGAGGAGGTTTACGGCTTGGCGAGCGGTACGCCAAACCGAAATGGTCTGCCGCCACAGGGCAGAGTTCCAGTAGCCGGCTGGGCGCAGAACGAGCTCGACAGAATGTCGGCTTTAGGAACCTCCCGCTTCCTGCTGGACCTGGAGGACACAGGGGCATTCGAATCCGAAGCTCTTCTCAGCGAACTATCCCGGCGGCATCTTCACTACCGGACTCTTGATCCAGCATTTCCGCTGTACGAGGTCCAGAAAGATTACTCGCGGTGACGGCGTGGCCCGAGAATACTTCGGGCTCGAAAATCCATGAAAACTCTGGCGGAGAGGGGGGGATTCGAACCCCCGGTAGAGGTTTAGGCCCCTACGACGGTTTAGCAAACCGCTGCTTTCGACCACTCAGCCACCTCTCCGCGGCGAGGGATTCATCCAGGATGGTATCACACGGAGCTAGAAGGCTGCCAGAAGCGATTTGAGAGGCAAGGTGGAGGAGATTTTGGCCAGGTAAAACGAAAATGCTCACCTCGGGGGTGAGCATTTTTCGAACCCTGTTTTTCGCAGGGTGATGTACATGGGAGAATCAGCTTCGACGGCTTCGCAACCGCCAAAACCTATGTGATTGGATATTAGGGCGTGCGGGGAACTATGTCAAGGGAAAAAGAGGATACCTGCTAAGCCATTCAGGGGTTGAGAGTTAGGGGAGGATCAGGAACGGGCACGTGATGGCAAACATTTGGACCCCGGGGTTTGTTTCGCTTCTAACACTGCGCAACTGCGAGGTTTATTTGTCGCCCAAGTGGAGGACGATCATCTTATCGGCCTCCGGGCCCTGCCAGCCCAGTTTTCGGCGGACAATACGGAGGGCTCCGAAGCCGATTCCTGCGGTCAAGCAGAGCAAAAGGATAATGCCGGCGAGCGCAACAATCGTGAGGATCATTTTGGCGCTATCTTTGACCGTAGGGCCGCCAAGGCTTTCATTCCAGGTGAGATTTACGTTGTATTGAACTTGCGCCAGGACTCGTTCAGCTGCGTCGGCATCGGGGGGCTGAGGGATTACCGCCACCATAGGTCCAGCGCGCTTAGCAACGGCGCCGGGGAGCTTCTGGAACTCGTTATAGCGCTCCATGGCGATGGCCGGCGTGGGGTAGTTGAAGATCGCCAACACCATGGGACCCTTCTGGGTCGAAAACTGGCCGGCTTGGGCTTCGGTTCCGAGGTGGAAAGCTGCGACCGAGGGCGAAACTTGGGGGAAGAAGCGCTCCAAAGAAACGGGGCCGAGGATGTAGCGTTCGGAGCCGGCGATCAGATTCTGACGCGGAAGGTAAGTGGGAAGGACGGGAAGGGGCGAAGTTTCGAACTTGGGGAGGTCGAGGTAAAAAGCTTCAAGGTCGTCTTGGGCGGGCTGGCCTCCAGTGAATTGGAAGACATAGTTGCCGTGGGCGATGGTGGTCTTGCCTGCCAGGGATTGCTGGAACGCCATGGCGCCTGTGGAATCGGCAAAGCGCCAGGCGCTGGCATGGAAGCGTCCGGAGGGCCCAATGAAATCGGCCTGTTCTGCTTCTTGGAAGCCGTATTCCTGATATAGGGCCGGGTCACCTGCAGGGATCGGCTTGGCCAAGGTCTCGTGGTACGGGCCGATCTGGTCGGAGAAGATGGCCGCCTGGGCGGAGCCTGAAAAAACGAAGCCAATACAGGCGAAGAAAAGGGGTAAATTTAAGCTCCGCAGCATTTTTTGTACTTCTTTCCGCTGCCGCATGGACAGGGATCGTTGCGGCCAGCTTTCTTGGCAGAAAGTTTAGGTTGTTTGGGCGCCGAGGCTTCACCTCCGACGAACTGGAGCTGATCAAGCTCTTTTTGCTTTTTGCGTTGGAGGCTGCTGGTGAAATCGAGGACGGCGGACTGCGCGGCCTTGCTGACGGGTGCAAGTGCAGGAGCGGCGGCGACGCTCACGGTTTCCTCCGCCGCCTCCTCTTCTTCTTCATCCGCCCAAAGTTCCGGATAAGGGATATTGCCGGGGACTTCGCTGCCGGGCGCGGGTTCTTCCACGCGCTGGAGGAAGAAGAGGTAGCGGATGGTTTCGTCTTCGATGCGATCCATCATGTCCTGGAACAGGACGAAGGATTCTTTCTTGTATTCGATCAGCGGGTCCTTCTGGCCGTAGCCGCGGAGACCGATGCCTTCCTTCAGGTGATCCATCGACAGCAAGTGGTCTTTCCACTGGTTGTCGATGACATTGAGCATGATCATGCGCTCGGTCTCCCGCATCAGATCGGCGCCGATCATGCTTTCCTTTTCGCTGTACTTTTTGACTAATTGCTCGCGAATATCGGCCTCGATCTGGCGGCGGTCGACGTTCATGAGGGATTCGGTAGGAATCTTGACGCCGAACTGCGTAAGGATGTCGGTTTCGAGGCCGGGGAAATCCCACTGGCTGGGATGGCTTTTCTCGGGCAAGCGTGTGTCGATGAAGCTGGCTAGAATTCCCTCGATGATTTCGAGGACGCGGTCCTTTTGATCCTTGCCTTCGAGCAAGCCGCGGCGCATGCCGTAGACAGCCTGGCGCTGCTTGTTCATGACATCGTCGTATTCGAGGACGTGCTTGCGGGCGGCGAAATTCTGCGCTTCGACGGCCTTTTGCGCAGCGGCGATGCGGCGCGTGATCATTTTGCTTTCGATGGGAACGTCTTCTTCCATGCCCAGACGGAGCATGAGATTCTGCATTTTCGGGCCGCCGAAAATGCGCATGAGGTCGTCCTGCAAAGAAAGATAGAAGCGCGCGCTGCCGGGATCGCCCTGGCGGCCGGCGCGTCCGCGGAGCTGATTGTCGATGCGGCGAGATTCGTGGCGCTCGGTTCCGAGGATATGGAGGCCGCCGAGTTCGACCACTTCGTCGTGCTCTTGAGCGGTCTCGGCTTTGAACCGGGAATAGACCTGGTCCCACTCCTGGCGCTCCGTCGTGCCGATGGCGGCGGTTTGCAAGGAGTCGGGATCTCTATTCTGCTTGCGGAAGTACTCCTTGGCCATGAATTCGGGGTTGCCGCCGAGCAGGATGTCGGTGCCGCGGCCGGCCATGTTGGTGGAGACGGTGACGGCTCCCTTGCGGCCGGCTTGGGCGACAATGAAAGCTTCGCGCTCGTGATTTTTGGCGTTGAGGACCTCGAAATCCTTGTGTTCCTTGAGGCCCATTCTCTTGAGAATTCCGCCTAATTTCTCGGATTTCTCCACGGAAATGGTGCCGACCAGCACGGGCTGGCCTTTTTCGTGCAACTTGAGGATCTCCTTGGCGGCGTTGCGGAACTTTTCCTCCTCCGTGCGGTAGACGATGTCGGAGAACTCGTGGCGGCGGAGCGGCTTGTTGGTGGGGGCAATGGTGACGTCGAGGTTATAGGTTTTGTTAAGCTCGGCGGCCTCGGTGTCGGCGGTTCCGGTCATGCCGGCGAGCTTTTTGTACATGCGGAAGTAGTTCTGAAAGGTGACGGTGGCGAGCGTCTGGTTTTCACGCTGGATGCGGACGCCTTCCTTGGCCTCGATAGCTTGATGGAGGCCGTCGGACCACCGGCGGCCGGGCATGAGGCGGCCGGTGAATTCGTCGACGATGATGACCTCGTCGTCTTTGACCACGTAATCGCGGTCTCGGAGATAGAGCACGTGCGCGCGGAGGGCCTGCTGCACATGGTGGTTCATCTCCATGTTGATGGCTTCGTAAAGGTTGCCGAGGCCGAGAAGCTTTTCGACTTTCAGCACGCCTTCTTCGGTCAGGGCGACGCTGCGGTGTTTTTCCTCGACGGTATAGTCGCCGGTCATCCACTTCTGGCCGGGCTCTTTGCCTTCGATGACCTCGCCGCGAATCAGGTTGGGGATGATGCGATTGACGCGATAGTACTTGTCGGTGGATTCTTCGCTGGGGCCGGAGATGATAAGGGGGGTACGGGCTTCATCGATCAAGATGGAGTCGACTTCGTCGACGATGGCGTAGTTGAAGATCTTGAGTTGGGATCCCCTGTTGTCGGGGGCTTGCACGGAGATGGGATCGATGTTCCGCTGAACGCAATCGGCGATGCGGAATTTCATATTGTCGCGGAGGTAGTCGAAGCCAAATTCGTTGTTCGTGCCGTAGGTGATGTCGCAGCCGTAACTTGCGCGGCGCTCATCATCGTCGAGGTCGTGGACGATAACGCCGACGGTCATCCCGAGAGCGTTGTAGATGCGCCCCATCCATTCCGAGTCGCGGCGGGCGAGATAATCGTTGACGGTGATCACATGGACGCCCTTGCCCTCGAGTGCGTTCAAGTAGACCGGAAGCGTGGCGACGAGAGTTTTACCTTCGCCGGTTTTCATCTCGGCGACCTTGCCGCGATGAAGCACGATTCCGCCGATCAACTGGACGTCGAAGTGGCGCATGTTGAGCACGCGGCGGCCGGCTTCGCGGACGGTGGCGAAGGCGGGGATGAGCAGATCCTCGAGTGAGGCTCCCTGGTCAAGCTGTTCGCGGAACCGGACGGTTTGGGCGGCGAGGTCTTCCTCGGAGAGCGCTTGCATCTGCGGCTCGAGATCGTTGATGGCCGCGATCATGGGCTGCATGGCCTTGACTTCGCGCTCGTGCTTGGTGCCGAAGATCTTGGCGAGGATCGTTTCGAAAGTATTCATGTTGAGGTCTCCAGAAAGCGACTGGCTTTTGACTTCTTAGCTGTCAGCTTTCAGCTATCAGCTTTAGCTTTGGCCTTCGGCTGACGGTGAAAGCCGCGAAGCATTAGCAGCGGAGATGGAGACGGCGGAGGCGCAGCGCGACCGGAGGAATGGGCGCCATGACGACCATCCACAGAGATGCGGAGACGGGCGTAAAGAACAGGCGCGGCGGAGGGCCGGGCGGATAGGAGCGGGCCGAAGGTTTTTCCGCGGAGGGCGCGACGAACTGGAACACGGAATGGATTAGGCGGACGAGCGGATGCGACTGCGTTCCGGTTTGCTTGGGTGAACCGGGTACTGCGGCGGCAACGGCGATGATCGCCGACAGGCCAAGCAGCGGAGCGAGGCTGCCATTTCTAAATAGCTTCGCCAGGAACGGACGGCGCGGACGCATCAGCTTCTGAGGGAAGTTTAGCATAACACGCGCTCACACGGATTTATGACGCCCGAGGGTTTCAGGCACTATTCGCCCAATTGTGTTCCTATGCGTTAGCAGGCCGGAGTTGGCGGTCGCCCAAGCGGAGCTGGCGCTGGAGGCGGCGGGTGGCTCGCTGGCTGATCATTTCGGCGACTTTGCTGAGCAAGCCGGGAAGATCCTCGGGCTTAATGAGCATAGAATCGCGGCGACGGGTATTACCGGGATGAGGACCGGGATCGGCGTTTTTATAGGTTGTAAGCAGGGCTGTAGCCGGCTTGTAGTCCATCATGCGGGCATGGGCTAGTACTTTTAGACCAGCTTCGGGGGATTCCATCTGTAAGTCGCTGAGCACAAGCTCGTACTCGCCTTCGTCCAATTTCCCGACAGCTTCAGCCGCGCTGGCGGCGGAATCTACTGAATATCCGCCAGCTTCCAGTACGGTCTTGAGCGTGAGGCGAGAAGTCGGATCGTCGTCGACCAGCAACACGCGAGCCAAATCGTACTCCAGCGGACGGGGGTGTCGCATCTCGGTTCCTATGTAAAGTTTAACCTATAAAGTGCCGATTTATATCCCGAAATTTTTTTGAAATGTTTCTGTTACTTACTAAGTTATTGCAGGATAGAGACTTTCTTGGAAGACTCGGGAGAAGATGCGATCGATGTGCGCCAGATGGCGATCCAGGGAAAAAGCTGCCTCCAGCTTGCCAAGTGATAGAAAGGAAGAGATTTCCTGATCTGATTCTACGCTAGACCGGAAATCGCCGTCGGTCTCCCAGGCGCGCATGGCGTGGCTCTGGACTAGCCTGTAAGCTTCCTCTCGGAGCATTCCGGCGGCGGTGAGATCGAGCAGGAGCTGGCCGGAGAAGATTAACCCCCGTGTGGCGTCGAGGTTGCGCAGCATGCGTTCGGGGTAAACACGCATGCCATCGACGAGCCAGCGGGTTTTGGCGAGTAGATAGTCCGTGAGGATGGCGGAATCGGCGAGGATTATGCGCTCGACCGAAGAATGGGAGATATCCCGCTCATGCCAAAGGGCTATATTCTCCAAGGCGGGTTGAACATTGGCGCGAACGACCCGGGCCAAGCCGCAGATCTGCTCGGAGACGACGGGATTGCGCTTATGAGGCATGGCTGAGGAGCCCTTCTGGCCTTCCGTGAAGGGTTCTTCGGCTTCCCGGACTTCGGTGCGCTGGAGATGGCGAACTTCGAGGGCGATCTTCTCAACCGTGGCAGAGACGAGGGCGAGCGCGGAGACCCAGGCGGCGTGGCGGTCGCGGGAAAGAACCTGGCTAGCGATGGGGGCGGGTTTAAGGCCGAGCCGGGCGCAGATTTTCTCCTCCGCCTCGGGGCCGATGTGGCCGAAGGTCCCGACGGCTCCGGAGATTTTGCCGACGCGCAGATCTTCAGAGGCTCGGTCGAGGCGCGCGGTATTGCGGCGAAGCTCGTCGTACCACAAAGCCAACTTCAGGCCAAAGGTGATGGGTTCGGCGTGGACGCCGTGCGTGCGGCCGATTTGAACGGCATCCTTGAATTCCCAGGCGCGGCGCTCAAGCGACTGGAGGAGCTCGCGGGCGCCCTGCAAGAGAAGGCCGGAGGCTTGCTGGAGCACCAGGGCCTGAGCGGTATCGACGACGTCGTTCGAGGTGAGGCCGTAGTGCAGCCAGCGCCCGGCGGCGCCACAGCCGGCGGCCGCGATGCGCTCGGCTACGGCGGTGGTGAAAGCGATGACGTCGTGCTTGACATCGCGCTCGATCTCGTGAATGCGTTTGACGTCAAAGCCGGCGTGCGCTCGTAGGGCGGCGGCGGCCTCGGCGGGGACCTCGCCGGTTTCAGCCAGGGCCTCGCTGGCGGCGAGCTCCACCTGGAGCCATTGTTCGAAGCGGTTTTCGTCGCTGAAGATGCGGCCCATTTCAGGGCGCGTATAGCGGGCGATCATGGATAAACGAGGGGTTCGGCGAGGCCTCGCGGGCCCGCCACTAGGAAGCGCGTGAATAAGCCGCGGCCATCGAGCGCCTCGGCGGCGGCTTGTTCGACCAGAACGGGATGATTATTGTGCTCGCTCAGATGGCCCAGGATCAGAGTGGAAGTGCGCGGGGCCAATTCGTCGCGCACGAATTTGCAAGCGACATCATTGGAAAGATGACCCATGCGCCCCATCACCCGCTGCTTTACGGACCAGGGATAGGGGCCCACTTTGAGCATGTTCAGGTCGTGATTGGCTTCGAGTAGAAGGACATCGGAGTCGCGGACCTGGAAGCGGACAGAATCGGGCAGATAGCCAAGGTCGGTGGCAACGGAGATCTTGATTCCGTCTGCCTCGAAAGAAAATCCGACAGGATCGATGGCGTCGTGGGGAACGGTGAAGCTGGTGACTTCGAGATCGCCAATGGGGAAGCTAGAGCCGGCCTGGAATAATTCCAGCTTAGGTATGCAGTCGCCCCAAGAAATGGCGGGGGCGGTGAGGCGCGAAATATAGATGGGGATGGCTAGCTTTTTGGCGATGGCCGGGAGCCCCGCGACGTGGTCGGTGTGTTCGTGGGTGATGAGGATGGCGGTGAGGGATTTGGCCGCGACATCCAAGGCGTCCAGCCGTTTAACGGTCTCCTTGCAACTGAGGCCGGCGTCGATGAGGACGTTCGTGCGGCTAGTGGAAACCAGAGCGGAATTGCCGGCGCTCGAGCTCGCCAGGACTCTGATAGAAACGATAGGGGAGACGCCTCCTTAGAGGATCATATCGCAGGGCAATCGGCTAGCCGCGGTCATTGCCCAGCGGCAGCGCGGTCTAGCGCGGCGGCGGCGGATTGAATTGCCTCGCCGGCGTTCTCGAGCACTTTGCCTAGGCGGGCGATCTGTTCCTGGGCGAGCGTCCATTGTTTTTGTTCGATGCTCTCGCGCACGCCGGGCAGAGTTTTTGATCCATAGCCGGTGTAAAAGCCAGGGGCGTAGATCTGGTTCTGGAACCACGGGCGGCCGGGGAGGCCGTCGGGCAGAGTGAGCGCTCGCTCGACGGCGATCAACTTTGTGTTGGCGTCGCGTACGGAAGCGCGGGCGAGCGCGGCTCCGTCGTTTTCCGAGATGTGCGCCAAAGCACGATCATACTGGGCGGCGTTGCGCTCGATCGCCG
>DASQJB010000215.1:0-32247 GCA_035631295.1 Bryobacteraceae bacterium | reverse complement strand
CGGCGCGCGCTCCGACAGAGCCGGCGTACATCGGCAGCCAGTTGGCCGCCGACGTGGCCGGATTCGCAAATAGGCTAGGGTTGCCGCTTTGATCGATCCCGTTGCTTGTGGAGAACACGGGATTGATCGGATATGCGATTGCCCCGAACGAAAAGTTGGTTGGCCAGATGCCGCCGTAGAACAGCGAACTTGGCAGTCCCGAGTGATAGCGCACAATGGTGGAAACCTGCCATCCGCCCACCAACTCGTCCATCCAGGTGGAAGCGTTGCCGAGGACCGGCTTTCCTTTTCCAAACGGCAGCTCATAAAGGAAATTGGCGTTAATGTTGTGCCGAACATCGAAGTCCGAGGAGCCGCGAAAAGCCGTGTAGTTGTAGGGATCGAGCATCAGGCCGCCATAAGCGCCTCGCCCGGATTCCGCCCCTCCGCCGCGGTCGATAGAGTGCGACAACGTGTAATTGAAGTCGAACGCGAAGCCTTTGCTCAGCCCGCGCCGAACCGTGACGGTGGCGCTGTTGAAGCTGGCGGCGCCGTTGTTTGTCCAGGCGTTCAGGCTGCTCTGCTGCGGCGCATAGAATGTCCAGCACCCCGTCGCGCTGATGCAGTTTGGAAACGACTTTCCGTTGACCGTGGTGAGACGGTCCGCCTGGTTCAACGTATCGGTATCGCTCATCCCATTGCTCATGAGCAGGTAAAGATAATTCGCCGACGCGCTGCCGGGGAAGTATAGATCCTTGATCTTGGCAAAGTTCTTCTCGGCGAACGCGTTCAGCGGGACCATGCCGGGATTCGCGGCCACTAGTTTCGAAATCGCGGCGGTTGCTCCAATATTGTTGCCGGACAGTTGGAGATAAACATCGCGCATCGATTTTTCGAGGTCCCCCAGGGTTGTTCCGAGCACCGGATCTTTGAAGTTCCAGTCCACTCCGCCGATGTCGGTTTGAATGAGCAGGGCATGTGAGAAACGCCCCTGATAGCCGATCTCGAGCGTCAGGCCCCCCTTCAGCGGACGCGCGACCGACGCGTTCACCACGTATGCATACGGCGTTTTCAAGTTGGAATCGATCCCCACGTAGGTGCAGCAAACGGCCGCAACATTGGGAGGCGTGAAGGGGAACGTATGCACGGAAGCAGTTGGCAGCGCGGGAAAGGATCCGTTATAGCGGCTCGCCGTCGTGAAATTGAAGGAGCCCAGAATATCGTTCTCGGTCAAGCCGAACGAATTCGCCGTATCATATTGCACCGCCATATCGCTCCCAAAGCGGTCGTAAGCGATCGTGCCTCCCATCCGGAATACTCCGCCCTTGCCCAGAATCTTGCCGGCCAAACCTGTGTCGTTTTGCGGGCTGTATGCGAACGCAACTCGGGGCGCGAAGTTCAACTGGTTTCGCGCAAACCAGCTTGATTTGCCATTCGCCGGTCCGTTGAAATCGTAGGACTCCTGCGGCGTGGCAAGGTAGGACGGCATGCCCGCCTCAGCTCCGCCGACTCGGGCCGCCCAGTAGTTCTGTAATGGAATCGTGGGCGACACCTGAAGACCATTCGTTTCCCAAGGCGGGCTGTTGTTCTCATAGCGCAGACCGGCGGTAATGGTCATGCCTGGCTTAACGCGCCATGCATCGGACACGTAGAACCCATACTCATTGCTGGCGAAATTCCGGATGGCGGGCGAGCCGATCGGCAGAGCCTTGCCGCTGTGATCGTAGATGTAGTTCATCGTGCCGCCCGAGATCAGCCCCAGCAAGTCGCCACCGGCTCGCGTCACCGCCTGGCTGTTCTGCATGGTCGGGTTGCCGCCAATCGACGTCAAATATGACTGCACGTCCGCCAACCAGTCCGTGCCCAGTCCGGTGAGACTTCCACGGCCAAAGGAATAGTTGGGCCAGGCATTCGTGAAATTCGTGTATCCGTTACGCACAAACCGAAGGTTCGCTCCGGCCGTGACCGTGTGTTTACCTTTTGTCCAGGTCAGATCGTCGATCCAGTTGTAGGTGGGAGCGATGCGAACGTAGCCGCGAGTGCCGTAGTTCACGAACGGGTCGATGCTGTCGATGCTGAAGGCCGTTCCGGTAGGCCCCGTTTGGTTTAAGCCGATCCGCGTCAGCCCAAAGGACGCCACGTTCACCAGGGTTGGTCTTATCAGGCCGGTGTAAGACACGGCGAGCCCACGGCTGTTGTTCAACAGGACGTTATTGACGGGCTGTCCCGGAAACGACTGCGGTGTGAGCGTCTCGCTATTGCCCGCTAACGTCCCCCGAACTGATATTGTGTGCCGCCCGGCGGAATCCAGGTGAAAATCCATCTTTCCGACGTAGGCGTTATAGGTGAGGTTTTGGGGCGCATTGAAGCGGTAACCCAGAAAATTCAGACCGGAGTCGTACCCGGTGGACGGGTCGTTTCCAAGCGGATACTGATTGAGCATTGAAAGGATCGCGGGGCTCACGCCGACATGCAACGGATCGATTTGCTTCAGATCCGCCGGGCTTAATGTGGTAATGCCGCCGTTCGTGTTCTGGAACGTCAGAATACCTTGCCGCAGGGCGGCGGACGGAACGTGCGAGAGCTGGCTATTGGCGCTGCGGTCCAGGCGGCGCTCGTAATTGAAGAAGAAGAACACCCGATCCTTCTTGATTGGCCCTCCGAGGGAAGCGCCGAACTGGTTACGGATCAGCGGCTGGCGCGCCACGCCCGCGCGGTTGTTGAACCAGTCGTTGGCGGAAAACAGAGTATTGCGATTGAATTCGTAGGCAGAGCCGTGGAACTGATTGGCGCCGCTCTTGGTCACGAGCGTCACTTGCCCACCGGAACTGCGTCCCTGCTCAGCCCCCTCGCCGCCTACTGTCACCCGGAACTCCTCGACCGAATCGAGCGGCACGGGGAGAGCAGCATTGAAGCCACTCTTGCGATCAATTCCCATCCCGTTTAGCCCCGGTAAGGCGGTCTTCGTGCCTGTGCCCAAGCCTCCGAGACCGGAATTCTGATTGTCATTCGCATCCACACCGTCCAAGGTGATATTGTTCTGGTCGCGCCGTGAGCCAAGCACCTCGCCTGTCTGAGTCACGCCTGGCTGCAAGCTCAGGAGCTCGACTACATTGCGCGTTTGCAGGGGGAGTTGGCGCACCTGGGTTTGGTTGAATGAGTTTCCGATAGAGGCGTCCACCGTATTAATCTTCACGACATCGGCCTCCACGTTCACCGTCTCGGTTACATTCGCCACTTGCATCGTGGCGTCCAGCGTCGCGGGAGTGTTCACCAGCAGCTCGACATTCCTTTGAGTGACGGAGGCAAAACCGGACTTTTCGATGCCGACGGAATACACGCCAGGCGGCACTTGGACGAACTGAAAGGCGCCTGTGGCGTCAGTGAGAACGTTGCGGCGAAACCCTACGTCGCCATTTTGCAAAGTAACTATGGCCATGTCGATGGCAGCGCCCTGGGCGTCGGTAATTGTGCCCCTAAGCGAAGTCGTCGCTTGCCCCCATGCTGACGATGTCAAGGCGCACGCGAACGCCGCCAATACCGTTCTCCTACGAATCGAAACCAAAGCAGACATACAGCACGCTCCAATCTTTAGTGATTAAATGTAGAGCGACTTGGCCGGTATCTTAGAGGAAACGGAGCCTCTTCGTCGAGGGCAAATCTAGCCTCTTAATCTCGACGCACAAGGACGAGGAAGTTGAATAGCGACGTGGGCTAATGTGGCTACAAGGCTGGACGATGAGTATTCCCAGATAACGCAAGCGATCCGGGATGATGGGGTCAGCGGGAGTAAGGGGGGCCGCAGCAAACGTCCATCGCGGTCATGCGAAGAACTACGTGAATAGGGATCCGTGCACGCTGAGTATGCCCTGGAGCCGCGAGTAACACGGACCTAGTATGGCAGGAACTTTTGGCTTTGGACAGAAAGAAATTCTTATCGCACGCATAAGAGAATGTTCTGGACCATTGTTTCGACGACTGCCGATGTCACCAGACCAGGCGTCGAGACAAGTCTCGACGCGGCAGACATGAGTGTCTGCGCCACCCAGCCCGAAAACAGTCCTGCAAGGGGCGGCTGTGGCGCCGGCTCTCAGCCTGCCGCGTCCCGACTCATCGGGATGCTGGGCGGCTGCCTTGCTGGATTGGGGTTCCAGCGATCCCGCCCTTCGAAGTCAGCAGGTCCGCGGTATCTTGATGGACATCTTTCCGCTGGCCACCGCGGCTGTTGCCTTGGGCGCGGCCCATCGCGTAATCGACTGCCGTGTATCCGCGCTCGTCCGTGAGATTGACGTCAGCGCCCTTGGAAAGAAGATATTCCACGACTTTATTCCAGCCCCAGAACGCTGCTCCGTGCAGGGGCGCTTGTTGGAAACGTCCGGCGCGGCCATTCAACGCTCCGCCCTTTGCTAAAAGCAGTTCCAGCGAGGCGATGGCGCGGTCTTGCACATCAGGAGTGGTGAAGTAGCCGCGCGTGTCAGCGTCGATCGAGCCCATTCCAGAAGCGGCCACGGTGGGCGTCATGCCCTGGTTGTTGGTCAGATCGACGATGGCGCCGTGCTCCAGCAGCAGCTTGATGGCGGGTGCGTCCATGGCTTTGGCCGCACGCAATAGTGGGGTTGCGCCGAAGCTCAGCATTTGGTCCACGCCGCGATCGGCTCCCGTGGCGCGATAGGGCGGAAGAAGCTTCAATTGCGGGTTGGAATTCGCGCCCTTTTCCAGCAGCATGCGAATAATGTCGATGGGCAGCGTTTGGTCGAGCGCGGGCTGATCCGGACGCCCCCCGTGGGGCAGCGTATTGTAGTCCACGGCAAGATACAACGGAGTGCGGCCCCACCAATCCCAGTGGTCGACGTTCGCGCCTTGCTCGATCAAGTATTTTGCGACGTCGAAATGGGTGTTGAAGATCGACGAGATTAAGGGAGTCACGCCCTCGGGGTCAGGAAGATCGATCTTTGCGCCCTTTTCCACCAGCAACTTCACGCAATCGAGACATCCTTCACGGACGGAAAAGAGCATCGCGGTCATTCCGCCGGGAGGACGAGGCTGAGCACGCGGCTCGGAACTGACTAATGGCGTCATGAGATCCGTCGCGGATCTTGTGTCTACTTCCGCGCCGTGCGCCAGCAGCTCGCGCATGACCGGCGCTTGGCTCGCCGCGGCCGCCCACATGAGCGCGGTTTGACCTCGCTGCGTTTCCTTTGCGTTCGGATTCGCGCCTTTCTCCAATAGGAGCTTCGCGGCGTCAACGTTCGCCGTCCGCGCGACGAGCATGAGCGGCGTCTGGCCGTCCGGCCCGGCGGCGTTAGGATCGGCGCCCGCATCGAGCAGCGCACGAATCATCTCCGTGTTCGCATTAAACGCAGCTTCCGCCAGCGGCGTGGATCCGAGCTTGTTGCGGACGTTCGGATTGGCGCCCGCCTTCAGTAGCCGCGAGACCAGATCGAGATCGCTTAAATTCGCGGCCCATAGCAGAGGCGTCGACCCGTCGGCTTCGGCCGCATTCACATCCGCAGACTTCTTCGCGATCATCTCGACAGCGGCCGAGCGGTCGCCGGACTTGATCGCGCCGGCAAGCTGCAATTCCGCGGCGAAAAGAGGAGCGCCGACAAGCGCGGCCCCAATCATAGGAGCGATGGCCAGGATCTTCATTGGAGCTAGACCTCCAAGAGCTTGCCGGTGCTGTCGCCCATCTTGTCTTGCGGAATGCCCGCGCGGTCGAGCATGGTCAGCAGAACGTTCGACAACGGCGTGTGCTCTGGCGGCGCCAGGTGCTGGCCGCCCTTCACGGTTTTCCAGCCGCTGACAATCGACGTCGGCAGCGGGTAATGGTTGTGGGCGTTGCTGTTGCTCATGTTGCTGCCGTAGAGGAACATGGAATGGTCCAGCATTGTGCCGTCGCCATCCTGCATCTTGGCGAGCTTGTCCAGAAATTTCACGAGCACCTGCGTATGATACGTCTGTACCTTGGCCAGACGGTCCATTTTGGCCTGCTCGTTGTTGTGATGAGAGAGCGGATGGAACGCGTCGGGAACGCCGATGTGGTTATAGGTCTGCCCGCTGACTTCCGCCGCCATCATGAAAGTGAAGATGCGCGTCATGTTGGCCTGGAAAGCCAGACCCACCAGGTCGAACATCAGGTTGATGCGTTCGTCGAAAGCATATGCCGTTTCTTTAGGAGCGTCGGGGATATTGACGTGGGAGAGATCGCGCGCCTCCATTTTCTGAATGCGGCGCTCGATTTCGCGGACGCTCTCCAGATAGTCGGAAAGGACAGCTTTATCGGATGGACCAACCACGCGCTGTAATTCCTTCGCTTCTTGGCCGACCATATCGAGCAGCGAAGAATACTGCTTGGACAACCGCGCGCGCTCGGCCGCGTTGTCGCCCTGGCCGAACAGACGGATGAACAGCTTGCGCGGGTCGTTTTCCATGGGCAGCGGAGTGGTAGGCGTGCGGAAGGAAATGGTTCCCGAGTAGGAGCAGCCGTAGTCGCGGTCGCAGAAACCGCCGCCGCCGTGATTCTCGGTCGCGACTTCCAGCGACGGCAGCGGCGTATCCTGGCCGATGTGTTCCGCCGCGATCTGGTCGATGGTGGTTCCACCGTGCGCTTCCTGGCTCATGGCGGGATGCACGCAGGAAAGCCATGTGCCGGGCGAAAGAGCGTGCACAGGACCTACGGCGGCCTGATTATCGATGTTGCTGAAGACCGTGGTGATCGATTTGTATTTGTCTAGCGGCTTAAGAATGTCGCCGAAGTCGCCCATCGCGCCCTGGCCGGTGGGCGTCCACTTCGCCTGCACGGCGCCGTGGGGGAAGTAGATGAACCCCATATGGAGCGACGGCTTCGCGGCCGTCTGCGCAAGAGCGGTGCGAGCGGGAATCATAGCGTCGAGCAGCGGCAGCGCGAGCGCGCCTCCCACGCCACGCAGCACGGTGCGGCGCGTGAGGTGCTTTTTGGTGATGAACATTGGAAAGCTCCTCGTATGATTCTAGTTCAGCGGGCCGCGGAAAGCGAGGGGGCGGGGCTGTTCAAAAATGCATGAGCCGGATCGCGGGGGATCGCCATCTCACCGGTGTAGCGCGACGATTCGAAACAATTCAGCACTGCTTGAAAGGAGACTATGCCATTTGTCACAGTCGGAAAAGAGAATTCCGGGGACATCGAGCTTTACTATGAGGATCACGGCTCAGGCAAACCGGTGGTCTTGATCCACGGATATCCATTGAGCGGCGCATCGTGGGAAAAGCAGATTCCTCCGCTGCTGAATGCCGGATATCGGGTTATCACTTATGACCGCAGGGGCTTCGGCAAATCCAGCCACCCGGCGCAAGGTTACAACTACGACACGTTCGCAGAAGACCTACACAAACTGATCGCACGCCTCAAGCTGCGGGACTACGCGCTGGTGGGATTCTCGATGGGCGGCGGCGAGATCGCGCGCTATTTCGGGAAATACGGGTCCAAGGGGGGCAGCAAGGGGGGCGTCCGCAAGGCCGTAATCATTGGCGGCGTGCCTCCCTTTTTGCTCAAGACAGGCGACAATCCCGAAGGCCTGGATGCGAACGTGTTCGAGGGCATTCAGAAAGCTGTCGCCGCGGACCGCTACGCATTCTTTACCCAGTTCTTCAAGGATTTTTACACCACGGACCTACTCTTAGGTCAGCGCATCAGCGAAGAAGCAGTGCGCGCCAGTTGGAATGTCGCCGCCGCCGCGTCCGCCACGGCCAGTCTGGCATGCGTCCCAACCTGGCACGAGGATTTCCGCCAAGATTTGGCGCACATTGACGTACCGGCGCTGGTGATTCACGGCGACAACGATCGAATTGTTCCGATGGCGGCTGGGGGCGAACGCACGGCCAAACTTATCAAAGGCGCACGCCTGATTGTGATCCAAGGAGGGCCGCATTGCATCACCTGGACCCATGCGGAGGAAGTCAATGCCGAGTTGTTGAGCTTCCTTGGCCAATCTATCGTCGAAGCCAAGCACGAAGTGGCGTAGGCAAATCTGAAACGGATATCGTCAAGCGCGCGCGTTCGCTGTTGCCGCGACTACCAATGGGGCAGACGAAAACAGCGGAATCAGTCCCTCCGCCATGGTCGGATGCGTGAGGACCGCGTCGCGCAGCTTTGTATACGGCAACTCCGCGATCATGGCGATCTGGACGGCCGACATGAGCTCCCCTGCGTCGGCGCCGAATGCGGTGAAGCCTAGGATTCGATCGCCACCAGTTTCCACCAGCGCTTTCAGGAATCCGCGTGTCTCGGAGAGCGTGCGCGCCCGCAGCACTTCCTGCAGGGGGATCTTGAACAGGCGGTACGCAATGCCCCGAGCTTGAGCCTGCTTCTCGCTGAGGCCGACACGGGCAAGCTCGGGGTCGGTGAATATACAGAATGGAACCTGCCTGCCGGTTGTCACATGGTTCCCGCCGTTGATATTGTCGCGAATGACCTGGAAATCGTCGAAGCTGATGTGAGTGAACTTCGGCCCGCCTGTTACGTCGCCGACGGCCCAGACTCCAGCGGCGGTCGTCTCAAGCCGCTCATTGACCTTCACGTATCCATCGCTTGTGAGCTTGACGCCGGCCAGCTCCAGTCCGATGCCGTCTGTGTTCGGCGCGCGCCCCGACGCCGCCAGTAGATGGGTGCCCTCGATCGTTTTCTCCTTACCCGCGTGCTCGACGACAACTTGAACGCGCTCACCGGACTTGCCCGCCACGCGCCGGATGTGCGCATTCAGAACCAAGTCAACGCCCTCATCTTCGAACAGGGCGCGGATTCCCGCAGTGACGTCGTCATCCTCCTGATGCACCAGGGCCCCATTGCGCTCGATCACCGTGACGTTGCTGCCGAACCGGCGCATCGCCTGAGATAATTCGATCCCGACATAGCCTCCGCCCACAACGATGAGGTGTTTCGGCGTTTGATCCAGTTCCAGCGCCTCAATGTGCGTAAGCGGCCGAGACTCAGCAAGACCGGGGATCGGGTCCAACCGGGCGCGTGTGCCGGTGCTGACGATCACGTTCGTTCCGCGAAGCCGGCGCGTTGTTCCATCGGGCAGAGAGGCTTCCACAGTTCGAGGGCCAACGAAGCGAACGGACCCGAGAATGAGTTCTCCGCCGCTCTGTTCGTACTTGTTGCGGTGGAGCTCGATCAGATCCGAAACCATTTTGCGTTTGCGGTCCCGCACGGCAGACATGTTCACCGTGAAGCCGTCCGAAGTAATGCCGAATTCGCGGCCTCGACGAAAGTACGATGCGATCTTCGCGCTCTGAATGACGTTCTTGCTGGGCAAACAGGCGATGTTAGGGCAAGAGCCTCCGAGGTACTTGCGCTCGATCGTGGCGACGCGCTGTCCCTGCTCCGCAAATGTCCAGGCAAGGAATTTCGATCCCGTGCCGCTGCCGAGGATGACGAGGTCATAGTCTTTTGCAATTTCGTTCATGTGGATTCAACCTTAGTGAGTAGATGGCGTGAACGGCACGAAATATTCAGTTTCTGCAACAGTTTCAAATCTGGGCGACGCCGCCATCGACGAAGAGTTCGATGCCGGAGACGTAGCTCGCTTCATCGGATGCAAGGAACGAGACCGCTTTGGCGATATCGTCTGAATTGCCCATCCTGCCCAGGGGCACGGAGTTTGTCATTTCCTCCTTCAGCTTTGCGAGCGCTTCGCCCTGCTTCCACGCTTCGAGCAGCGGAGTGTCGGTGTAGCCGGGGCTGATCACGTTCACGCGAATGCGGCGCTCGCGCAGCTCGCTGGTCCAGGTACGCGCGAAGGAGCGGACCGCCGCTTTGCTGGCGCTGTAAACGCTCGTGGCGGGAAAGCCCTTGATAGTTGCAATCGATCCGTTCAGGATGATTGCCGCGCCGTCATTCAATAGCGGGAGCGCCTTCTGAACCGTGAAGAAGAGGCCCTTTACATTCGCGTCGAAGTGGAGATCGAAGAACTTCTCGTCAACGGCGTCCAACGGCGCGAGCAGGGAGATCCCGGCGTTTGCGAACACCACGTCAATCTTGCGGTTCAGTTTCTTGACTGCATCATACAGGTGGTCGAGGTCGCTCAGATTGGCGACATCGCCTGGGACCGCAGTGACATTCGTTCCTATCTCGGCCGCAGCGTGGTCCAGCGCGTCCTTACGCCGGCCGGTGATGAATCCATGATCCATTCCTTCTCGAACGAAGAGCTGGGCGGTGGCCAGGCCCATGCCGGTTGACCCTCCCGTGATCACCGCGACTTTGCCTGCGAATTTGTTCGCCATGATTGGCTCCTGACAAAGTGGATGACGACTTCGCCCGTAGGATTCATCTGAATCGCGGATGAATGGGTTGCGCAGCAGCGGGACTAAAGTCCCGCGCAGGCTAAAGCCCGCCCCACAATGGAGTCGGGACGGCGTTACTTCGCGGCTACTTGAGCCGGGGAGGATTGTTCGGCTTTGGTCACTTCCACCATGGCGGACTGGAACGCTGGAGCCTTCACGATCCCCATCACAATGGATGAGAACTTGTAGTTGCTCGTTTTGGCGTCCCTGACAATCTTGCGGACCGTGGGCATATCGAAGTACTCAACGCCGCGGCCCAGCGCATAGGTCATCATTTTCTCGGTGAACGTCTGGGCGAACTGCTCGGGCCGTCGCATGAGCGCGGCGCGCAGATCGCTGGGACCGTTCAACGCCGTTCCGTCCACCAGCTTGCCGCTCGTATCGATGGCGGTGCGGGTGTAGCGGTCCATGGCGCGGAACGTCGCGATGGTGTCGAAATTTTCGAGCGCGAATCCGAGGGGGTCCATCACGCCATGGCAGGCATTGCAGGTGGGATTGGCTCGGTGAGCTTCCATGATTTCGCGAACCGTCTTCGGCTTTTCGCCTTCCTTATTTTCCTTGAAAGCCTCGACATTAGGCGGAGGCGGCGCGGGAGGCGTGCCCAGGATGTTTTCCAAAATATAAGAGCCGCGCAGCACCGGGGAAGTCCGGTTCGGATAGGCCGTCACCATCAACACCGCGCCTTTGCCTAGCAGTCCGAATCGATTGGGATCCGTGAGGTTCACGCGGCGGAATTGGTCGCCGCGTACGTTTTCGATGCCGTAGTGCTCGGCCAGCCGCTCGTTGACGAAGGTGTAGTTGGCGTTCAGAAGATCCACCACGCTGCGGTCTTCGTGAAAGACGCTGTCGACGAACAGCTCCATCTCGCGGCGGAACGCCCTTCGCAGCGCGGCATCGAAAACCGGGTAGACGAAGGGATCGGGCTCGAGCGCATCCATATCTCGGACCTTCAGCCACTCAAACGCGAAATTTGTGGTCAGCGTCTTGGAGCGCGGGTCGGCCAGCATGCGCCGGACTTGCTGGTCCAACACCTTGGGATCGTTCAGCTTACCCTGCTCGGCGACGGCGAGCAGCTCATCGTCGGGAATGCTGCTCCACAAAAAGAACGACAGGCGCGAGGCAAGCTCTGTATCGCTGAGCCGAAAGGCGCCGCCGCGCTTCGTATTGGCCGGAGGCGGCTCGACGCGATACAAAAACTTGGCGCTCGAAAGCATCGCGACCATGGCGTTCTCGATGCCGGTTTCGAACGAGCCCGCCTTGCGGCCTTCGTCGTAGAACTGCATCAGCGGCGCCGTGTCCTTGTTTGTGACGGAGCGGCGGAAAGCTCTTCTCGCCAGATTGGACAAGATGCGCGAGGCACAGGCCGATTCTTCTTTAGGATCCGGTGGGCGGCAGACGAAGATGCGGGTACGGCTTGCGGATTCCACGGGATTGCCGGTGGGATTAAACGGGCCGTTGACGGCGACGCTAAGCGCGGCGCCGGTCCGCAGACCCGCGCCGCCGCCCGCCGCGACACCGCCCGCCACCAATCCGGTGCTGGCGTAACCGGTTCCGGCGGCGCCCGGAACGAAACCAAATAGCTCGCCTTCGCTTTCCGCGAAACTGTGCGGCGCGCCGGCCGCCACGATCGTGTGCATTCCCGCCGTTAAATGAGTGCGGCCTTTGGTGTCGACGGTCGCGCCATCGACGGTGAAGACCGCAGCATTGGCTGACGCGCGCAACTCGTAGTCTCCTTCATACGGGGCCAAGAACTGCGCCGTGACTCCGCCGCGAGCTCCGGGAGGCAGGGGCAAGCTCGCATCGACGCCCCGCAAGGTGGTCTTCGCTTCTTTGGCCGCGGGCGCAGCTCCCATCGCCTGTTTGACGACGGCGCGCGCCGCCATGATGTACTGATCCAGGAACGATGGCGACACCTTCAATGCGCCGGCAATGTTATCGAAGCCGTCGCTGATGCCGTCGGTTGGCAGGAGTGCCGCCGCGTTTACATCGATGCCGAACAGGTCCCGCATGGCATTGGCGTACTCGGCGCGATTCAGCCGGTGAATCCTGACGCTGCCGGGGTTGGGACTGGCGGCGGCCGCCTTATCCAAGGAGTCTTCCAGGTATGTGGCAAGAGCGTTCACTGCGTCCACGGGAGGCCGCGATGCTCCAGGCGGCGGCATCATTCCTGCGCGAAGCTTGCGAACGGCCCGCTCCCAGATCAGCGCGTCCTTTTCCGGATGCGCCAGATCGAGTTTGTCGAGCTCCAATTTCGCGGTTTTGAGTCGCTGATTGTGGCAGGTGACGCAATAGCGATTGATTAGAGCTTGATTTGGATTCGCGGCCTGAGCCGGGTTGGCGGCTTGTTGGGGCGCGGCGAGCAGGGAGCCTGCGGCGAGCGCGGCGAGCAGGAATTTGCGCATTATGTCAACGACCCGATTGATATTGTATGTCATTTTTCACTAAAGGGGTTTGCGAGAGCGGGACTAAAGTCCCGCGAGGCTAAAGCCTGCCCCACCATGGAGGTCGGTCCGTGAGGGGGCGTGGAATCCGGTTCGTTTGGAAAATCCGGCCAGAGGGGACCGGGAGCATCGGCGTCGGCCGGAAGGTTGGGTTCGTTTGGTAATTCGGGTTGTTCCGCGGGAGGCGGCCGGGCTTTGAGCGCGGAGTTTGAGTAGGGTGGAGAGGGCGCGGGAGAACTGGCGGTCAAAGGCGGTCTCATAGCGGAGAAGCAGATCGAGGCGGCGGGAGTTATCGCTCAGTTTGCGGAAGGCCAGAGCGGCGCGGACGGGCTTGGGACTGGACGAAGCTTCGCTGGCGATTTCAAGATCGCACCTGGATTTCTGAAGGCTCAAGATGCGCAGATAGCGCCAGCGGGCGATGGCCATGGTTTCGACGAGGGCCGTTTCAGTAGTGGAACCGGGTTGGAACTCCGCGATGAGGCCGTCGAGGAGTTCCTGGAAGCGATCCTTGGACTCGCCTTCGAGGACGACGGTCTGCGCGAGCATGCCATGACGGGTGCTATTGCGGGAAGAGATTTGCTTACCTTCGGCCGTAACAGGGCCGCGGAAACGGGCGCCATTGATGCGGGCGGATTCGCGTTGACGTTCAGTGCTCATACGGAAGCGTATGGAAGGCGGCGAGCCCAGCGGGCGATTTCAGGCGGCAGTGTGTTGATAATAGGTGGAATATAAAGCTCAAAGGAAGGGGAATGGCGGGACCGAATCGGTGATAGAGCCACCGCCCTGCGCGCCCTTTGGCGTTATACGATGCCGCCGAGTTCGCGGGCGTGGCCCCAGAGACCGCGGTAAGCCATATAGATGAACTTGTTGGGGTCGCCGGAGAGCTGGCCTTCGAAGTCCTTCAAGGCTTTCGCGTCGATCATGTCTTGTGCGCCCATGCCCTGCTTCATCAGCTTCACAAGCTGCTCGCGGATTTTAGTCAGGGTGTCGAGATTGGCCTGCACTTCGGCTTTAGTCATCACCGGTCCCGTGGCGGGCACGATCTTGGTCGCGTCGTTGGCGATGCGGAGCAGCGTGCGATGCGCCTCCTGCATTCCGCCGATCCAGCCGCCGGTGAGCCATTCGAGCATGGGAAGCCGCCCGGGTTGAACGGCGTCGCCCGCAACCAGGATGTTCGACTGCGGGAAGTGCACGTAGATATCGCCATCGGTGTGGGCCATAGGCATCAGCCCATATTCAATCGGCTCGCCGCCGAAAGTGGTTTTCGCGGTCGTATAGAAAGTCTCGGTGGGCAAGGCCTCTTTGGCGCGCGGCGGAAAGACTTTGTTCTCGAAATCGCGGATGATCTCCTGAGTCATCCAGAGTTTGGTGTTGATGTGGGAGACCAGTTTCGCACCGGCCTTCGCCATCGCATCGTTGGCGCCCGTGGATTCGGGGTGCCAGTGGGTGTTGATCACCGTCTTCACGTTGCCGGCAACCTTGAGAACGTCTTGCGCGTGGGCGGCGTCGCCGCAATCCACAAGCAGACTTCCGCCGTCGCCCGAAAAGGCGAGGACGTTGTTGCCGACGCCGGTGATGAGCGTTGCCTTATCGCTGAGCTTGGAGGCCGCCGGGGCGCCATCGGCAAATGCTTTTCGGGAAAGACTCAGCGCGGCGGCGCCGCCGGCAAGAGCGCAAAGGAATTCACGGCGTTGGGGGTTCATCACGGCAATTATTTTAGCCCTTTGCTTTCTCCAAATGGCCGCCGAACTGAAACCGCATCGCTGAGAGAAGCTTGTCCGCAAAGTCGGCTTCTGCGCGCGAGCTGAACCGTTGATACAACGCTGCGCTGAGGACGGGAGCAGGGGCGGATTCGTCGATGGCCGCTTGAATCGTCCATCGCCCTTCGCCGGAGTCGGAAACGCGGCCTGAAAATTCGGCGAGATCCGGCCGCTCCAGAAGCGAAATGGCGGTCAGATCCAGTAGCCAGGAAGCAATCACGCTCCCCCGCCGCCACACTTCGGCGACGTCGGCGAGGTTGAAGTCGTATTGATAGTGCTCCGGGTGTCGAAGCGGCGTGGTTTCGGCGTCGGTTTCCTGCGCGTGCTTGCCGGCGTTGGCTTTATGGAGAATGTTCAGGCCCTCCGAATAGGCGGCCATAACGCCGTACTCAATCCCGTTGTGAACCATCTTGACGAAATGGCCCGCGCCGGAAGGGCCGCAGTGGAGGTAGCCTTCCTCGGCCGTGCCCTTCACTTTTTCCCGGCCGGGAGTGCGGCTGATATTCCCGCGTCCGGGCGCCAGCGTCTTAAAGATCGGATCGAGATGCTGTACGATCTCCGGTTCGCCCCCGATCATCTGGCAGTAGCCGCGCTCTAGCCCCCACACACCGCCGCTCGTGCCGACGTCGACATAGTGGACGCCGGAGGCCCTCAGTTGCTTGGCCCGGCGAATGTCATCGATGTAGTACGAATTGCCGCCATCGATGACGATATCGCCGGCGGCCATACGCGGGATGAGTTGTTCGAGCGTGCCGTCGACTGCGGCAGCGGGGACCATGAGCCAAACCGCGCGCGGGGCTGTCAGTTTTCCAACGAAATCACCGAGTGAATCGGATCCGCGCGCGCCTTCCTTGTGTAGTTCGGCGACGTTGGCGGGATTCCGATCGAAAGCGACGCAGTCGTGGCCACCTTTGAGCAGGCGGCGCACCATGTTGGCGCCCATGCGCCCCAAGCCAATCATTCCAAGCTGCATGTGTTTATCTTCCCTCGAATCCAACGCAGAACGCGGCCCCGGCGCGGATGGAGTTTTGTTTCCGCTGGAAGACGGCCTGGGAGGCCGCCGCAGGCCGAGGCCTGCCCCACACCGAAGGCGGTTCCTTGGAAATGTTTTCACATAGACGCATGCGGACATTCGGCTATGCGCCGGCGCTTTAATCGGAGGAGCGGCGCGCAAGTTCCATCAAAGTTGCATGCGTGCCGCTTGCTTCCGGCCCGCGGCTTTCTGCATCCGGCTGCAACTGGCTATATTTCCCGTCTTCGGTCAGCACCCAAGCCTGGCGGCGATCGCGCAGGCAGATATCGAGGATTTCCCACAACTTCGCTTTCGCTTCGGGATCGAAAATCGGCGTGACCACTTCCACCCGCTTTGAAAGATTCCGGTACATCCAATCGGCCGATCCGATGAAAAAATCGCCGCGCGCCGCATCGTCGAGCGCGGCCGCGAAATGAAAGATGCGCGAATGTTCCAAGAAGCGTCCAATGATCGAGCGGACGCGGATGCCTTGGCTGCGGCGGGGAACGCCGGGACGAAGGCAGCAGAAACCGCGCACGATCAGGTCGACCGGCACGCCGGCCGAAGCCGCCTCGCACAGGGCTTCAATCAACTCCGGATCTTCGAGCTGGTTCATTTTCGCGACGATGCGCGCAGGGCGGCCCGCCTGTTGATTCTCGATCTCCCGGCGGATCAGGCCGAGAAGCCGCGGGCGCATCGCCTCGGGCGCCGCCAACAACGACTCGCAAACCGGCATCACGGAATGCCCCGTCAAATAATGGAACAAGCTCACCACGTCGCGCGTAATCGCGGGGTTGCAGGTGAACACCCCGACGTCGGCGTAGAGGTTGGCGGTGCGCACGTGGTAGTTTCCCGTGCCGATGTGAACATAGCTCCGCAGTCCCTGGGCTTCTTTGCGCACCACCAGCGCGAGCTTGGCGTGCGTCTTCAGACCGGCCACGCCGAAGGTGACGTGGGCGCCGACGCGCTCCAGCTCCGCGGCCCAATGCAGGTTGCGCTCTTCGTCGAAGCGCGCCTTGATCTCGATGACGCAGGCCACCTGCTTGCCGGATTCGGCAGCCTTCACCAGGGACTTGACGAAGGGCGTGTCGTCGCCCACACGGTACGCGGTCATCTTCACGGCGACGGTTTGCGGGTCGTCCGCGGCGGCCGCGACGAAGCGCTCCACGCTGTCTTCGAAGCTGTCATAGGGATGGTGGACCACGACGTCGCCGGCGCGTATGGCGGCGAAGATATCCTCGGCGTCATCGATCCGCGCGGGCGGCAGGGGAGTCCAGGCGGGGTCCCGCAACGCGGCGATGGGCAGCGAAGCGATCTGGAACAGAGACGTGTAATCCAGCTCGCCTTCCAGATCGTAAACGTCCACCGGAGCAAGCTCGAACCTTTTTCGCAGCATTTCGCGGATGGAGGGATCCGCGCCGGGCGCGAATTCGAGCCTCATCACGGGTTCATAACGCCGCTGCCGGACCTGCTCGAGGACCACGTCGCGGATAGGGTCATCCGCCTCGTCTTCGATTTCGACCTCGGCGTCGCGAGTAAGGCGGAACAGCGTGGCGCCGTTCAGCTTCATGCCCGCGTAGAGTTTGTGGATGTTTCCCCGGATTACGTCGTAGAGCGGGGCGAAGACCTTTTGCCCCGCCGGGGCATCCGTTTCCAGCGGGACCCACTGCGGGAGCACGGCCGGCACCTTCACTCGCGCATAGGAAGTTGTCTCTTCTTCCGGGTCTTCCAGAACAAAAGCCAGCGAAGTGGATAGATTCGAAAGGAACGGAAAGGCGTGAGCGGGGTCGAACACCAGGGGAGTGAGAGCGGCCGAGACCTGGTCGTCGAAATAGCGTGCGGCCTCGGCGCGCTGGCCCGGCGTCAGATCATCCCAGGCGCGCAGATGAATTGCGTGGGTGGCGAGACCGGGGATGATTGCATTGCGGAAACACTCGGCCTGGCGCTGAAGACTTTCTACCAACCCCTCGCGAACCTGGGCCAGCAGTTTCGCGTGGCCTGGCGTGCTCCCGCTTCGCAGGACCGAAACTCGCTTCATAAAGAATTCGTCCAGGTTCGCGGTGAAAATGGCGAGAAATTTCACGCGCTCGAGAAGAGGAGTCCGGGCGTCCAAGGCTTGAGCAAGCACGCGGTCGTTGAAGTCCAGCCATCCCAGATCGCGATCGATCCAGACTTCAGACAGCGGCAGTGATATTTCGCGGTTGAGGACTCCGGTGTCGCCGATCGAGACCATCGCGGGCGCAGCGCTCATAACTTTTTGCTCCGAGAAAACCCTAATTCTAATGCCGGACTATGACGATTTAATTTCGATGACGTTACTCCGATTCCATGCGGGCTTCTTAGAAGAGGTCACAGGGTCGTCACGTCGGCGTCATGGTCCCTTGATGTTGCCCACCTACAATCCGCTTGTTGGCTCGCCAAGCGGCGTTTTGGCTTGCTGCCCCGGGGACCAGTCCTGGCCGGTGTTTGTCGGTTAGCCGCTCCCTCACGCTCGCGGCTCGGAATGGACGCGTGCGTTGACCGCGAGGAATTATGGGTACGCCTTATTCGAGGGCGTTCACGGAAGCATCCGAACGGGAGGACACGGAGCGCTCCCGTTGAAGCCTGGGCCGGCGCCTGGGAGCGCACAGCTTTGCTCGAAAGGTCGCCGGCCCCTTTTTTCTTATGCTTCGCCCTTTAGTGGTGGCCGCTCTAGCGGGGTTAGAGGGTCCTGGCAAGGGAGAGGCGTATCAATTCGGTTTTTGCGCAACGCCCGAACCTACTGCCGAAGATGCCGCCGGTTGCCCCAAGTACGGCTCCGACTGCGGGAACAAACGGTAAAGAACTGACTGGTGGATGCGGGTGATGCAACAATTCGGTTGCAGCGAGCGTGAGCACCCCCATGAAGCAACTCGTCATAAGGGCGGTAGCGATGCCGAGAGCCGGATTGCCATTCCGCGCGGAAGCATGGATGGCCGCAGCAGGCAAGGAGAAAAGGAACACCGCAACGCCTGGCGCGGGAGTGAACGGCGTGGTCCTCAACATCAGGAGCGCCGTGACGATAAACGGAAGGCTCCAAAGTACCGACAACCGCAACATGGTCCCGTGCTCTGCCGGAAGGCGCCAAGCGCCGGCCCCTGAGAGTACCAGGGCGCCGGCGACGAAATAGAAGACTGCCCGGCCGGCGGAGATCCCCGTGCTCGCAGGGATTCCGAAGAGGAGTATGAATTCGATTACCGCCGCAAGAGCAGCCCACGCCGAGCACCCTGGAAGTAAAGCGCGGCGCAGTCCCTTCCATCCGGCAAAGCTCAGCACCTGCTTCAAGTACCACACGTTTACGCGCCGTAGTGGAGCGCCCTCGGAGAGCCGCTCGCGGTACTCCTCCAAAAGATCGCCTGCGATTGTGTGCTTATCGCGGGAATCGAGCAGCGATTTGAGCAGCGACTGAGCCCATCCGGGAGGCGCGGCTCGCATTGGGCGATTCATGAAGGCGCCTTGAGCGGCCATGGCACGCCCTGCCAAACGCGGTCGACGATAGCCTTCGACTCGTTTAACGCTCGAATGCCCGCCGGTTCTACCGAGAAGTATCGGCGGGGAAGCCCGCCCCGCTGGTCGGTTCCCTCGCGCACCTCGGAAGAGATCAGGCCCTTCTTTTCAAGACGATCCAATGTTGCATAGACAGCTCCGGCCGAAACCTCGCGATCCAGCCGGAGCTGCACTTCTTTGTGAATTGCGCGGCCGTAGCCTTCTTTGCCAAGCGGCGTCTTTGGCCGCACCAATGCTAAAAGGACCGCTTGTTCAAATGTTCCCAAGACCTCTGCCACGGTTGCTTGCTTTCTTATGGAAGTCTCGAACGATCGAACACGCGGGTTCCATCGGTCTTCGTGATCAGATCGGCGCGGGCCGCGTCGAATCCGGGTCCAATCTTGGCGTTGCCGGTGGCCAGAAACCCCGTGACGACTACTTCTTCGCCCGGGTGAATCGAAAATCGGCTGAAGCCTTGCTTCGCCATAGCCGGAACTCCAGCCGTGGAAAACGCGTATCGCTTTCCGCTTTGATCCGCTTCGATGAGCACCATGCCATTCGACTTTTCCGGCCAAACCAGAGTCGAGACGCGCCCTCGGATGGTAACGGGCGCATTGGGATCGAACTGCATGGCGGTCAACGATTGTGCAGCGTTGGAAAGGATCTTATTCATCTCCGGCAGGGCGACCTGACCGTGGGATGTAAAAACAGTAACCGAGAATGCCAGCGCCAGGCCGGCGGCGATCTTTCGCATAGCCCTTGTTCCTTTCGGTCCAGCTCTTCAACTGAGGGACGGCCGCCTCACGGTTGTCTACAGTGTATATATCTACAATGTAGATGTCAAGTGTAAAAAATGGCGGTAGCTCTCGCGGCCGCCGCTCTGGCGGACTTCATCAAAACCGCTCCCTAACCGTCGCGGCTCGGAATGGACAATCGCTTTTATCGGAATGGACAATGCCTTTTACAGGCACTTTCAGAGCTGCGACCTGAGGGGCGGAGGCTTTCATCGGCCTGATATACTGAGGTTTAAGTACCCTGGCGTCGATTCGGGCAGGGGGAAATTGTGTTCTTTCACGTTAAAGACCTGGAAGTTCGCGCGGGCCGTTTCGACGTGGAGCTCCCGCCCGGCGCGATTGAGTTTATGGACGCCAAGCTGCGCCAGGCAAGTCCGTTGAGGGCTGCGGGCAAGGTGGAGCTTGTGAGCGGGTCGCTCGGCGAGATCCGGGTGAAGGGGCATGTGGCCATCCTCATGGATGCCGATTGCGACCGATGTCTGGAGCCGGCTCGGCTTCCGATCGATTCCAATTTTGAGTTGTACTACCGGCCAGTTTCGGAAGGTTACGGCGAAGATGCGGCGATCGACGAGAGCGAGTCCCAGATGGGCTTTTACGAAGGCGACGGACTGGAGCTGAACGACGTTCTGAGAGAATATGTTCTGCTTTCGCTGCCGATGCAGCGGCTCTGCCGGGAGAATTGTAAAGGCATCTGTCCGGAGTGCGGGCAGAACCGGAATCATAAAGAATGCCAGTGCCGCGGCGAGGCGGTGGACGACCGCTGGTCCGCTCTGAAACAATTTAAGCCGAAAGCGGTTTAGGCAGCCCGGTCCGGGCGAAACGCGGTTAAAGTAGGAGAAAGACAAAACAGAAATGCCAAATCCCAAGCGTAGACATTCCAAGAGGCGAACTTCCGCCAGGCGCACGCACGACTCTTTGCGCCGCTCGATTATGGCGGAGTGTCCCAACTGCCACGAGCCGAAGCTCCCGCATCGCGTCTGCCCGCACTGCGGAAAATACAAGGGCCGCGAAGTCATCGAGGTTGTGGAAGAATAAGCGAAGCCGCTTTCATCTTCGATAACTGATGGCTCCGCTTACAATCGCCGTCGACGCCATGGGGGGCGATCACGCCCCAAAGGTCGAAGTCGAGGGCGCCGTTCGGGCCGCCGCGGAATATCCTGTCCGTGTCATTCTCGTAGGGCTCGAGGACGTCATTCGCGCCGAACTCGAACGCCACCCGCGCGCCTCCGAGCTGCCGATTGAAGTGCGGCACGCCAGCGAATTTGTCACGATGCAGGACTCGGCAGCCAAAGCCGTGCGCATCAAGAAGGATTCGTCTATCAAGGTGGCGTCGCGGCTGATGCGAGACGGCGAGGCTCGTGGAGTGGTCTCCGCCGGCAACACGGGCGCCGCCATGGTGGCGGCCAAGATCATGCAAGGCATGATCCGCGGCGTGGACCGTCCGGCATTGGCCTCGGCGTTCCCCACCGTAAAGGGCAAGCCCGTGGTGGTGCTGGACGTGGGCGCCAACGTCGATTCCACTCCGGAGATGCTGGCGCAATTCGCTGTCATGGGCGAGGTGTACTCGCGCATCATCTTCCGCAACCCTCGTCCTCGGGTGGGCATTCTTTCCATCGGCGAAGAGGAGCACAAAGGCAACGACCTGACGCGCGCGGCCCTTCCTTTATTGAAGGCCCTGCCCATTCATTTCATCGGCAACGTGGAGGGACGGGACATCTTCAGCGGCGCCGCCGACGTGGTGGTCTGCGACGGCTTCATCGGCAACGTCACGCTGAAGGTCAGCGAAGGCATCGTGGAATTGATCATCGACATGCTGCGCGAGTCGCTAGAGGCCACCGTGACGCGCAAGCTGGGCGCGGTGCTTTCGCGCGACGCCTATCGGGAGCTCAAAAAACGCGTCGATTATTCCGAATATGGAGGCGCGCCCCTGCTGGGCGTCAAAGGCGTCAACATCATTTGCCATGGGCGGTCCAACGCCAACGCCATCAAGAACGCCATCCGCGTGGCCGCCGAATTCGCGCGCGGCCGAGTGAATGAGAAAATAGAGGCAGAATTGGAGCGGTCTTCGTCGTCTAAAGCAGTAGCGACGTAAAGAGGAGTCAGAAGTCAGGAGCCAGAATGAAGACGATTGGCGCACTGCTGCTGCTCAGCGGAGTTAGCTTTGCACAAGAGTTGGTGCACTGGACGCTTGCCTCCGATGCTTCAAAAGCGCCGCCCGGATCCGCCGTCGTCCTTAAGCTCACTGCGAAAATCGATCCGGGCTGGCATATGTACTCGCTCACGGCTACGCCCGCCGATGGACCTAACGCCACCACCATCGGGCTCGCTGAGAACCCGGCCATCGAATCCGTGGCGGTCTATCAGCCGAAGGCGGAACGGAAATACGATCCGAATTTCAAGTTCGAAACCGAGACATTTTCGAACGAAGCCGTTTTCCTGATTTCCGCGAAGCTGAAGCCGGATGCGCCGCCCGGTCCCCTGGAACTCACCGCGCAGACGCGCTATCAGACTTGCAACGACACGGAATGCCGCAGGCCGAAAAAGGGCTCGGCGATGCTTGCCTTGGCCGTGGATCCAGGCGCGCCGGCGCTAGCTGCGTTTACCGTCCCGGCCGGATATGCGCCTCCCGGCGCGAACCAACCGCTCCCTGACGGTCGCGGCTCAGTAGAGGCGGATACCGGCGGACTCGGCGGGTTCGCGCTGGCTGCGTTTGGCTTCGGGCTGCTCGCGATATTCACTCCGTGCGTTTTTCCGATGATCCCCATCACGGTTTCGTTCTTCCTGAACCAGCGCGGGGGAATCCTGCAAGCATTGGTTTTTTCGCTTGGCATTGTGGTTTTGTTTTGCTCGCTGGGCTTGGGAGTGACGGCCGCGGTAGGTCCATTCGGCGTGGCGCAACTGGGATCCAATCCGTGGGTGAACGGATTTATCGCGTTGGTGTTTGGGGTCTTCGCGGTCAGCCTCATGGGCGCTTTTGAGATCACCTTGCCTTCGGGCCTGTTGACTACGCTCGACCGCGCGTCGCGCCGCGGCGGTTACCTTGGCGCACTACTGATGGGTCTGACCTTTTCGCTGACCTCGTTTGCTTGCGTAGGACCCTTCGTTGGATCGTTGCTGGCATCGTCGGTCCAGGCCAAGGGCGCGCAGCCCGTGGCGGGAATGCTGAGTTTCGCCGCGGGGCTCGCCTCGCCTTTCTTCTTTCTGGCCGCGTTTCCCTCTTACTTAAAGAAGCTCCCCAAGAGCGGAGGGTGGCTCGCGCGGGTGAAAGTGGTGATGGGTTTCGTGCTGCTGGCGCTCATGCTGAAATACTTCAGCAATATCGACCAGGTGTTGCAGACCGGTTTGCTGACGCGGGAGCGTTTCTTGGCGGCGTGGTTCGTGCTGTTCTCTCTTCCGGGTTTGTATTTGCTCGGGCTCTTGCGGTTGGAGGGAGTGGAGCAAGACGAGCGGCTCGGCATCGGACGATTGCTCGCCGCCAGCGCGTTTCTGATCTTCGCGCTGATGCTGTTGCCTGGCATGTTCGGGGGACCGTTGGGCGAGCTGGACGCGTTTGTTCCCGCGCCATCGGCGCAGGCGGCTCTCGGCGGCGCCGCGCAAGCCCGCACGGCCTGGATGAAAAATCAGTATCGCGAAGCGTTGGACCGCGCGCGGCAGGAGAACAAGCTCGTGCTGGTGAACTTCACCGGCTACTCCTGCACTAATTGCAAATGGATGGACGCCAATATGTTCCCGCGGCCCGAGATCGCCAGCGCCGTGCAGGAGCTGGTTCCCGTGGAGCTGTACGTGGACGGCGTGGATGCGGTATCGGAACAGAATCAGAAGCTGGAAGACGATAAGTTCAAAACTGCGTCTATGCCCTACTACGCTCTGGTGGACGCGGATGAGAGAATCGTGGCGCAGTTCGGAGGCGCGACTCGGGATCCCTCAAAGTTCCTGGCGTTCCTAAAAACGCGCCCGGGCGCGTGAGAGAAATGGCAAAACTCCGGAGGGCGGGCTTTAGCCCGCGCGAGGCTTCAGCCTCGCTGCCGAAAGGCTTGGCTAAATCCAAGCGCGGACTAAAGTCCGCCCTCCTCCTGCTTCTCGCGGTCCCTGTCTTCTCTCAAGAACCTATTCGCGGTTTCTTTCCCGACGAATGGAAGGCGCAGCACGATCTGGAAGAAAAAGCCAAGGCAATTTCACAAGCGGCCCGGATCCACATCTACATGGAGCGCATGGCGTCCAAGCCGCACCCGGCGGGGTCGGCGGCTTCCAAAGCGGTGGCGGAATATCTTGTGGCGCAAATGAAGGAGTGGGGATTGGACGCCCGCACGGAGCAGTTCGAGGCGCTGATGCCGTATCCCACCACGAGAACTCTGGAGATGGTCACGCCCGTGCGCTTCCGCGCTCAGTTGAAGGAGCCGGCGCTCCCCGAAGACGCAGACACGGCCGATGCGGGCCAGCTCGCGCCCTACAACGCCTATGCCGCTTCCGGCGACGTGACCGCGCCTTTGGTCTATGTGAACTATGGCATGCCCGAAGACTACGAGGCGCTCAAGAGGCTCGGCGTCGACGTGAAGGGCAAAATCGTCATCGTGCGCTACGGCCGGAATTGGCGTGGAGTGAAAGTGAAGCTGGCGCAAGAGAACGGAGCCGTGGGCTGCCTGATTTACTCCGATCCGCGAGACGATGGCTATTTCATCAACGACATTTATCCCAAGGGTCCCATGCGGCCGGAGCAGGGCGTTCAACGAGGCAGCGTGCTGGACATGGCGCAGTATCCTGGCGATCCGCTCTCGCCGGGTTGGGCGTCCGAGCCCGGTTCGAAGCGCCTGCCGCCGGCGCAGGCGAAGTCGCTGCCTCGAATTCCCTCCTTGCCGATTTCCTATGGCGACGCCAAGCCGCTGCTGGAGCAGATGACCGGCCCCGTGGTTCCGGAATCGTGGCGTGGGGCGTTGCCCGTCACCTATCACGCCGGCCCCGGCACCGCGACGGTGCATTTGAAAACCGACTTCGACTGGTCCACCCGGCCGCTGTTCGACGTGATCGCAACGATTCCCGGCTCGGTTTACAAGAACCAATGGATTCTATACGGCAACCACCACGACGCCTGGGTTAACGGCGCCGCTGATCCGGCCAGCGCCGCAGCCGTGCTGATGGAGACTGCGCGAAGCCTCTCTATTCTGCATCAGCAGGGCTGGCAGCCCAAGCGCACCATCGTTTTCGCGCTGTGGGACGGCGAGGAATTCGGACTGATGGGCTCCACGGAATGGGTGGAAAAACATCTCGATGAGCTGCGGCGCAAAGCCGCCGTTTATATTAATTCCGATTTGACCGGGGTGGGGCCGCTGGGCGCATATGGCTCAAATAGTCTTGAAACTTTCCTGTCAGAAGTGCTGCGCGACACGCCCGAGCCCAAGTCCGCGAGAAGCCTCCTGGAAGCTTCCAGCATTCGACGCAACAGAGGCAATTCCGACGCGCCTCCGGAATTTCATCTGACTCCGCTAGGCTCGGGTTCCGATTATGTGCCCTTTCTCGATCACGCCGGCATCGCCACCCTGCACTTGGGTTTCGGCGGCGCGGATTCGGCGGGCGTCTACCATTCCAACTACGACACGCTCGCCTGGTTCGATAAATTTTCGGACGGCGATCTGGTCTACGGCAAAACGCTCACGCACATGATGCTCGCGTCGATTTTGCGCCTCGCCGATGCTTCCGTTCTGCCGCTCGATTTCGAGGCTCTCTCCGCCGCGATTCACGGTTACCTGGAGGATGCGCAAAAGCTGGCGCGAAGGCGCTCAACGAGCCCGGACCTTCGTCCCCTGCAAACGCAGCTCGTGCGCCTGGATATGGCCGCGCGCGCATACAACGAAGGTTTGAAGCACACCTCCGAAATCCCATCTGGCGAACGGGAGGATCGGCTGCGCAGGCTCAACGAGTCCCTTCAGCGCGCCGAACAGGCTCTGCTTCTGCCCAACGGATTGCCTGAGCGGGAGTGGTACCAGCATGCGCTCTATGCACCTGGCATCTATACGGGCTATGACGCCAAAACGCTCCCTGGGCTCCGCGAGGCGCTCGAAGCCAAGCATTGGGATGCCGCCAACCACCAGGCCCGCCGCCTCGCGGTGGTGCTGCGCAATCTGGCGGTGCAATTGGAGGAGGCGGACCGCCTGCTGAGAACAGAGTTAACAACCGCTCCCTGACGATCGCGGCTCTGTTACTGGCGGTAGGCGCCAGCGCCGATTCTCAGCCCCGACCGCAGGGAGCTGCCTCTTCAGGAAGCCGCGGCGAAGACGCGATTGCAGAGGTTCGCAAAGCGCGGATCGCTTCGGATTCTGTCGGCTTTGGCGTCCAGCGCGGAAAACATCAGAGCGTAGGACATCTCGTCGTACGCCCGCTCCATCTCGCGCAAGGCTTCCCCTCGCCTTCCCAAAGCTTCCAGCACCAGGCCGAGATGATAGCCGTCCACATATTCGGTCTCGCGACCCCGAAGCAGGCCATCCAGGATTGCCAAGGCTTCCGCCCGCTGCCCATGCACCGCGAGGCAACGGGCTTGGTCCGCCCGTATCCAGCCCGTGTCCGGCGAGAGAGCGGCCGCTAGCCGGTACTGCGCCAGCGCCTGCTCGGTGAAACCGGCGCTATCCAGCGCTTCGGCATAAAACGCCCGTCCCACATGGGAGCTGGGATGCAAGTCCACGGCGGTCTTGCCCCAATGAACGGCTGCTTCAAACTCGCGCGCGAAGAGCCGCAGAACGATCCGCAAAAACGCAAGTTCCGGGGCAAGAGCGTCCCCTGCCTCGGCTTGGGGCAGTAGAGCCGAAGCCTCTTGAAGGCGTCTGCCCGCCAGATAGACCAGGGCAAGACGAATGTAGAGATCCGTAGAGTTCGGCCGCTCGGCTCGAAGCGCGAGTAATTCGCGTTCCGCTTGCGCGAGATTCCGCTCGAACACGCATCGCCCAAAGGCCCGGTCCAAGCGCAGCTCCGGGGTTAATCCACACAGCGCCGCCGCTCGATGATGCGCGTCAAGGAACGGGCCATGGGCGTCCCGCGGAGCGCGCATGAGAAAGCCAGCGAGCATCAAGTACGAGCGGGAGATTGCTTCAAAAGCCCGGAAATCGGCGCCATCCAACCCCGCGGCTTCTTCAAAACAGCGCAAAGCGTTTTCAAACCCAACCCGCGTGTACTGATTCCAGAAGTGCCATCCGCGCCTGAGCAGGTCCTCCGTCTGCGGCATTTCCAGGGAGTAGCCAAACTTTGGCCGGCAATGGATCCAGGCGCCATATTCTCCCAAGACGCTCTTAATTTCGCCGATTGTGACGGCGATAGTGTGATGGGACACCTGAATTCCTTCCCAAGCTTCGCGAATCATCCGCGGATAATCTACTACGCGTCCGGGATTCTGAATCAGAAGTTGCAGAAGCCGAAAAGCGCGCGGCCGCAATTCGACTTCGGCGCCGTTCCGGAGCAACCGGGTCGTTGACATTTCCACGCGAAAAGGGCCAAAAGGAATCGATTCCTGCTGGTTTACCATGCACCCCGCCCCTTCGTCGAATTTGACTGTTTCTGGACATCCAGAAGCCAAATTTGACCGTTCCTTGATCCTAGCTGCGGCGAGTTTATCATACAATCGCTCGCGGGAAGCACACAGGCCGCCGTGCCGTTGGGTGCGTTTTGGGGATAGGAGAGGGGCTTTATGCAATCCAAGAAACGATCGATTTCGATTTCCGCCATTTTCTTCGGCTTCGCGTGCTGGTTATCGCTCGCGCCGCTGTCCCTGGCGCAGTCCGCGGGAACGGGCGCGCTCACCGGAACCGTGACGGATCCGAGCGGAGCGGTGACGCCCGGCGCCGCCGTCACCATCACCAGCGCGGACACGAACCTGAGCCGCACCACCACCACGGGCGCGGACGGCAGCTACAAATTCTCCTTGCTTCCACCGGGCGTGTATCGCGTGCGCTTCAGCGCGACGGGTTTTCGCACGGCCGAAGCCGCGGCGGTGACCGTGAACGTGACGGAAACCCCGGTTCTCGATCAGAGACTCGAGGTGGGAGCGCAGAGCGATCAGATCACCGTGGAAAGCCAGACCGAGACGCTGCAAACAGCCAACTCAACGCTGGGCGCTACGGTGGGCTCGCGTACTCTGACCTCCCTGCCCCTAAGCAGCCGCAACTACACGCAAATTCTGGCTCTATCGGCGGGAGCCAACGTCGGCGCCAACAACGCGACGCAGTTCGGCAAGGGCACGCAGACCATGAGCGTGAACGGCAACGATCCCGGCCAGAACAATTTCCAGATGGACGGCGTGAACATCACCAATTGGGCCAGCGCGGGCAATTCCGACGACTCGGTGCTCTACACCGGCATCGGCATTCCCAACCCGGACGCCATTCAGGAATTCAAAGTTCAAACCTCGACCTATGATTCCAGCTACGGCCGCAACCCCGGCGCGAACGTGAACGTGGTGACGAAGTCCGGCTCGAACGAAATTCACGGTTCCGCGTTCGAGTTCTTCCGCAACGCCCAGCTCAACGCCAACGATTTTTTCTACAACCGCGATTCATGCCCCTCGTTTGCGGGGTCTTGCCAGAAACAAATCCTGAACCAGAATCAGTTCGGCGGCACGATTGGCGCGCCAGTGAAGAAAAACAAACTGTTCGTGTTCGGGAGTTATCAAGGAACCAGGCAAAAGAACGGGGTGGCCGCGCAGGGCTTCACAACGGCCAATCTGCCGCCGATCCCGGCCGGCGACCGCAGCGCGCCGGGCTTCGCGGCCGCGCTAGGAGCAGCCAACTGCGCGGCCAACCACCCTGGCAATCAGCTATTCGGAACCTTCGGTGGACCCAACGTCGCCTGCGACGGCTCCAACATCAGCCCGGTGGCGCTGAAAATCCTCAACCTCAAGCTCCCTAACGGAAACTACTACATCCCCGGTTCGGGCACGTCCGGCTACCGGCAGGTGAGCTTTAGCGAACCATCGATATTCGACGAAAACCAAGTGCTGATCAATGGCGATTACTTGATCACCCCCAAGCAAACTTTGGCGACTCGCTATTTCTACTCGCGCGATCCTCAGACGCAGACTCTCGGCGGCCTCTTGCCCGGCTCGCCCAGCTTGCTGTACTACTCCAACACGAATGCGGTTGCGAAATTGACGTCGTTGATCACGAACTCGTTCATCAACGAAGTTCGGGGATCGTTCCAGCGGAACCTGAGCGTTCAGAACGCCCCCGCGCCTCCCGGCGCTACCAACGAGTCCCTGGGCATCACACCGATGACGCCGGGAGTTCATCCGCCGCCCGGAATCATCATGATCTCGGGGGGCTACACGCTGATGGGAATCTTTGGCCCGTCTTTCAGCCCGACGAATCAAATCCAGATCGCGGACCAGATTTCCTGGTCGCATGGCAAGCACACCATCCGGGCCGGGTACGAATTCGAAGACGTGCGTTGGCCCATCACCTGGTCCGGCGTTCGCGGGCTTTTGCTGATGGGCGCCTTCAACGACCTGCTGGTGGGAGGTCCGAACAACATTCTGACGTGCCTGTACTGCTCGCGCAGCGCTCCGGAAGGCATCATCCACGGCTACTACACGCACAGCATGAATTCCTTCGTTCAAGACGACTATAAGGTCAGCTCGCGATTGACGCTGAATTTGGGCGTTCGGTGGGAGTACGATGGGGCTCTCGCGGACAAATACGGGAATCTCACGCAGACCTGGGTGAGCCGCATACAGGCGATCCCTTTGCCGCCCTCCGTACCCACGACTTCGGGTCCCGGCGTCAGCCAATGGGTGGTGCCCAGTAATTTCGTGACGCATTACGGGAATCCGCCGCCCGGCGTATTGCTCAATGACAGCAACAGCCCGGAGCGGAAGCACGCACCTTGGAGCAATTTCGGCCCGCGCATCGGCTTCGCATATCAGGCGGCCAATCGGCTAGTTATCCGCGGCGGCGCGGGTATTTTTTATGATCGCGTCGGAGCGGATCGCATCATCTACGCCGTCGAGCAGGGCAATCCGTATTCGGCGACAGTAGATTTCAACATTCCGAATAATCAGACGCTGGCGAATCCCTTCCCGTCCACGCCGACTCTGGGCACGTTTTCGTCCCGTTATGTCAGCTTCTCGCCGGCGTGCCTGGCCAACGACCTCGGCCCCGGTTGCAATTCGAATCTGAATGTTCCCTTCCTGGATGAGCTTCTTCACACTCCCTTGGTGAGGCAATACAATCTGACTTTCCAGTATGAATTCGCGCCGCGATGGGTGCTGGAAGCGGGCTACGTCGGATCGAGCGGAATCAATCTGCTCGACGAGTATCACAACAACAACACGCCGGGCCTCGCTAGCCCCGGCCATCCGATCAACGGCGTCACCACCAACACCATCGAAAATATCCTCTATCGCGTGCCGTATCTGGGCTACCAGTCGGTGGGCGTGCGCGGAACCGGCTTCGACGGCAAATCGAACTACAACAGCTTGCAGCTCACCGTTCGCAAGCAGCTCTCCTACGGACTGACGATGCAAGCGGCGTATACATGGAGCAAGGGCCTGACCGACCTAAGCAACATATCCGCCAATCCGACAGCCAACAGTAACAATGCGAGCGATTTGGCTCAACAATACGGGCCGGCCACCTTCATTCGTCCCCAGCGCTTTGTCCTCAGCTACAGCTACGATCTCCCATTGCCCGCGCGCAAGGGAGCGCTAGGCAAGGTGCTTCAGGGATGGAACGTATCCGGCGTGACGTTGCTGCAGAACGGCCTGCCGATGACCATCGGAGACGCCTCCGCCGGCACGATTTACGGGACGGCGGGCGGCGGGAATCAATCCGGCTACGCCCGGGCGCAAATGTGTCCGGGAATGACCTACGCCAATATCGCTACTCCCGGAGGTGTGGAACAGCGGCTGGGCGGAAACAGCGGCGGTCCCGGCTATCTGAACCGGGCGGCATTTTGCGCCGCGCCCGCGATCGGCGACGGCACGGATTACGGCAACTCCGGGACAGGAATCATTCAGGGACCAGGCCAGTTCAATTGGGATATTTCGATCCTCAAAACAACTCGTATAACAGAAAAGCAAATAGTGCAATTCCGAAGCGAATTCTTCAATGCCTTTAACCATCCTCAGTTCAATAACCCGAATAACGGTGGAGGATTCCTGGTTAATTCCGTTCCGGACGTAGCGTCGGGTTCGTTCGGGCAGATCACGACAACGAGCGTGAATCCACGCGTCATCCAATTCGCGCTGAAGTATGTTTTCTAGGCGCTCAATACCCGATCGCTCAGATGATTAACGATCAGCAGGAGGCAGCCGTTCTTGGAAGTGACTTCGGAGTGGTCCGTGTCCGGACGGTTCACTTCGTAGTCGCCGGCGTAGAGAGCGTGGTCGTGAAACACGAGGTCTCCTTCGAGCACGTAGCAATGTTCATGGCCGGCATGGCGATGGGCCGGGTACTTCGCCCCTGCTTCCAGGCGAACCAGTTGCGTTACATTGCCGGAGGGGTCGGTGAACAGATGCCTTGCATGTACTCCCGGAAACGGGGTCGATTGCCAATCGCCCTCGTGGGCGCGCACCAGCACAGAGGCGCTTTGAGGCTCTTTGGCGGCGACGCGTCGCATTAGCTCCTCGCCGAGAGCGGGCGATGGAGTCGCGGCGGGCGCGCCGAACGCCAGCTCGCCCGCGGTCTCGCGAAGCATTCGGACTTCTTCTCCGCACACCGCGCATTCGGACAGATGCGCTTCGAGCGTAGCGGCCTTGCCAGGCTCCAGAAATCCCAACACGTAAAGCGACGCCTGCTCTTGCAATTTTGAGGTGACCGCTTTGTGTTTCATCCCGACACAGGCTCCAATGCTTCCCGCAGTCTCATCATACCGGCGCGAATGCGGCTCTTTACGGTGCCGAGAGGCTGCCGGAGGCGCCGGGCCATCTCGGTATGGGTCATACCCGAGAAAAAGGCGAGCTGGAGCAATTGGCGCTGCTCGGCAGGCAGCTTGGCTAGAGCGGCGGCGACGCGGCGGCGCAGCTGCGCGTCCTCCGCCTCGCCTTCGGGATTGGGGCCCGCGGGGAGATCGAATTGGTCGAGCGGCAGCTCCTTTTGCAATCTGCTGAAACGCGCCCTCCAGCGGTCCAGTGCGCGGCTGCGAGCCAACATCACCAACCAGGCCGTAACGCTTCCGCGCGAGCAGTCGTAGGCGCTGGCCGTCCTCCACACTTGAATATAGACGTCCAAGGTAACCTCTTCGGCGTCAGCCTCATCGCCCAGCATCCGCAACGCCAGCGAGTACACGAGTTCCTTGGAATCATGGAAGAAGGCGGACAAAGCGCTTTGATCGCCGGCGCCGATGCGCGCGAGCCAGCCCCGCCAAGAAGCCTCTTGACGGCTTCGCACAGTTAAACCCGACTTTTCGGCTGCAACAGGATTAGGCAAGAATCAGAACTGATCCCCCCGAAATCATCTCATGCT
>DASQJB010000214.1:0-29283 GCA_035631295.1 Bryobacteraceae bacterium | reverse complement strand
GGCGGCAGGCTGGCTTTTTGATTCCATCTAGCGCGATCATCGCACTTTCGTACTAAGAAGAAATATTTCTGAGCCAAGGGAGTCGGTGGCCGATGAGCACCAGTAATGGCATCCTCACGACCCCTGTCTGCAGCTTTGCTTTTAGCGGCTTCCCCTTTCGTTTGCGCCCAAGTTCAGCCGGCCGAACGTATCATGCGTGTAGTAGACAGGACGTTACCGTGAAACTGACGGGCAATCGCCATCCCTTGGCGCGGCCGGAATTTGAGCGCGGCGCAGTGGCGCCGGAGGAACCGATCGAACGGATGATGCTTGTGCTGACGGCCGACCCGGCAACCCAGGCGGAATTGGATCAACTCACGGAGGCGCAGCAAGACCCTGCCTCGCCGCAATATCATCAATGGATCACACCGGAAGAATATGGGACTGGTTCGGCGTGGCGGAGGGCGACTTAAACCGAATCGCGGAGTGGCTTGCAGCCGAGGGCTTTCAGGTGGAGGAGATCCCCGCCGGGCGGCGACTGGTGATTTTCAGCGGGTCTGCGGCTCGAGTTGCCTCGGCGTTCCATACGGAGATTCATCGGTACCTCGTTAATGGCGAGACGCATCGGGCAAATGCGGACGATCCCGCGATTCCCGAAGCGTTGGCAGGCGTTGTCGCGGGGATCGCATCGTTGAACGACTTTCAGAGCCAGGCGGCGCTGGCCCATATCGAGCCGGCCGCCGCCCAACCGGATTTCACCACCGGCTCCAGCCACTACGACGTCAGCTCGCTCTATTCCGCCAACATCGACGGCACGGGAACCAGCGTCGCGGTGGTGGCGCGCAGCAACCTGAAGCTGGCGGATGTGCAGGGTTTTCGCGATGATGGGCCTTCCGTCGAATCTGCCCACCGTGATCCTGAACGGTCCCGACCCCGGCGTGCTCTCCAGCGACCAAGCTGAAGCGACGCTGGATGTGGAGTGGGCGGGAGCAGTGGCGAAAAAGGCTCCCGTCAAAGTGGTGGTGTCAAAATCTACTGCCGCCTCCGATGGAGTGACGGTATCGGCGCAATACATCGTGAACCATAAGGTCGCGCCGGTGATGACCACCAGCTACTCGGCTTGCGAAGCCGCGGCCGGCTATGCCTACGCCCAATTCTGGGGCAGCCTCTGGCAGCAAGCCGCGGCGGAAGGCATTACATCCCTGATCGCCTCGGGAGATAGTGCGCGGCGGGTTGCGATCCGCCTTCCGCGACGACGTCCCACTATGGCAAGAGCGTGAACGTGCTTTGCTCTTCGCCTTTCAACACCTGCGTGGGAGGAACCGAGTTCAAAGACGCCGCAAATCCGGGCTTGTATCGGTCCGCGACGGCGAGTAAGACTACTCTTGGCTCGGCGCTCAGCTATATTCCCGAAGTGGTCTGGAACGAAAGCGGAACCGTAGCCGGAGGCTCGCAATTGTGGGCCAGCGGCGGCGGGACCGGCATTTTCTTTGCGAAGCCCTCCTGGCAGTCGGGCAATGGCGTTCCTTCCGATGGGTGGCGCCACGTGCCGGACGTGTCGGTCTCCGCCGCATCGCATGACGGCTATCTGATGTACATGAACAATGGACTGTATGCAGCGGCCGGAACTTTCGGCCTCGTCCCCTTCGTGGGCCGGGCTAATGGCCTTGGTAAACCAGCAGTCTGGAACCAGCCAGGGAAACGCCAACCCCTCGCTTTACGGCCTCTTCCAGCTTCAGACTGCGGGCCACGCCGCGGTGTTTCATTTGGTCACCACCGGCAACAACTCCGTTCCCGGAACACCCGGCTATAGCGCGGCCTCCGGCTATAATCACGCCACCGGACTCGGCTCGCCGGGCGAATCCATGCTCGTCCAGCACTGGAAGGATGCGAGCACGCTTAGCTCGGCGCCTGTAAAGTCGCATTGAGATTCGTCGCTGGCGGCGCTCGTGATAGAATCCCGCCATGAGACTCCTGTTCCTCCTTGCAACTGCCCCTTTGTTCGCTGCCGGCCCGGGTGGTTTTCTTACGTGGACGCCCGCGGAACTGAAGAACTACGAGAAGACTTTGCATAGCAAGGTCGATCAGAATCACGTCGCCAACGAGCGGCTTCCCGATATGGAAGGCCACACCGTGCTGATGATCCACCGCGAAGGCACAGGCCAGGCGGAAATCCACGATAATGCGGCCGATTTCGTTTACGTGATCTCCGGCGAAGCAGACGTTGTTGTGGGCGGGACCATGGTGGGCGGCAAAACCACCGGCCCGGGAGAGATTCGCGGCGCCTCCATCAATGGCGGAGAAACCAAAAGAGCGACCGCGGGAGACATTCTCCACATCCAGCCCAAGGCGCCGCACTGGTTCAAAATCGATCCCGGCAAGCAGATCACGTATCTCGTGGTGAAGCTGGAATCGAAATAAAGGATGGGACGGCTCCGATTTTGTAGCGCCATCGTCGTTCTCGCTGCGATTCCTGCGGTCGGATTCGGCCAGGACTCGGATGCGAACATGATGCGGGCTGAGGCGGCATTTTTTGAGGCGGTAACCACAGCCGATGCATCGGCCCTGGGGAATCTCCTGGACCCGGACTTTACCTGGACGAGCGCCGCAGGTCGAGTTCTGAAGAAAGGGCAAGTGTTGGCGGAGCTGCCCAAGATGACGATCACCCCCGACGCGACTGGGGCCGCGGTGCACGGTTATGGGGTGCTTGGAGTTGTCCAAGTGGACCGTGGAAGAGTACATATGTTGCTCGTGCTGGCAAAACGCCCTGCGGGCTGGAAGGCCGTCGTCTATCAGGAAGTGATGTCGCTCCCGTCGCCTCCGTCTTTCACGCCGGGAGCCGGCAAAGATTGTGAGAATCCCTGTAAAGCCATTCCTTTCATCCCGCAAAACGACACGGAACGGCAAGTCGCCGCGGCGTATTCGAAGCTGGAAACCGCCGCGCACGCTCGCAATTCGGCAGCCTTTGGTCCGATGGTGGGCGATGAATTTATAGCAGTCAGCTCCAATAGCGATAAATTGCAAACCAAGCGCAGCCGGATGGAGGAGTTCGACCGCGCCAAGGATGGTGGCCTCGCGCCGACGCCGCTGGTGTCCGCGCAAATGCACGCTTTCGGCGATGCGGTTCTGATGATCTCCGAGCACAAGCCCGACCGCGGGAATCCGCTACACGTTACCCGTCTCTGGGTGAAGCGCGGCGGAAACTGGGTGGAAACTTTGAGCTATCAGACCGCCCGCGGGCAATAACGAACACTCAAAATCGAAATCAAATTCGAAAATCACGGGCAAATCTCGGCCTTGACACCCCCAACCCGCGGTGATACGACTATCACCCAGTGAACGCGCCAAAAACGGGGGATGGCGTGTCGCGGGAGGTGTCCATGTTGAGGACTTCTTTCCAAGTCCGCCCGTGGAGTGCGGTACTTGTCCTACTTTTGACCATCGTCTCCAGCCGCCTTTGCGCGCAAGGGAGCTTGGGCAGGATTTACGGGAGCATCACGGATTCGAGCGGCGGCAGCATAGCCGGAGCGCGAGTCACTGTCACCGATGTGCAGCGAGGCTCCGGTAGAATCATGGCCACCGACGTCGCGGGCGCATTCTCGGCGCCGAATTTGACTCCGGGGTCTTACGCCGTTCGCGTCGAATTTCAGGGATTCAAAACTGTCGAGCGCAGAGATATTGCTCTCGAGGTGGGCCAGGAGCTCCGCGTGGATCTGTCTCTCGACCCGGGCCAGCAGACTCAAACAGTCACAGTGACGGGAGAGCCGCCCGCAATTAACACCACCAGCGCCGAACTGGGGGGAACGCTCCAAAACGAGGCGATCAACGACCTGCCCTTAAACGGCCGGAATTTCCAAAACCTCCTCGACCTGCGGCCGGGCGTGACCAAATATCCCGGCAATTCCGGGTGGACCCAAAGCACCAACGGCCTCCGTCCCCACGACAATTTCTTTATGGTGGACGGAATCAACAGCAACGATCCATGGATGGCTCAAAGCATGATGAACGCCGTCATGGCCGCGGGCGACGCGGGCACGATCCTGCCGATCGATGCGATCGACGAATTCAAGACCCAGCAGAACCCCCGCGCCGAGTACGGATGGAAACCGGGCTCGGTGGTGAATGTCGGCATCAAGTCGGGCAGCAACCAGCTTCATGGCACAGCCTTCGCTTTCGGCCGCACGGACTCCTGGGACGCGCGCGAGTATTTCGCTCCCGACGTGCCGCCGCTTTCGCTACAGCAGTTCGGCGGCAGCCTGGGCGGTCCGATTATCCGGGACAAGCTCTTTTTCTTCGGAAATTTCGAGCAGCAACGATACAGCGTGGGAAATCCAGTGGACCACTCCGTGCCCATCACGGCCGCCGGAGTCGGGCCGGCATCTCAGAACCTCATCGGAGCCTGCAACGCGGCGAGAACCGCCGGCAACCTCACGGCTCTTAGTGCCCAGCTCGCCGGACTGAATCTGAGTTGCGCGCCGCAGTCGAACTACCCTGGGTTGTTCCCGGTGAACGGCGGACCGACGACCGATTTGAACACGGCCCTGCCCAGCAGCAATCAGATCAGCTCCGGATTGGGCAAGCTCGACTACCATTTGAGTCCCAAGCATATGCTTAGCGGGATGTATTTCATCAGCCCGGGCGATGGCGTATTTGTCGACAATCCTACGCTCGAGATCGCCCAGCCCTGGCTTACGAATCAATATGCCCGGTCGCAGGTCGGCTCTGGAAACTGGACCTGGGTTCCGAATTCAGCTTGGGTCAATTCCCTCCGGATTGGCTACTCGCACTATTACCAGGTCTTCCGTAGCGTCGATGCCAATCAGAACCCCGCCAATTACTCTTACAATGGCGCCACTTATCACATGTACACAGGCCAAACTAACGCAGCCTATTTCGGGTTGCCCACGCTGCTGTTCAATCAGGGCGGCTACTCATTCCAGTTGGGATTGGGATGGCCAAAGACGGTCGGGCCTAACGGCGTTTGGCAGTTCTCCGACAGCGTCTCGGTATTGCGCGGCAGCCATACGCTCAAGTTCGGTGGCGAGGTCCTGGTTCTTCAAAGCACGAGCAACGTGACCGCCAACACCAAAGGTCCGCTCCGCTTCAACGGCCTGCAAAATTTCTTCAGCGGTAACATGAACCGGGCGCTCTTCACCGCCGGCGATTTCCTGCGCCACTTGGGCAACCAGGCTTACGGACTATTTGTGCAAGACGATTGGCGCGTCACTCGCCGGTTAACTCTGAATCTGGGACTGCGCTACGAGCTGAACACCGTCTTCACCGAGCGCAACAATTTGATCGGTAATTTCGATCCCAGCGCCGGTCTGGTCCAGGCCGGAAAGCAGATAGGCGCGGTTTTCAACGGCGATCACAATAACTTCGCGCCGCGCGTTGGATTGGCGTGGGATGTATTCGGCGACGGCAAGACGGTGGTGCGCGCTGGAGGCGGCATCCTCTACGAGCAAGGCAGCTACGACTCGTTCATGGCCCTCGGCAACTTGCTCGGGCTGCGCACGGTGCCTACGGGAGTGGCCCTCTTTGCGAACGGCAATCCCACCCCGACCACGGCCGGCGGCACGATCAATCTTGGCGCGATTACATTCACCGGTTCGGCCCTGGGCTCGCCGACCGCCGCGGGCACTGTGAAATATAGCTATGCGAACAATGGCCCCAATACACCCATCTATTCCGCGGCGCCCGCCTGCGGCGATGGGACGGTCACTCTTCCTTCCGGCCTCGTCCCTCAACCCTGCGTGGTGCTGGGAGTAGATCGTAACATGCGCACGCCGTACATCACCACGTGGAACATCGGCATCCAGCGAGCGATCAGGAACGATCTGGCTTTGGATATCTCTTACGTCGGTAATCACGCGACCAAGCTCATCGGGTTGACCGATCTGAATCAGCCCCGGCTGGTGAACGGCTTCAGTCCGGGATGGGGAAACCCTGCGGATCCTGCGAGCCCGGCCGGCCAGTGCCTGGCGAGCGGTCCGGCTTACGATAACTGTAATCCAGATGGCGGCGCGGAGCAGGCCGCACGGCCTTATCACGCCAAGTTCCCGTACCTGAGTTATGTTTACTGGCTCTCGAACAGCAATTTCTCCAACTACAACGCGCTACAGATATCAGCGACGCAGCGCGCCTCTCACGGCCTGTCCTTCGTCGTGGGTTACACTCTGGCCCATTCTCAGGCTATGTCGCCCGACAATTGGCGGTTCTTGAATCCCATCGATAGCAACAACGTTCGAGCGCTTTATGGAAACAGCGAATTCGACATGCGCCATCGCTTCACTTTCTCCACCACTTACACGCTGCCGGGCGTAAAGGCGCCGGCTCAGCTACTCCAGGGCTGGTCGATCAACTCGATTGTGACTCTGGAAAGCGCGTTGCCTTGGGGCGTGAACGACACGACCACCGACTTCAGCGGAACCGGCGAAATCAACAACGCCAGCACGATCGGCGAGCAGTGGGATTTCTTCGGCAATGCCGCAGACTTCAAGTCGTCCAAAGCGTGGCTCGACACCAACGGCGGCGCGGGAGGGATTCCTTATTTCGAGGGCACAAGCAATCCGGCATGCCTTGCGAGGTCACGGGCAATGGGCCAGTTGGCTGTCGCATCGCTCGCAAACCTGGGCTGTTACGCTAGCGGCGGCTCCGTGCTCGTGCCTCCTGCTTTCGGCAGCCACGGAACCCTCGGACCGAACGTATTTCGGGGCTTCCCGTTCTACAACTGGGACTTATCGGTCACCAAGATGTGGAAGTTCAAAGAGCGCCTCACAGCGCAATTCCGGGCTGAATTTTTCAACGTTCTGAACCATCCCAACATCTCCAACCCCTTCGGCGGCGCGGGCGGCGACAATACCTATACGGACCCGTCGGGCACGGCGGGACAGAGTTTCGGCTTCCGGCCCGAGACGCCGGATGTCACCAGTTCCAACCCGGTGCTCGGCTCGGGCGGCCCGCGGGCGATTCAACTAGGCCTTAAGTTGATCTTTTGAAGATCGAGCGAGGCTCACTCCCCGCGGCGACCGCTGACCGAATACGTGCGATCCCAATAGGGCACCGTGCCGATGGGATCGCCGTAGATGACGATCTCCACGCGCGAGTTTTGGTCGCGTCCATCCGCGGCCGGGCCGAGTGGGTGAGTATTGCCATAACCTGTCGCAGAAATCCGGGCGGCTGGAGCGCCGCTGGCCACTAACGCACTTCGCACGGCTTCAGCGCGCTGCCTCGAAGGCGCTTGCGAATTGGCTGCGCTCGTGTGTCCTTCGCACGAAATCTGAAGACCGGGATACCGCGCCACTAGCGCCGCGATGCGCGCCACCTGGTCCCGGGACCGCAGGGTTTGCCCGTTGAAATCGGAGTCCGGGATGGTCACTACCAGTCCGCGCGGCGTGTCCCGCACTGCCGTCACGCTGTTCAACTCCTCAAAAATCTTGATGCGCAAAGCAGTAGCCTTCGCGCCGGACGGGGGCGGGTTCTCCGCGTGAGCGGTCTCGACGCGCGCCTGGGCTTGCGCGGCTGCCTGCTGGCGTGCAGCTGCCGCGTCGGCCTCGGCTCTGGCATGGCGCTCGGCTTCGGCGGCCTGCTGCGCCGATTCCGCGTCGGCCTTAGCCTGTTGCGCGGCTTGCTCGGCGTGCTGGGTGGCCAGCTCCGCCTGCTGCTTCGCCAGTTGCGCGGCTGCGGTCTCTGCCCGCGCCTGCGCTTCCGCTTCTTGCGCCCGAGCCGTAGCTGCTTGCAATTGATCCTGCTGCTGGCGCTGTTGCGCGATGACGCGGGCGTCCTCGGCGGTCTGGGCGGCCTCCCGAGCGTATTCCACTACGCGCCGGCTCTCGCCTTTCTTGTTCCGCCACTCTTGAGCCGATGCGAGCAATTGCTGCGCCTTCGCAAATGTGTCCGGCGCGTACTGTTGCGCTCCCCCCGCAGCCGCGAAGCCCACCGCGCTCTGCGCCTGATAGAGCTCCAGGATGGCATCGTATTCCGCCGCGGAAACCTTCGGCGAATTCGCCAGTTGAGCCTTCCATTCATCGGAGAGGCGCAAGGTATATTCCCCTCGCGGAAGCAATTCGTACTTTGCGTCCACCGTTACAATTCTGCCCACCGTGTCAGGGCGGATTTCGTTTTCCAGCACCACCACGTCGCTGGGGGTGCGCACGGGCGCGTAGGGCTCGGCCGTGACGATGAGCGCGAAAGCTTGCAGTTCCGTGGTCACGTGTAAGCGGCCTTTGTCTGAGCCGCTAAGCACCACTTCTCCCAGATTGTGCGGCCGGCCTTCCGGGCTAATCGCCCATAGAACATAAGTGAGATACTCGCGCCCGAAGCGCTGGGAGGTCTGCATGCGTTCCAAGCTCGCGTCGATTTCGGTGCGGCCTTGCTTGGATTGAATCCAGGCATGGCCTTTCGCATCCGGAAGCAACACGGTGCCGCGGAAATCGATCTCTGTCGGCTCGGCCCTGTACTGGTAGTTCACGGCCTTGACGGTCCGCTGGACCACGGTCACCTGATAGACCGGCGGGCCCTCCTTGGAAGGCGCCGGCGGCGCATTGCCGGATTGCGCGTTGCCTAATTGAGCCGGAAGCGGCGCGACGGCAAGGCAGGTCCCCAGGGCACACGAAAGGATTCGGAGCTTCATGATCTTCTCCTTTTGGAAACTAGAAGGAAGCAAATAAAAGGCCAGGGAGGTATGTCATTGAAATGATAAGACAAATAATTTGAGATCGCGCGCTTCAAGCCGGTAAGAAACTCTGACTTGAAGTAAATATGAAGCGCCACGATGCGTCTCGCTATAATCGGTTTGTGAAACGATCTGCGCTGCTGGCGTTCGTCGCGCTGCTGGCGGCATGTTCGAAGAATATTCAGAATCAAGAAGCGGTGCGATCCGCCGTAGTTGAGTATTTGACGGCGCGGGCTCCGCAAACGGGTCTGGATATGAATTCCATGACGGTGGAAGTCGCGACCATGAGCTTTGAGCGGGACACGGCCCGAGTCACCGTTTCCATCGCGCCCAAGGGTTCCAACGGCGGCGGCATGCAGATGCGCTATGACTTGGATCGCAAGGGCGATAAATGGGTGGTGCGGCCGGGTACGAGCCCGCATGGCATGATGCCCTCCAGTTCTCCGACGCCTTCCGGCCAGGCGCTGCCTCCAGGCCATCCCGCTGTAGGAAAGCAATGAGGACAGTAGCCGTTCTCGGCGGCGGACCGGCGGGTGCATTCGCAGCCGCCGGCTTGGCGAAGGCGGGCTTGAAGGTCGTCCTGTTCGACGAAAAGCTGGCCTGGGAAAAGCCTTGCGGCGGCGGGCTTACCTACAAGGCCTATCATCAATATCCCTTTTTGATCGAGAACGATTGGCCGAAGAAATTGGTCCGCCAGACGGTGCTTGGCGCGCCTCGCGCCGGCGAAGCCACGATGGATCTGGCGCACCCGCTGGTGATCTACTCGCGAAAAGAATTGAATGGCATGTTGCTGGAGCGCGCGGAACAGGCCGGCGCGGCCATTGAGAAGACGCGCGTGCTCCAGATCGAGCGCCGCGAAAAGGGATGGCGGCTGCGTACGCGCGATGGCGTGGCCGAGGCGGATTTCTGCATCGTCGCCATGGGAGCGCGCAATCCTTTGCGCGAAGTAGGAACCGAGTGGAGCGCGGCGGACACGATGAGCGCGCTTGGCTACTACGTGCCCGCGGCGCGAGAACGCATCGACATTCAATTTCTCCCCAAGCTCGAAGGCTACATCTGGGTGTTCCCGCGATGCGGGCACCTGTCCGTCGGCATCTGCGGAAAGGGCGAGCCCGCGCAAGCCCTGCGGGCCCGTTTAGAAGCTTACATGGAAGAGCGCAGCATCGCGCGCCGTGACGCCGTCTTCTTCAGTCACATGCTGCCATCGCTGGAGTTGAGCGGCTGGCGCAATAATCGTGTGGCCGGCGAAGGCTGGCTGGCGGTGGGAGATTCCGCCGGACTGGTGGACCCAATCACCGGCGAAGGGATCTATTACGCCATGCGATCCGGCGACCTGGCGAGCCAGGTGGTGGTGAACGACGCGCACGGCTTGGTGGAGAAGGCGGCTGCGTATCGCGCGCTTCTCGCGCGCGAGTTCAGTCAGGATCTGGAGTTCGCCGCCGCACTCGCCAAGCGCGTCTTTTTGGGACGCTTCCTGCATCGCACCGTGCCGCAGCGGATGGTGGAATTCATGCGCCGCAGCCAGCGCTTCCGCGATTTAATGCAGGATCTGTTCGCGGGCACGCAGCCTTACTTGACCCTGAGAAGCCGTCTGCTGCGGAACCTCGGCGGAACGTTGCAAGAGGCGATTCTGAGCTTCTTCCTGGATCGCGTGATTCCGGAGAGTCCGGGAGCGTGATGCCTTCGACGGCCCGTCCAGTCCGCAATCGAACGCAACAATCCGAGGCGTTATTTGAGCGCGCGCAGACGGTCATCCCCGGCGGCGTGAACTCTCCCGTTCGCGCCTTTCGCGCAGTGGGCGGCGGGCCCCCATTCATCTCACGCGGCCAAGGCTCGCGCATCTGGGATGTGGACGGCAACGGCTATATCGATTACGTCTGTTCATGGGGTCCGCTGCTGCTGGGACATCGGCCGGCGCAGGTGATCGAAGCGCTGCGTGAGGCGCTCGAAGACGGTACCAGCTTTGGCGCTCCCACCGAGCGCGAAGTGCTTCTCGCGGAATTGATCTCCAAAACCGTTCCTTCTATGGGGATGGTCCGGCTGGTGAACTCCGGCACGGAAGCCACGATGAGCGCGCTGCGGCTGGCGCGAGGCTTCACCGGCCGCGATCTGATTGTAAAGTTTGAAGGCTGTTATCACGGCCATGTAGATTCGCTGCTGGTGAAGGCCGGTTCGGGAATGGCGACGCTAGGAATCGCGGATACCGCCGGCGTGCCGAAAGTCTTCGCGGAAACCACCATTGCGCTGCCTTTCAACTCCACGGCCGCCGTGGAAAAGGCGTTCGCCACGCGGGGGGATCGAATCGCGGCGGTGATCGTCGAGCCGGTAGCGGGCAACATGGGATGTGTTCCGCCGGCGCCTGGATTTCTGGAAGCGTTGCGCGAGTTGACGGCGCGGCATGGCGCTCTCCTCATCTTTGACGAAGTTATGACCGGATTCCGAGTCGCGCCGGGGGGAGCGCAGGAGCGGTTCGGGATCAAACCCGATCTGACTACGCTGGGCAAGATCATCGGAGGCGGCTTGCCGATGGCCGCGTATGGCGGCCGCGCGGACATTATGAAGAAAGTCGCGCCGCTAGGGCCTGTGTATCAGGCGGGCACGCTTTCGGGCAATCCGCTGGCGGTCGCAACAGGGTTGGCGATGCTGCGCTACCTGACGGATCACCCGGAGATCTACGACCTGCTGGAAACCCGCAGCGCGCAACTCGCTGAATGGACGCCGCCGGGCATTACTATCAAACGCGTCGGCTCCATGTTCACGTTCTTCTTCTCCAGCGAGCCGGTGACGGATTGGGATTCCGCCAAACGCTGCGATACGGCGCGCTTCGGGGAATTCTTTCACTTCATGCTTGATCGCGGAGTTTACCTGGCGCCTTCGCAGTTTGAAGCCGGATTTGTCTCGGCCGCGCACACGGAAGAAGATATCGCCGCCACGGTAGCCGCCGCTCGCGAGTTCTTCGGCTGATAATGGCATCGGATAAGAAGCATGAATGAATCTGTCAGTCGCGAACAGATGCAAGAGCACCTCCGAATCTGGCGGACCAACCCGCCTTTCCTCCGTGATCTGGCTCCGCGCCCGGCTCATGACTGGCGCCCTGGCAAGACGCGATTGCCGGTCGCGGAGCGGCGGAATCGACGCTGATCCCTCGGCGACCCCGTGGTTGATCTCGCCCAGAGGTGTTTCGTCTGCAAGGCATAGCACTTGCAGCGGGTTCCGAGCCGCGACCGCGAGGGCGGTTAACTGGCGAAAGCCGATGAGCCAGCGCTTGGCGCCCGAATTGCGGCGATATTTGTGAGAGGAGGAGCTTATGCCCTCTACTTACTACATGCCCTCAACTCATTTGATTAATACGGTTGTGGCTCTCATTGTTCTGGCCGCTCTCGCCTGGTTCATCAACACACGGGTAGCCGGCGATGAACGCATTCGGACGATTGTGAATGTGGCGCTCGGGGTGATTGCGGTGGGGATCGTTTTATGGCTTGTGAACACGTTCGTCCCCATGGCCAACAGCATCAAAGGCCTTCTGAACATCCTGGTGGTGCTGGCCACCATCGTGATTGTGCTCCAGAAGGTCGGTTTGTGGAGTCCTATCGTCGGGATGTGGAATAACTTCATGAGGTCTTTGCACCTGGGCGAGCACAGCGGTACTTCGCACATCTTGCCGTAGCTCGCGCGGGAAAACGAGTGTGCGAAGGCTCAGGCGCCAGCCGCGCGCTGGGCTTCTTCTTCTTCCTCCACCGGCCTCTGCACGTTACGCCGGATTTGGATGGCAAGCGCAAGGCTAGAGGCGAGAGTCACCGCGCCCACGCCGACGTGCGCCATGGTAGAGAGAATCACGGAAGCCTGAACCGCATTATCTGGGGCCAACATTTCCGCCGTGATTGTTGCAATTCCCAGGAGCACTTGCACTAGCGCGGCGCAAAGCAGCGCAATCGCGGCGGGCCGAAGCGCGCGGTGTTTGGGGTAGGCTTGCATGACGCCCATTCCCAGAATCAGAATCATCAAGGCCGTCACCATGGCTCCGACGATGTGCCACGTCAGGCCCGCCGCCTTGTGCCGAAAAGCCACGCCGAGCATTACCTGCGTCAGCACCACCACGGGCGCCGCCACGGCCATCGATCGCAGCGACGGCCAGCCTTGGTCGAAGACCAAGTCTGGTCCGGCTTCCCATCGCTTCGACGTGCGCATCGCCGCGGCCACGGCAAGCGCAAACAGGATTTGAGCCAAGCCTGCGTGGGCGATTGCGGCGGGCGTTTGCCCCAGGGCGCCTTCCGCGAGGCAGACGGCTAGCAGGCCCCATCCGAGCAAGCGCAACCTGGACAACACCAGGCAAAGAGACAGGCCAGCGACAAGCGCTGCCGCGAAGGCCGCGATCGCGAGGTGGATTCTCTCCATCGCCAGCGGCGCTCCGGGGACGGCCCGTATGCTGGTGACCCAAGCACCGGAGAAAATCGCCAGCAGCGTGAACGCCGCCGCCACGACGGCGTAGCGGTGCAACCAGGGCCTCACAACAACAATTGTCCCACCTCTCGCAAGTTTTCGGTCCCCGTAGATTTCTGAAGCCTATCCCTAAGTTTCTGAAAGCTAGGCGTCACTATCCGGTCACTGACTGTCATATGACTCGTTGATCGACTCCCGCGAATAGACGCCGTCTAAAAGCCGGGGCGGCCAGGATTGGCTGCCCCACAAAGCAGCGGAGCCGCAACCAATGCGGCGGCAGGCACTTGTGCATGCCGCCTCGACACTCAGTCGAGGCCCGGCTCTGGCGAAGACTCCGGCAGGCGTCGCGATGAGTCTCGACGCGGCACGCAAGAGTGTTCCCATCCCGAAGGATCGGGCAAGGATGGATATGAAAGCAAAGGACTTGCCTGCGGCCAGTCCTTTGACATTCGAGGGTGCGTGCGCCACGAAAATCGTCGCGGCTACAGATCGCTTCAGGGCTGCTGGATCGTCTCGAGCGATTGCTCGATGGCGATGCGCACCAGTTGGCCCCGCGTACGCACGCCCATCTTGTCGAACAAATGCTGGAGCGTCGCCTTCACCGAGCTTTGTGAAACTCCGAGCTGGTGCGCCATTTCTTTGTTCGACAGGCCTTCGAAGACGCACCGGAGGACCTTCTGTTCGCGCGGAGTTAAGTGCGCATTCAGGTGCGTGGACGCGCTGGATTCTGAGCTTGCGCCGCCGGCTCGCGCGGGAGTCATCTTGGCGTCCATCCAGACTCCGCCGCCCGCCACCACTCGAATTGCCTCTAGCAGGGATGCGGGAGGGCTGTGCTTCAAGAAAATGCCGGAGATCCCCAGCTTTCTCGCGACGGAAACATCCAGCGGACTCATGCCCGCGGTCACCATCAGAGTTTTGCCTTTGTAACCGGCCGCCGTCGCGGCAGCGATGAACCGAGTGCCGGTATCGTCCTCTAGGTCGAAATCCAGAAGCACCACATCCACGGCGAAGCGCGACAGGGCCTCCAGGGCTTCTTTCGGCGTGCCGCACTCAGCTACCGTTTCGAAATCGGTCTCGGAGACCAGCAACCGCCGAAGGCCCTCCCGGAACAATATGTGGTCGTCAAGCAGTAATAGCCGTATGCGCTTCATCTTCAACCGATCGCGCGCTTTGTTCCGGTTGCTCCGCCAAAGCCGCCAGTTCCAGGATGAACGAACATCCCGGCTGCTGTGGATCGTGCCGCAAGTCTCCGCGGAACGATCGCATGAAAGCGCGAGACAAATAGAGTCCCAGCCCGGTTTGATCGGCGCCCTTTTGCAAGGGTTGAAAGATCTTCTGCCCCGGAGGGATTCCCGGACCGCTATCGGTGAAGCGGATAGAAACGGCATCGGATCTCACGGAAACGGAAATCTCGATCGACTTTTTCTCCGCCGTCTCCAGCACACGCTGGCTGTTCTTCATCAGGTTCAACAGAACCTGAAACAGGCTGTGACGATCCGCCTGCACGCGCGGCAACTCTTCGGATACTTTCCATTTCAGCTCGATATCGGACTCCTCGCAAATCGGCTGAAGGATGATTCGCAGATCGGTGAGAACTTCTTTCAAGTCCACACCGCCTGGATTCAGCGCCCCCACGCTCTGCTTGAGTTCGAGCGAAGCGATCTTGCTAAGCGTCTCCACCAGCGATCCCAACGCTTCGAAATCCTGATCGCCTCTGAGCGACCCCTTGCGAACCAGGTTTTCGTGCATCATGCCGATGGCGCCGCACACATTCCTCACCTCGTGAGAGACAGCCGCCACCAAAACACGCGACCCGGCGAGAAGCTGCTGCAAACTAGTCTCCTCGCGCTCGCGCAGATGTTCGGATGTATCCACCAGCAGAGCCGCGAGCCGGGGACCAGCCGGAGTGCTGTAAGTGGAAAAGAAAACGTCCGCAAGAAAGGCCTCGCCATTTTCACGCTGGCCGCGCGCCTGCATTTCTGTGCGAAAGATTCTCGCAGTTTCATCCACTGACGGTATCGATCCTAAAGCCGGAACGTAGCGCGCGATGCTCCTGCCCGGAAGGGATCCGCGCGCGGCGCCCAGCAGTCGGTGGGCGGCCGGATTGGCCAGCAGGATCTCTCCCTGCGCGGTCATCGTGATGACGGCGGCCGGGCTGCTCTCTATGAGAAACTCCAATTGTTCTTCCGCCGCGCGCTGCGCCGCCAGACTCTCTCGCTCCCTCCGGTAACTCTTTGTCGCGTTCATCGCCAAGAATCCCGTCATCGCCAGTGTGAGGAAGATCAGGACATCGCGGGCGGATTCCATGTCCATGGGAAAAGGGTCCAGCCGATCCGAAAGGAAAGTGCAAAAAATCGCAACCAGGATCAGTTGCCACCAACCCAACACCGTACCCAGCACGGCCATCGGGAAGATGTAAAGGAAACCAAGAGTGGCGTTGAATTCCAGCTGCCAGTCAGCTAGTGCGATGACGGCGATCAGCAGCCCGGCATACGCGAGGGCCACTCGCGGACTCCATTGCAAGACCCTGCGAATCACAGATTTAGCCTTGCTTTGATTCTACATTACGATTTCCGGCGCGAACCGAGCCATCAACGCGCGCCGCGGCGAATCGTGCGCGCGTAGCCCGAGTTAGACCCGTCGCGCGCCGGATTTGCGCTCACGGTCACCATATCGCCCAGCCGCAGGCTGTCGATTTTCAGCCCATTGAGGATCAGCAGATTGGGACTCGCCATTTCCAGTTCCCAGTGCATAACGTCGCCAGAGCCCGCTCCATTCGCGTCCAGGTACAAGCGAACGTGAGGATTCGCCCATTCGACCTTCGTAACGGTACCTGTCAGTCTGACGGATCGCGTGAGGTCATACTCTGCCCCGAGCGCATGGTGCCCCAGCGCGGAGCCCGCCACGATCGTTGTAACCACTACGAAAAACGTTAGATCCCGCGTGATTCTCATACCAACTCCTCAAAGTTACCTGCACTATACCCGAGTCGTTTCGCGGAGTCCAGGGGCCCACAGCTCACAGCCCCACCGAACGCCTAGATCCAAAAATGGCCAAAAGATAACTGGTCCGCGCCCCCCTCAATAGATAGTTTTGTCTAAGGACAACTATGAGGCTCTTACGCGTCGCGCTAATCGCGGTTGCACTTTTTATCATTCAAAAGCCGTCCGAGGCTGCGATTACCGGCCGGATCGCCGGTACGGTCTCCGACCCCACCAGCGCCGCCATTCCAGGAGCGATTGTTACCATCACCAACACGGCTCAGGGCCTTCAGACGAAAACCGCGGCGGACGAAAAGGGGGACTACACGTTCCCAAGCGTTCCGGTCGGCACATACGACATTCTCTTCGAGGCGGACGGCTTCCGTTCGGAGAAGCGCATCGGGCTCGTGGTCGATGCGAACGCTGCCATCGAGCAAAGCATGACGCTTCAATTGGCGCAACGGTCCGAGGAAGTCACTGTCACGGACACCGCGACAGACGTCCATGTCGAAACCGCCAGCACCCAACTGGGCGAGGTGGTCTCAAACCGTGAGATGACTGCGGTCTCGTTGAACGGCCGCAGCTTCACAGATCTTCTGGCCCTTCAGCCAGGCATCGTCCCCGTGACGACCCAGCAGCCCGACTCCATCGTGATGGCCGGCGCTTCGGTGGCTATCGCTCCGTCCGGTACACTCAATGCCGGCAATCAATCCATCGCAGGCCAACGGGAGGACGCCAATGGCTTCATGGTCAACGGCGGCGATGTTAAGGAGCTGATGAACGGCGGCACGACCGTCATCCCCAATCTCGATTCCATCGCGGAGTTTCGCATTATCACGAACAACTACGACGCCGAATTCGGCAATTATAGCGGCGGCGTTGTCAATGTAGTGACCAAATCCGGAAGCAACGATCTACATGGTTCAGCTTTTGAGTTTTTGCGCAACACGGACCTGGACGCCCGCAACTTCTTTTCTCCGGAGCGAAGCTTTTACCGGCAAAACCAGTTCGGCGGCACGCTCGGCGGTCCCATCCGGAAGAACAAGCTGTTCTGGTTCGGCGACTATCAGGGAACGAGGCAGAGCCAGGGAGTGGATACTGGCCTGATTCCCGTCCCTTCGCTTGCGGACCGGGCCGGAAATCTAGCGGACCAATCGGCTTCGCTTAGCGGAGAAGTGAGCGGCCCCTATTTGGCCAATATCCTCACCCAGAGGCTCGGATATGGAGTGAGTGCGAACGAGCCATATTACACGCCAGGCTGTGTATCCCCAGCGCAATGCGTTTTTCCCAACGGCATTATTCCCCAACGGGCATGGTCCGAGCCGGCTAAACATCTGCTCCCTTACATCCCTGCGCCCAACGTCGGCGATTCCACTTTTTCAACCGGCGCCTATGGAAAGACGCTGCGCGACGACAAGGGTAGCTTTCGGATGGACTTCAGCTCCCCGCGCTGGGGCCTGATCTCCGGCTACTATTTCTTCGACGATTACAACCTGAATAACCCATATCCAACTGGACAAGGCGGAGCGAGCGTCCCAGGTTTTGCAGCTTTGAATCTGGGGCGCTCGCAAGTCTTCAACCTGGGCGATACGAAAACATTCGGGGGCTCCATGGTCAATGAGCTGCGCTTGAGTTATATGCGCAGCTCGAATAACGTGGGCCAGCCTTCCGGCGGCGTTGGGCCAAGTCTGGCCTCCCAAGGATTCGTTACCGGCCTGGGTACGCCGGGAATTGTCCCGCTAGCGCCATCGATTGAAGGAATTGAGAACGTCGTCTTCCCTTCGTTCGTCATGGGAACGCCCATCACAAATCTCAAGCAGGCGAACAACACGTACACCGTTATTGACAATTTCTCAAAAGTTCGCGGCCCGCACACGATGAAGGCCGGCGTTCAAGTCAGCTTCGAGCAAGTCAACGTCAATCCCAATCCCACCTTCAACGGATCTTTTCTGTTCACCGGCACGGAGACAGGATCGGAGTTCGCGGATTTCTTGCTCGGCGTCGCCAGCAACTATAATCAGGCGGATTCCCAGACCTTCTACGGTCGCCACAAATATGCCGCAGGATTCGCGCAGGATAGCTGGCGCGTTCGCCCCGGCCTGACGCTGAATTTCGGTATTCGCTGGGACCTGATGCAATATTGGTCCGAGAAGTATAATCAGATTCCCGCTTTCAACCTGGGCCAGCAATCGCAGGTCTACCCCACCGCGTTTACCAGCTTGGTGTATCCGACCGATTCTGGAGTACCGCCCACGCTGGTTCCACAACAAAACAAATTCGCGCCGCGGCTGGGAATCGCCTATTCTCCATCAAAGGCGGACGGTCTTCTCGGCAAGATCATTGGTGGTCCCGGAAAGACCAGCATTCGGGCCGGCTACGGAATTTTTTATACGGTCATACAGGGCAACACAATCGCGATCGACGAGCCGCAGCCCCCTTATGGGCTGAGTTACACCAGTCCCGGGCCGCCGCTGTTCGCCACGCCGTTTATCAGCGCCGCGGATGGAGCGACGCACGTGAATCCATTTCCTCTCACCTTCCCGCCGCTCAACGCGACACTGAATCATCCAAATCCGAATATCGATTTCTCGCCCTATATTCCGCAAGCCGGAATGACGGCGCCCTATCGCGGCAACACGTATCCCTACAACGAGAACTATTTCTTCTCGATTGAACGCGAGATTCACAAAGATACAGTGCTCAGCCTGAGCTACGTCGGCTCGCAAGCACATCATTTGCTGCTCGTGTACTCGGCCAACCCCGGCAATCCGGCCCTGTGCCTCGCTCTGAGCAAGCCAAGCGCTGTGGCGCCAGGGTCGCCCACTTGCGGACCTTTTGGCGAAGACGCCACTTACACCACCGCTTCAGGACAAACGATCCAAGGGACCCGCGGCCCGCTGGGCTCGAATTTTGCCAACGACGATTACGAGGGCAGCTTTGGAAACTCGAGCTACAACGCGTTCGAAGCCAGCCTCCGGCACACCAGCGGCCGCCTGGACCTGATGCTCTCTTACACGTTCAGCAAGTCATTAGACGAGGCGTCGAGCATTTCCGATATCGTCGATCCGTTCAACTATAAGCGGACCCGGGCGCTCTCCGCGTGGGACATGACGCACAATTTCGTGGCCACCTACCGCTACCAACTCCCTTTCGATCTCCTCACGAAGCGCGCGCGTTGGCTGGCACGAGGTTGGACGCTTTCCGGCATAACGCGCGCGAGCACAGGTTTTCCTATCACGCTAGCCGAGCACGGCGACAACTCGCTTGAGGGCAGTTTGCCTAACGGTGTGAATAATCATAGCCTGGATCTGCCCGACTACACCTCTGGCAATCTCGACATCAACCACAATCCGCGAAATGGTCTGGCGTATTTCAATACGGCGCTGTTTGCCGAAAATGCGCTCGGCACGCCCGGCTCGGCATCCCGCCGATCTTTCCACGGCCCGGGTTCTTTGAATTTCGATCTTGCCCTCCTGCGCAATTTCGCGCTTAGCGAGAGCAGGGCGCTGCAGTTCCGACTGGAGACCTTCAACACGTTCAACCACGCGCAGTTCTTCGGCCCTGTTGCCGTAAACGGTGATTTCGGTACAGGGACCTTCGGACATGTCATTCAAGCCGCCTCGCCGAGGCTGGTGCAAGTGGCGCTGAAGCTCACGTTTTAAGCTGAATTCATGAACCCTGGACTCTGGTCGGCCTCGTGGTGATGACTGCCGGACCGGCGATTTTTCCTAGGATCCGGTGATGCACCCTTCCTTCATTTCAGCGTGGTGGCGTTGATGGCCGTGATCCTCCTTAGCTACACCATTCATAACCGGCCGGGGAGGAAAGGGAGGAAGGGGAGGAACTAGATGCTTCTTCAGAACGCTATCGCGGATACACTCAACAACGCCGAATGGACATTTGCGCTGGCGGAGTGTGTTCACATTGGAGGGTTTGCGGTAAGTATTGGATCGATAGCGCTCGTAGACTTTCGGATGTTGAACCTCGGCCTGCGGAAGGAGACTGCCGCGCGGATTCTAAGGTACACGGAGCCGTGGACGCTGATCGCGCTGGTATTCGTCGTTTTCTCGGGTCTGATGCTGTTTCTGGCGCAACCCGACATTTACTTGCAGCCGACCCCCTACCTAGTTAATGGGAGGTTTATGTTTTTGCTCAAGATGTCCCTGCTGGTGGCGGCGCTCCTCTACAATTTCACGGTTCATAGAAAAGTGGCGAAAATGGACAACCCGCCGCCTGCCTTGAGCAAGCTGGTGGCAATTGTATCTCTGCTGCTGTGGGTGTCGGTTGTGTTTGGCGGGATTTTTATCGGGTTTCTCCAATAGAGGCTTCGCGGCATGGGCATCGCTCACTCTATCCAGAGCATTCAATTCCTCTCGGACTTCAGCGAATCGGTATTGGCGTACCCGATCGTTTTGTCGACTCATCTGACGTGCATTCCACTGTTCGGCGGCATGATCCTCGCCACGGACCTACGCCTTCTGGGGCTCAGCCTCAAGAGCCTGACGATCACCGAGGTGGTGACCAGCTTACGTCCCTGGAAACGGCTGGGGGGAGGCATCATGATATCCATGGGCCTGCTTTTGGCAACCTCGAAGGCAGAAGAATACGCGCCCAATCCCTTCTTTTGGACCAAGATGATCATCCTGGGCTTGATTGGCGTGCACGCCCTGATTTTCCGCCCAATTGTTTACAACAAGACAGAAGAGATGGATCGATCCCCAGTTCTCCCCACCAAAGCGAAGGTTGCCGCGATCCTCTCCTTGGTCCTTTGGACCACCATGTTTGTCATGGGAAGACTCATTGCGTATTGGGACTGAAAATGGGCGTGACATCCCTCCAGTAGCGTGGAGCCGGAGCGAACCCTTGGCATAGCTCGTCCTGCCCTGGGCTAAACAGTCCTGTTCAGCGGCTCCCCGCAAGAAATGGCCAAAAGATACCTGGCCGCCGCCCCCTTGACTTGATAGGATGGAGTGCTAAACCCCTCGGAAAGCCGAGTCATAGCAGCCGTGGTTGCACGATATCACGTCAAGTAAGAAGGCTCATGCTCGCATACGACCCCGCCAGTAATCCGCTGAACAACAATGAATGGTCCTTTCCTCTCCTGGAGATTCTCCATATCGCAGGCTTCACGCTGTCTATCGGCACGATCGCGGTCGTCGATTTGCGGCTTCTGGGGCTGGGCCTGCTACGCCACTCGGCCAAGGAGCTCTTGAGAGCGACAGCTCCCTGGACCTTGGTCGGCCTAGTGGTGATGTTGACCACCGGACCGGCGATTTTTTCCTCGGATCCAGTGATGTACCTGCGCAACTTTTCATTCAAATTCAAGATGGTGGCCCTACTGGCGGCGATCCTCTACAACTACACCATCCACCGCAAAGTGGCCCTCGCCGAGGGACCTTCTGGCGGGGCGGCTGTGCTCGTGGGAGCAGTTTCGCTGGCGCTTTGGATTTCGGTTGTGTTCGGCGGATTGTTTATCGCGTTCGTGTAAGGCGGACCTGGAGGAATCACGTGTCTCTCGCTGAGGTGATGCACTCGATCCAGAGCGTAGGCTTCCTGACGGATCTCCGCGAGTCCGCGCTGGTATACCCGGTGGTGATGAGCACCCATTTGAGCTGTATTGCGGTGTTCGGCGGCATGATCTTGATGACCGACATGCGCTTGCTAGGTTTGGCCCTAAAAAAGTACACGGTCTCGGAAGTCGTGTCAGCATTGCGGCCGTGGAAACGGGTCGGCGGCACGATCATGATTACCATGGGCCTGCTTTTGGGAAGCTCCGAGGCGGACAAATATTACATCAATCCGTTCTTTTGGTGGAAACTAACGTTGCTGACGCTAATCGGCGTCCACGCTTTGATCTTCCGGCCGCTGGTATATAACCACCCCGAAAAGATCGACGAGTCTCCCCAAATCCCCGCGCGCGCCAAATGGGCGGCGATCCTCTCCCTCGTGTTGTGGTTTGGCGTTCTGACGATGGGCCGATTGATCGGCTACTACGAACCGAAATCCTGACACCGGCTACAGATGCGCTGGAACAGTCGAGCAGCCCTTTTTAGACTCCATGCTGGGGTGGGCCTCGGAGCGGGCCTGTACATCGGCATCATGAGTCTCAGCGGAAGCGCTCTCCTCTTCTACCCGGAGCTCTATCGCGCGTTGGCGCCGCGGCCCACCATTGCTTTGCGCTCCAATCGCCTTACTCGCGTTCAACTCAAGGACGCTGCGCAAAAGCGTCATCCCGGCTCCGAAGTGACATGGATCTGGGAGCGGAAACAACCGCCTGGACTCGTCGAGATATGGATGATTGAGGGGGATAAACAGACCGAGCGTCTGTTCAATGCCTTTACCGGGGACGATTTAGGCAGCGCAGTTCCATTTTCAATACGGGCTTTGAACGCGTTGAAAGACTTCCACACCGGTTTCTTGCCTGGAAGAGGCGGGCAGATCCTCAACGCCGCAGGCGCGCTGCTCATTTCTTTTCTCGGCATTAGTGGGATCTGGCTTTTATGGCCCGGAATCGGTCGACGCGTGTTTAACGGCTACCGAATACGGCCGGCGCCATCTGAAGGGAGAGCGCATCGGACGATCGGATTCTGGACCCTTCCATTTGTTCTTATGGCGGGCGCGACAGGCTTGGTGCTGGCTCTTGAAAAACCCCTAAGCCCTGCTCAGTCTCTTGTGAGCCTGTCCTACTTACTACACACCGCGGGGTTTGGAGGGTGGCCCGTAAGGCTTCTATGGGTCCTCCTGGGTCTCGCCGGACCGCTCTTGGTCGTCACAGGCGTGACGATGTGGTCGATTCGCGTACGCCGTTCTTTGAGCGGGTCGCGCTTGCGAGCGAGCCAGAGTTACTTTGCCGGTCCTTTATCGTCCTGAGGGTCGCAAACTTGCATGCTATGTCCGCTCGGCATAGTCACAGCCCGAGCTGATGCAAGATGACTCTCGTTCGTGCCCATGTATGCATTCACGGTAATTTTTTCGCCTTTTTTGAAGGCCGACTCCTTGATTCTGTGCGCCGCCAGGAACTCCGGGCTGGCCGTCTCAAGTTTCCACTGTTCAACTTTTCCGTCTTCGTTTCTCGCGTCTAAGTAGATGTAGGCGTGAGGCTTTGCCCAATCGACTTTCGCCACGGTACCGGTCAGAGTTACCGGCTTATTCGGGTCGAACTCGGAGGAAAAAGGATGATGCGCGAAAGCTGGTAAGCCGATCAACACTAAAGCGCTTAGCCCGAGCGCGCCAAACACTGTAATCTTCATAAGAAAACCTCCTTACCTGGATGTGCAACCTCTGGCCCATTACTCCGCGGCCTGCAACGTGCGATGCGTGCTCTGGGCGATGCGGCGCTATTTTTGGGGGTGTGTTTTCGGATTTGCCGCACGAGGGCAACGCCGCAGTTCAGCCCGCGGGCCGAGAGTAGCTCCGCGCTAAAGCCCGCTGCCTTTTCTAATCCGCGGCGACTTTACTGAAGCCAGCTTGGCTGCCCTGGGACCGGCCACTTTCCGTGCGTGAATTTTATCCAGCGGCGGATCGATATAGCCGATCCCCCTTCCGGCGCAGGCCACTCCCACCCACAGCAGGATGGAAAGCGACGCCGCCAGCTTGGCTCGCCCAGGAATTCGCGGGCTGGCGTGATCCAGTTCCGAAGCGCTGTAATAGACGCTTCCGCGAAAAATCCAGCCGTGAACGAAAATCAGCCCGAAAAGCAGGAGCTTGAGGCGAAAGAAAGCGTTGTAGTAATACTCCTCGGCTTTGGCGCCCAGCAAGAGCACGCCGCATGTGGCGATCAACACCAACCCGAACCGCTTCGGGACACGGAGCTGATCGATTAAGTCCGAGATAGAACGATGCCGCAGGGCCAGCCCCATCAAACGCATGTTCGTTACCAGGACCATTCCGCCAAAGATGGCAATGCCGACAAGGTGCAATGACAAGACCACCGGATACACGTACCAGGAACTGCGAAGGGCAGTGAAAAAGGCCGTGCTCTGAGCCCACTGAGCAAGTGAAAGAATCATGACTGAACGATCCCGACTTAAACCTAAAATTCCTGATTAACGAAAGCGATAAAGATCCCTCCAAAGACCACCGAGCCCCAGAGCGCCAACGAGAGGCAGGCCACTACCTTCCCCTTCATCGACGGACCCTTCGTGGACGCCACCCTGCGATGGATTGTGTAGTTAAAGACAATTGCCAGGGCAAGGCAGATCATTTTGAATACGAAGGACGCGTTCCGGTAGTACATATCCGGGTCGGAAGAGAACAGCATCAAACCCGAAAGAATCATCGTGACAATGCCGCCCAGCGTCCACAGCCTTGTATCCCTCAGAAGCTCCGCCGCAGTCTGCCTCAGCATTGTGACGCCGAGCAGCCGAAGGTCGACCAGCGCGATGGTCCCAACAGAAAAAGCGAAGCCAATGATATGAATGCATTCGAGGACGGGAAACGTCAGCGGAGATTCGTTGAGAGGATTCTCTGCAAGCAGAAGCATGTAAGTACGACCTGGACCTGAATCTACGGCTGCGAGCATAGCATGCTGCTTTGCCGCGTGTTAACAAGGATGGAAAGAAATGGCCGAAAGATAACTAGCATTCGGCGCGGCTAGCCGATAGTTTGAGATGGCGCCTCGTAGTGCGCCCGGTCGCTGGGCGATTTTCAAATCGGATCGAAGGGAATATCAGGATGCGCAGAACAACTCTATATCGGGCCGCATTAATGGCGCTCTTTGCTGTATCCTTGGCCGCGCAAACAGCGCCGAAGGCCACGGCCGGCGCCAAGCAGACGGCGCCCAGGATGCAAGTTGAATCCAACCTGCTCCAGTTAATGCGCGGCATCTTGTATCCGGCATCCAACGTCATTTTCGCGGCGCAAAGCGATAATCCCGCCGACCTGAAGATCGCGCCTGGCAAGGACCCCGCATTGGCGACGGATCCGCTGGTCAGCACTTATGGCGGGTGGCAGGCGGTAGAGAACGCCTCGCTGGCTCTTGCGGAGGCGGCCAATTTGCTAATGATTCCCGGACGTAAGTGCGCGAATGGCCTGCCTGTTCCGATGAACAACCCGGACTGGCCGAAGTCCGTTCAGGGCCTTCGGGACGCCGGAATGAAGGCTTACGCGGCGGCGCAATCCAAGAATCAGGACAAGATCCTCGACGCTGCGGACACGATGACCACGGCGTGCGCCAACTGCCATGATAAATGGCGCGAAAAGCCCACTCTGGCGGACCGCTGCAAATAGAATCACCGCAACGCGCCCAGCGTGTATTGGAGCGCCGCGTATTGCGTCTGATAGTCGTACTTCGCGGTAAGGTTTTCGATCTCCGCCTGCGTCAGACTTAGCTGCGCCTGCGTCAGCTCCACGATGGAAGCGAGACCGAGATTGTAGCGTCCCTGCGCCAGATCAAGTCCCAAAGAGGCCTGCCGCAGAAATTGCGCGGTCACGTCGATGCGCTGGTAGGCGTCATTGGCGTTCGCCCATGCCACCCGAACATCGCGGGCGACCTGTTCCTGCTCGTCGCGGAGCCGCTGATCGGCTTCCAGGGCGCGCTGAAACGCCGCTTCCCTTCGCGCCGAGAACAGATGCCCGTTGAAGACCGGGAACGTCACGTTCGCGCCGATTCCTTCATATTCCGCCGGAATGGGCGAGCTGGTCGGATTATTGATGTAAGGAATAACTCCGCCCACCGCTATTGCCGCCACCGTCGGCCGCGACAGATCTTTCTCCGCTTCATAGAATTTGTAAGCTGCGTTCCGGCCGAGGCGCAGGCTTTGAAGCTCCGGACGATTTGCCAACGCCTGTGTCACTAAGTTGGTCACGGCGGCTGGCGGTCCGGTAGGCAAAGCCTCTTCCACGAGCTGATAGTTCGCGGGCTGGTCCGACCCTAGCGCGCGGCCCAGCTCGGCCGTCGCTTCCTGGACGCTGTCCTGCGACCGCAGCAGAAGGAGCTTAGCCTCCGATACGTTCACGTCCGCGAAGCTCACATCGAGCTGCGATCGGAGCTGATTTCGAGCCAGCTCCGTCACTTGATCGCTCAGAAGCTGGCGCGCGGCCACGGTCTGCTCAGCCACTCGGACAGTGGCCTCCGCCCGCAGCACGTCGAAATAGGCGCGGTTTACCGCGAGCAGAACGTCGTAGCGGGTGGCTTGCGACGTTTGCGCTACGGCTTGAGCATTCGCTCGCGCGCTGGCTACTAAATTGGGCGTGCGTCCCGAGTCTGTCACTAATTGCCGCACCACCACGCCCGGTGAAAAGCGGTTAAACAGGCGCGAGGCCGGCAGGTCGCCCGCCCCAATTCGCGCCCCGCGATTGCCCTGCGAAGCGCTCGCGTCGAGGCTGGCGTTCGGATAATACGCGGAGCGGTTCACGACGATCTGCTGGTTCGCGAAATTGACTTCGTTCTGCGCAGCCGCAATCTGCGGATGATTCTGAATGGCGATCGCCTCGGCCTGTTGGAGTGTCAGCCGCGGAAGCTGAGATTGGGCCGCCGCAGTCTGCAACAATGCGACGACCGCGAGGGGAAACGCGGCCCGGGCGGGCTTCAGCCCGTGCGAGGCTTTAGCCTCGCTTCCGGAGCGGCGCTGAAGCCGCGCGCGGGCTAAAGCCCGCCCTCCAAGAGTGTCTTCAATGGAGCGGTCAGGCTTGATTCTGAGGAACATTGCGTCTTTGTCTCCCATACACCAGAAGGTAGGCGGCTGGAACGATAAAGACGGTAAGAATCACCGACGACGTCAGCCCGCCGATGATGGCGCGCGCCAGAGGAGCGTATTGCTCGCTTCCCGCGCCCAGTTTCAGAGCCATCGGAATCATTCCGATAATTGTCGCGAGCGAGGTCATCAAAATAGGGCGCAACCGGACCCGGCAAGAGGTGATCACAGCATCTTTCACCGAGTTGCCTTGCTCCTCCAGACGATGGGCAAATTCGACGATCAAGATGCTGTTCGAGGCCGAAATTCCTACCAGCATCAGCACGCCCATCAGCGACATCACGTTCAAAGTGGTGCCCGTGAGCGGCAACGTCACCAGCACACCGATGAATCCCATCGGAATCGCCAGCATGATGAGAAAAGGATCCTTAAACGAGCGGAACTGCGCCACCAGAATCAGGAACAACAGAAGCACCGCCAGCGATAAACCCTCGGCGAAGCTGGTGAAAGATGCGTTCATGCCCTGCACCATGCCGCGCAGATTCACGCGGATGCCGGGGACGTTCTGCTTCTCCACTAAATCGTTAATGCGGACGCTAAGCTTGCCCAAATCTTCTCCCGACGGGGTGACGAACACGTCCGCGATCCGCTGAATCTGATAGTGGTCGATTTCAGTGGGGCTCTGCACGAACTCCAGCTTGGCGACGTTGCCCAAAACCGTAATCGGGCGTTTGGAATCGGCCCCTCGAAAGGAAGCCGGCCGTGCGCCGTCAACAAGGCCGCTAATAGGGGCTCCACGCAACGGAATTTGTTGGAGGTCTATGAAATTGTGGATCGCCGGTTTGCCGTTTTCGTAATATTGCACCGTTAGGAAATAGTCGTTTCCAGTTTGGTGATCCACCCAGTAATTCGGCGCGATCATGGTGTTCGAATTCACCGCTGTAATCACGTTGTCGACGATCTCCTTCTGGCTTAATCCCAGCTCGGCGGCGTGGACGCGATCGACATTCAAGCGCAGCGCCGGATAATTCATATCCTGCGGGATGTAAACCTCGCCGACGCCGGGGAATTTTCGTATTTGCGTGGCCAGGTCCTGAGCCACGCTGTAGGCGCGGTCCAGGTTGCGGCTGCTCACCTGAACGTCGATGGGCGCGGCCATCCCCGAATTCAGAATCGCGTCGACCATGGAGCCGCTCGAAAAGAACGTGCGCAGCTCCGGGTGTTTTTCGGCGATGGCCCGCCTCACGCGATCCATATACTCGAAGCTGCCGGTTTTGTGCGAGTCCTTTAGTTGCGTTTGAATCGTGGCGGTATAGGGTCCTGCGTTGCTGCTGTACAGTGCGGAAAAATCCGGGACAATTCCAATATTAGAGACCACCATCCCGAAATCCGCAGGATCCACCGTCTGCTTGATCAGCGTCTCGAGTTTGGCGACGGCCTCTTCGGTTTGCTCGATGCGCGTGCCGGTGGGGGCTTTCAGGTTAATGGTGAACTGGCCGGCGTCGGTACGCGGAAAAAAGGAAACACCCAGGCGCGGATAAAGCCCTAAGCTGGCGGCAAACACGCCCAAGAGCAGCACCACCGTGACCGCCGGATATCGTAGAGCGCCGCGGACGGCCCATTCATAGCAGTTCAACAGGGACTGAAAGCCGCGATTGAACCACGCGTTGAATCCTCCGCTACGCTCCACTGCTTCGTGAACGTCGTGCATGCGTTTCAAGAGTCGCGCGCAAAACAATGGAATCACCGTCATCGCTACAAAATACGATGCAAACAGCGAAATGACGACGGCGAGCGCGAGAGCCGAAAACAGAAACTTGCTGACGCCATACAGAAACGTCACGGGAAAGAACACCACAACGGTCGTGAGCGTCGCGGCCAGTACGGCCATGCTCACCTCGCCGCCACCCTGCTCCGCTGCCACCTCGGGCGAGGATCCCATCTCGAGATGACGATAGATGTTCTCGAGCGAGATGACGGAATTATCGATGATGCGCGAAAAGGCCAGCGCCAGTCCTCCGAGGATCATGGTGTTCACCGTGCTCCCGAGTAGGTACAGAACGACGAAGGTCGCTACCGCGGAGAGAGGAATCGACAGGAAGACGGCGCTAGTGGCGCGCAGACTCCCCAGAAAGACCAGAATCATGAGACTGGTCAGAGCCAGCCCGATGGCGCCTTCGTCGAGCAGCGTGCGGATCGCTTCCTTGACGAAGGCGGATTGATCGAACACCAGCTCCCTGGCGACCTCCCGCGGAACGTCGAGCAGCTTGGGGAGTATGTCCCGAATGCCATTCACCACCTGGATCGTGTTGGTGTCTCCGCCTTGTTTCAGAATCGGCAGATACACCGAACGCTGGCCATCCACCCGGACCACGTTGTACTGGATCTGATTGGCGTCCTTGGCCTCGCCCACGTCGCCAATGGTGACGGTTTGCTGTCCTACCGTTTTAATGGGAAGGCTGTTGACGTCCGCCACGTTCTTTACAAGGCTGTTGGAGTACAGATAGTAGTCGAAAGGCCCCATCTTCACGTCGCCCGCGGGAAGGATCAGATTGCTGTTGTTCAACGCGGAGAC
>DASQJB010000213.1:0-6377 GCA_035631295.1 Bryobacteraceae bacterium | reverse complement strand
TCCAGTGACTTTACCCATCTCTTGAAACCGCGAGGAAGGCGTTTATGCCGAGGCCGCCGCGTGCCGTTTCACTCCTAGCACGCGTTTATATTCGTGCGGAAACACTTTTACGAATTTTGGCAGAAGGCGCTCCCAATTGTCCAGGATCCAGTTGGCGCGCCGGCTGCCGGTATGCTCGGCGTGGCGTGCGATCCAATAGCGCAGCTCCTCCACGTCCTTGCGATCCAGCGGATCGAGATCGACGCTCGCGCGATTACACTTGACGCTAGCGAATTCGCCGGTTTCATCAAGCACGTAGGCGATTCCGCCCGTCATGCCGGCAGCGAAGTTCTTGCCGGTGTCGTGGAGAATAATGGCAAGACCCTTAGTCATGTATTCGCAGCCGTGATCGCCCACGCCTTCCACTACGGCCGTCGCGCCTGAATTGCGGACCGCGAAGCGCTCGCCCGCGCGGCCATTGAAGTACGCCTCGCCCGAAGTGGCGCCATACAACACCACGTTGCCGATCAGGATATTCTCTTCGGGCTTGAACGTCGCGTTGCGCGGAGGATAGACGATCAGCTTTCCGCCCGAAAGCCCCTTGCCGGTATAGTCGTTGGCGTCGCCTTCGAGTTCCAGCGTCACGCCGCGGGCTAGAAAGGCGCCGAAGCTTTGTCCCGCGCTTCCAGTGAATTTGAAATGGATGGTCCCTGGATCAAGCCCTTCGGAGCCGTAGCGCCGCGCAATCTCGCCCGAGAGCATGGCTCCCACGGTGCGATTGACGTTACGGATGGGCAGGGAGTGTTCCACCGGCTCGCCGCGCTCCAGCGCCGGTCTTGCGTACTCGATTAAACGATTGTCGAGGCTGGCGTCAAGCCCGTGGTCCTGCGCCATTGTGCAACGGCGTCCCACGCGGCTAGGGACTTGCGGGTTATAGAGCAGTTGCGAGAAGTCGAGGCCGCGGCCTTTCCAATGCTCCACGGCGGGCCGCATCTCCAGCATGTCCACCCGCCCCACCATTTCGTCAAATTTTCGGAAGCCAAGCGCGGCCATGTATTCGCGAACTTGCTCGGCGATAAAGAAGAAGTAATTGATGACGTGCTCGGGAGCGCCGGCGAATTTCTTGCGCAGCACGGGATCTTGCGTGGCGATGCCCACCGGGCAGGTGTTGAGATGGCATTTGCGCATCATGATGCAGCCCATGGCGACCAGCGGCATGGTGGAGAAGCCGAACTCCTCGGCTCCCAGCAGCGCCGCGATGGCAACGTCGCGGCCGGTTTGCAGCTTCCCGTCGGTTTGCACGATGATGCGGCTGCGCAGATCGTTCAGCACGAGGACTTGCTGAGTTTCAGCCAAACCGAGCTCCCAAGGGATTCCGGCATGGCGGATGGAAGTGAGCGGGCTGGCGCCGGTGCCGCCGTCATGTCCGCTGATCAACACGACGTCGGCATGTGCCTTGGCCACGCCCGCGGCCACGGTGCCTACGCCGACCTCGGCCACCAGCTTCACCGAAATGCGAGCCTTCGGATTGGCATTCTTCAAGTCGTAAATCAACTGCGCCAGATCTTCGATGGAATAGATGTCGTGATGCGGCGGCGGAGAGATGAGCGGAACGCCGGGCGTGGAGTGACGGACCCTGGCGATGACTTCATCGACTTTATGGCCGGGGAGCTGGCCGCCTTCGCCGGGCTTGGCGCCCTGGGCGATCTTGATTTGGAGATCGTCGGCGTTCACCAGGTAATTCGTGGTGACGCCGAAGCGGCCGGAGGCCACTTGCTTGATCGCGCTGCGGCGGGAGTCGCCGTTGGGATCGGGCTTGTAGCGCGCGTCGTCCTCGCCGCCCTCGCCGGTGTTGGAGCGACCGCCGATGCGGTTCATGGCGATGGCGAGCGTTTCGTGCGCCTCCTTGCTGATCGAGCCGAACGACATGGCGCCTGTGGCGAAGCGCTGGACGATTTCGCTAGCGGGCTCCACTTCCTCGATCGGCACGGGCCGGCCCTCTTTGAACTGCATCAGGCCGCGGAGCGTGCAGAGTTCCTCATTTTGGCGGTCGATCAGATCGGTGTATTCCTGGAAAGTCTCGTAGCGATTCTCGCGGACGGCATGCTGAAGCTTGCCAATCGTGAGCGGATTCAGTAGATGATATTCGCCGCGGACCCTATATTGATAATCGCCGCCGATGTCCAGCTCGGTATCGGACTCGGTAACAGCACGGAAGGCGTGTTGATGGCGCACCTGGGCCTCGCGCGCCAGCACATCCAGGCCCACGCCCTCGATGCGGGAGGCCGTGCCCGTGAAGTATTTCTCCACCAGCGATTTGTTCAGGCCGATGGCTTCGAACACCTGCGCTCCGCGATAGCTTTGGAGCGTGGAGATGCCCATTTTGGAAAATACTTTCAGCAGGCCCTTGTTGATCGACTTGCGGTAATTCTTAAGCGCCGCCTCAAAGGTCGTATTGCCCAAGCGGCCCCGCGCGGCAAGATCTTCGAGCGCTTCGATCGCCAGATACGGATTGACGGCGCTCGCGCCGTAGCCGATCAGCAGGCAGAAGTGCATGACTTCCCGCGGCTCGCCGGATTCGATGATAAGGGCAACCTGTGTGCGTGTACGCTCGCGCACCAGATGATTGTGGACGGCGGTAAGCGCTAGCAGGCTGGGAATGGGGGCGTACTGCCGGTCCACGCCGCGGTCGGAGAGGATCAGCAGGCGATAGCCGTCTCGAATGGCGAGGGAGGCTCTGCGGCATAAGCCGTCCAGAGCGCGCTCCAATTCGGCTTCCCCGCCATCAGCGCGGAATACGGCTTGAAGCGTGGTCCCGAGGAAATCGCCCCAGCTCACGCGGCGCAGCTTTTCCAGATCCTTGTTGGTGAGGATAGGATGAGGAAGCTTCAGCGTATGGCAGTGCTGGGGAGTTTCCTCCAGGATGTTGCGCTCGGTGCCGATGTAGCTCGTAAGCGACATGACAAGCTCCTCGCGGATCGGATCGATGGCCGGATTGGTCACCTGGGCGAAGAGCTGCTTGAAATAATTGAACAGGGGCTGCGGGCGGTCGGAGAGGCAGGCAAGGGGCGTATCGACGCCCATCGATCCCACGGGCTCCTCGCCATTGGCCGCCATGGGCGTCATCAACAAGCGCAGATCTTCTTCGGTGTAGCCGAAGGCGCGCTGTCGCGTGATTAGCGTCTTGGAGTCGGCGCCGTAAACGCGCGGTGGGTCCGGCAGATCGTCAAGCGTGATCTGGTTTTTGTCGAGCCATTCGGAATAAGGCTGGCGCGAAGCGAGCAGGCGCTTGATTTCCTCGTCGGGAACGAAGCATTTGTTGACAAGATCCACCAGCAGCATCTTGCCGGGCTGGAGACGGCCTTTGTAGGCGACCTCTTCTGGGCGGACTGGCAAAACGCCAGTCTCTGAGGCCAAAATCAGCACACCATCCTTGGTGACCAAGTAGCGGGCGGGGCGCAAGCCGTTGCGGTCGAGCGTAGCGCCGAGCCACTTGCCGTCTGTGAAGGCGACGGCCGCTGGTCCGTCCCAAGGCTCCATGAGAGAGGCGTGATATTCGTAGAACGCCTTTTTCTCCGTCGGCATAGTCGAGTCTGCGTCCCACGCTTCGGGGATCAGCATGGCCATTACGTGAGGTAGATCGCGACCAGCCAGCGTGAGCATCTCGACGGCGTTATCGAGCGAGCCGGTGTCGCTCAGTCCGGGCCGAATCACGGGGAACGTTGTTTCAAAGGCCTCGCCGAACAGGTCGGATTTGAGGACACTTTCGCGTGCGTGCATCCAGTTCACATTGCCGCGAACCGTGTTGATCTCGCCGTTGTGGCAGATCATTCGATAGGGGTGCGCCAACTGCCAAGTGGGGAAGGTGTTGGTGGAGAAGCGCTGGTGCACCATGCAAATGGCGCTGCGAGTTTCCGGATCGGAAAGATCGCCGTAGAAGTCCGAAATCTGCGGCGCGAGCAGCAGTCCTTTGTAGATGATGATGCGGGTGGAAATCGAGGGAACGTAGAAGAAGTCCTTTTCGTGTAGATCCGATGCGGCGACTTCGTTTTCGGTTCGCCGGCGGACAACATATAGCTTGCGCTCCAACTCGTCCTGGGTCATCGCAGCGGAGCTGCGCACGAAGAACTGCTCGATATAAGGCTGCGTGGCGCGGGCCTGGCGTCCGATGGCGTCGCCGCGGACGGGCGTGTCGCGCCAGCCGAGCACGGTTAAGCCTTCCTCGCGGGCGATGCGCTCGACCACGCCTTCGCAAATCAGCCGCTGGCGCGGCTCGACCGGAAGAAACATCATGCCCACGCCGTAAGCGCCCGGCTCGGGCAGCGAAAATCCGAGAGCTTTGGATTCGCGCAAGAAAAATTCGTGAGGAATCTGGATGGTGATTCCGGCGCCGTCACCCGTTTCCGGATCGCAGCCGCAAGCGCCCCGATGCGTCAGGTTGATGAGGATCTCGATTCCTTGGCGGATGATATCATGAGACCTCTGTCCGCTGAGGTTTACAATAAAACCCATCCCGCACGCGTCGTGTTCGTGCTGAGGATGGTATAGTCCTTGGGCGCTGGGAGGGAAGGACATGTTTCAGAATACCCTGGATCGCATTATCACGTCAACAAAATTTATAGCGCCTCAGTATTAGACTTTCTAATGTTATATATCCACGAAGCGGTTTCCGTAACGGCAAATTTGAGTCTCTTCAACAGCCTGATAATTATGGGTTTATTCTACGTGGGTTCGTTTTTTCGAGCGCTGCAGTTATCTGATTCGAAGCGTTGGTCCGGTGCTCTAAAGCTAGCGCGCCCGCAAGTACGCTCGCAGGCGGCGCGTACGGAATTTGGCCGACAGCAGAAACGATATGCGTTGAGTTCTTATCTCTGGACGGTATGAACTGGTCTGCGCGGTTACCGCGACTTCTGCGCCGGGGCGGGCAAACCCTGGGCGCGGCTGGCCTTGCCTTCTGCTCACACGCCACAGCCAATCTTTCGGAAGCGGGGTTCAAGCCCTCGCCCGATGCTCGTTTCGTACGGCTGGAGCGATTTTTCCGCCATTACGGCTGCCCCATGCCGCAACATATCTCCGAATACATTCGGGCCGCGGACCGCTACGGCCTCGATTACCGAATGTTGCCGGCCTTGTCGATCCGCGAGACGCAGTGTGGGTTGACAGAGAGACAGAACAATCGCTGGGGATACAATTCCGGGCGCCAAAGCTTTGCGTCGATTGAGGCGGGCATCAATTACGTCGCTTGGCGATTGGCCGACCAACCACCCTACAAGGGGAAAACCCTCCGCGAGAAGCTGTTTACTTACAATCCGCTTCCGTCCTATCCGGCGGAGGTGCTCTGGATTATGCGGCAGATTGAATAGCGGTTATTTGAGTCCCAATCGTCGACGTTCGATATGAGCTCAGAACGCCTGACTGGAAAGGACGCCATCGGCTTTCAAAGCGACGGCCATTTTGTCCAAGGCCAGCTTGTGAATCTGCGAGACACGGCTTTCGTTGACGCCCAGAATGCCGCCAATTTCCTTCATCGTCATTTGTCTCGAATGGTAGAGTACTACCACTTTGCGGTACCGCTCCGGAAGCGCTCTCATGGCGTCGTTCAGCATCGAACGCAGTTGCCGGCGGGCGCAGATGGAATCGGGCCGGCTCTCCGGACCGGCGGGGAAATCCGGCGGCGGAAGCTCCTCACTGTCGGCGGGACGCGCTGACGCGGAGATTAATCCCGCGCTCTGGATCTCCAGCTTCCAGACGCGCCAACGCTCCAACTCGAGGCCAAGCCTTTCGGCAACCTCGGCTTCGGCGGGAGTGCGCTCCAGCTTTACAGTGAGTTCGTAGGTGGCCGGTTCTTCCTGTTTGCGGCGTCTCCGCATGTCGCGCGACGCCCAATCAAGCTGGCGTAGGCTGTCGAGAATGGCGCCCCGTATCCGATGCTTGGCGTAGCGGGCGAACGCGACGCTCTTGTTTGGATCGTACTGATTCACGGCGTCGAACAAGCCCAAAACGCCGGCATGAATCAAATCGTCGAGATCCACCTGTACCGGCAGATTGCCGTGCATGCGCATGGCGATCGCGCGCACCAAAGGAAGATGCTCCGTGATCATCTGGTCGCGGAGGCACGACGCCTCCGCGACCGCGTTTTCTGTTCTTTGCATCTGCGCCGCGCACGTTGTCATGGCCGATCTCCTTGTGCGAGATCAATGCAAGGACTGGACCAGTGCTGCTTAGGGCTCTATGTAGCCTGAAATCAGCAAAAACCCTTAGCTGGCCGAGGGGAAAAGACCGCCGGACTTTCAAAATGGGACTCGAAAGCGGACCGCGCTCCGAAACTGAACAGGGGCCGGCTGGTGTATTCTATTGGATTGAGACTGCGGTCTCACGAATTCGACCCTGCCTGGAGG
>DASQJB010000212.1:0-17780 GCA_035631295.1 Bryobacteraceae bacterium | reverse complement strand
ACCGTAGCAGCCTATGGCAGTTTGAAGCCTCCCCCTACAGAGCGGCTCCGAAGGGCCCTCCTTCATCTTTCGTACAGCATGACGCTTTCGCGCCTTCTTGACACAACCTCTCCCCAGACCGTGCTTTTCTCAGCTTGCCCGCTTCACTACCAGGTCGAGCGGCATGCCCATGATGTCGATGGTGAATTTGATTTGATCCTTGTCCACGGCTCCGGCGTAGTTCAGCGTAAACGGCATCCCGCCGAAGTCGAATGTGATCGAAAACGAGATCTTTTCTCCATCCACCTTGCCGTTTTGGATTTTGACTTCGCCGCCGTCCGGTCCCATGGTGGATCCGTCCAGCTTCGCGCCGTCTGCCTTGAACGTGAAGTTTACCGGAAAGTCGCCATTCGGCGTACTCATCGTCCCCGTCCATTTCCCATCCACGTCCGCCGCGAAACAGGAAGCGGCGAAAAGCACCATCCCCATTGCGATTGCGCGAAAATTCATTGCGAGTCTCCTTGATTGCCCCGAGCCGTGCTGCGGCGCCCGAAAAGGCATAGGGGAATTGTCTCACGTCCCTGAAGGGCGGCGGGTTGTTACAATCGACGTTCATGTTCGGCAAGGTCTTGGTGGCCAATCGGGGTGAAATCGCAGTGCGCATCGTTCGAGCTCTACGCGAGCAAGGCATTCGAAGCGTCGCGGTTTATTCCGATGCCGACCGCGCTTCGCTCGCGGTGAGTCTCGCCGATGAAGCCGCTTATCTAGGCCCCGCGCCCGCTAGCGAAAGCTATCTGCGCATCGACAGGATTCTGAAGGCAGCGCAGGACCACCGCGCCGAAGCGATCCATCCGGGCTACGGATTCCTGAGCGAAAACGCCGAATTTGCGGAGGCTTGCGCGAAAGCCGGAATCGTTTTCATTGGCCCGCCCGTGGAGGCCATCCGGAGAATGGGATCGAAGACGGCAGCGCGCCAACTCGCCATCGCCGCGGGCGCTCCGGTGGTCCCCGGCACACAGGAAAAGATCGAAAATCTTGAACAAGCCCAGCGCACTGCCCGCGAGCTCGGATTTCCGGTTTTGCTCAAGGCCGCGGCCGGCGGGGGCGGCAAGGGCATGCGCGGTGTCGATCGCGAGGAGGATTTGTCCGCCGCTCTTCGCGACGCCTCTAGCGAGGCCTTCCGCGCGTTCGGGAGCGGCGACGTCTATCTCGAAAAACAAGTGGTGGAACCGCGGCATATTGAAGTCCAAGTACTGGGCGACCATTACGGCAATCTAATCCACCTGGGCGAGCGCGAATGCTCCATTCAGCGGCGGCATCAGAAGGTGGTGGAAGAGTGCCCGTCGCCGGTGATGCTTCAACATCCCGAGCTGCGGGCGCGTATGGGCGAAGCGGCCCTCCGTATCGCGCGGGCGGCAGGATACGCAAACGCGGGCACGATGGAGTTCCTGGTCGACCGCGATCTGAATTTCTACTTCCTCGAGATGAATACGCGACTGCAGGTAGAGCATCCCGTGACCGAGCTTGTAACCGGCGTCGATCTGGTTGCGTGGCAGCTGCGCATCGCCGCAGGTGAGCGGCTTACGCTCACGCAACGGGATATCGCGTGGCGAGGATCGGCGATCGAGTGTCGCATTTATGCCGAAGATCCGGCGAGCCAGTTCTTGCCGTCGCCCGGACGCATTACGCATTTGCGCGAGCCGTCGGGTCCAGGCATCCGCTTGGACTCTGGCGTATATGGGGGCTGGGACGTTCCCGTGGATTACGATCCGCTGCTGGCGAAGCTGGCGGCCTGGGCGCCGTCGCGCGAGGAAGCAATGCGGCGTTTGGATCGCGCTTTGGTGGAGTATGAGATCGGCGGAATTCGCACAAACGTGGCTTTCTTCCGGCAGATCTTGGCCGATGCCGACTTCCGGGCCGGCCGCCTTTCAACCGAATTTCTCGCCAGGCGAACCTTCGCCCGCGAAGCGGCCGGAGCGGAAGAGGAGGCCGCCGCCGCGATCGCGTTGGCGACGGCTGCATCTGCCGCTAAGCATGTCGCGCCGGCCGGGCAGGCAAAGAGCGCCTGGCTCGCGGCGGGGATTGAGTCATTGCTTCGATGACGCGTGACACTCGGGTCGGGGGACGCGCGGGAAGCATTCAGATTCAGGGATCGAGCTTCCGTTACCGGCGCGAGGACGGCGGCGCCGTGGAGGGCGAGTGCTCCGCTGCGTCGCTCGAGCCGGGTTGCCAATCCGTGCTGTTGAATGGCCGCGTGTATCGCATCGCGGAGGGCGCCCGCGGGGAGGTGCTGGTAAACGGCAGGCCGCTCGCGGCCGAGATCTTCAATCCGCGCGAATTGCGCGGGCGCCAGTCCGGTCCCGCCGGGGGCGGACGCCAGGAAATATCCGCGCCGATGCCGGGCAAGGTGGTGCGTGTGCTGGTGCAACCCGGCGATCCAGTCGAGGCCGGGCAAGGCTTGGTTGTGGTGGAAGCGATGAAGATGCAGAATGAAATGAAATCGCCCAAAGCGGGCCGCGTGGCAGAGGTGCGGACGCGCCCCGACGCCGCGGTCGTCGCGGGCGAAGCTCTGATCGTAGTGGAGTAATTGTGGCCGAATCAACTTGCGCGATTTGCGGCGGCGCCGGGTGGAAGAGCATCCAGCGGGCTGACGGGCTTTCCTACGCGGAGCAGTGCGAATGCGCGGCTTCGACAAGGATGCAGTCGATCCGCCAGAAAGCTGGGATTCCCCCCAACTACGAAGACGCGGCGCTCGACAATTTCAAAATCCCTCAAGATAACCCACTTGCGCGAGACGGCCTCGGGAAAGTGCAATTGCAGGTTAAAGCTTTCGTGCGGGAATTTCCCGCGCCGGACCGCCCCGGATTGCTGCTCATCGGCGACACCGGGACGGGCAAGACCCATTTGGCGGTCGGCGCGCTCAAAGCCATCCTGGAAAGGGGGTTCGAGGGCCTTTTCTTCGACTATCAAAACCTCCTGGACCGCATCCGCGCCGGCTTCGACAGCGCTTCGGGATCGAGCGATCGCGAGGCTTATCGCTCGGCGTTGGATGCGCAAGTATTGCTGCTCGACGATCTGGGATCGCACCGCGTCACGGATTGGGTGGAAGATACGGTAACCTCGATCATCACCTACCGCTGCAATCATCTCAAGCCGCTGATCGCCACGACCAACCTTCCCGACGACGACGTCACCGGCCGCGTGCTGGATTACCGCGACGCGAGCGGCGTAGCGGTGAGCCGCAAGAGTCTCGCCGAGGTGATCGGCGTCCGGGCGCGGTCGCGGCTTTTCGAGATGTGCCGGGTGATCAGGATGCCGGCGGTGGAGGATTACCGGGTGCAGACGCGGGTGGCGCGGTAAGCGGCGCCGCTCGAGGCAGCAGATCGCCAACCCGCACTGTCTCAGCCCGTGCCTCCATAGAAACCGTGTCGTCTTCGGAATGGATCTGGATGTGCCTGTACTCGGCCCCATCCGACCGGCGATGGACCACAAGCCGCCCCGGGGGAGATTCAGAACCCAATATTCGGGACCGCCGGCGTGAGCATAGAGGGCTGCTTAGCGGCTGAGGTCGAAGGCGGTGGACGAGTCAGAGACCTCGACCGCGAGTAGAAGCTCGTTTCCGCGAGGATGGCGGCGGTGGTATTCTGCGGTCGCGCCGGCCCGGATAGCAAGATCCGGCTCGGGAAGACTCCATTCCTCATCTTGCCCGGCGGCTTCGACGGGCGCCTGAATTCGAAGCCGGGAAGCGCTAAACATGCTTACGAACCACACTTAGCGCAGATAGACCAGGCGTGCTGCGGACTTTGCCCGGACTTATCGAGCAGCTCGCCGTCGATCAGCTCACATCGCGGGCCTGCGAAGATTTCCAGCTCGCACAAGCGATCGAACTCCGCGCGCGTGAACCGCTTTCGAGCAGGCGTTTCGACGGCAAAGGAGTCCACATTCGGGTTCTTATGATATCGCCGCAACGATCCGAGCCCGGAGGTCGGGATACGAAATCGCGCCCGGATGGTACATGCGGACGATGCCTTTGCGGTCCACCAGCACGAGCGTTGGCGTGGTGCTCGCGCCGTAGACACGGAAGTTTTGCTCGTTCACGATCAGGGGACCTTCCACTACTCCAACGTAAAACTGTTGCCGCACCTGCTCGATGTAGCGATTCTCCACGGCGGGCGGTACATTGTCCTGGTCCGCGATGTATCCGTAGCGCTGCGTCGGCGCCAGCAGCACGAGGCCCTTGGCTCCGAACTCCGCTTTCACCTGCTTGAGGATCGCGGCTTCGGCTTTGCAGTCCGGGCACCAATGCGCCCAGAAGAACAGAAGCGCTGTCTTGCCGGGAGGCAAGGACACTCCCGCGAGCGCCGGCGCGGGCTTTCCTTCGAGACTGAGCAGGTTCAGATTCTTTTGGAGACGCGGCTGAATGGATGTGCTCTGAAACTTGGCAAGCTCGCCGCGGAGGTAGGCAACGGAAGAGGCGCGCTCCCCACGCGCCGCCATTACCTGGGCTTGCACTTCAATCGCGGCGCCTAACGCCAGCGCGAGAGGGGCGTTCGGATCGCGGCCGAGCGGGCGCTTTTTCAATTCCGCCACAGAAAGAGAGTAGGTCTCTTGCGCGTACTTTTCGGCTTCGGCGAGATTCCTGCGGCCAAGCTCGCCTCGCGCCATCCAGCTATCCGCTTCCAACATCTCTGCGGTCACACCGCGTGCTCGGCGGTAGTTTTGGATCAAGCTCGCGGCGCCCGAAAAATCGTTCGAACTCAGTTTTGCCCTCACGTCGTCCGTGATCCCGGCAGATGCCGACGCCGCAAAAGCGATCAGCACCGCGAATCTCCTGAATCCTGACTTCTGGCTCCTGACCCCTTTCTTCATAACCTCATCCCTTGCAAATAACACCGAAACTCGTGGCCCAAATCGTCGCGTTTCAGCGCGAATTCCACTGTCGCCTTCAAAAATCCCAGCTTATCGCCTGCGTCGTAGCGCGTGCCCTCGAAGCGATATCCGTAAATCGGCCGGCTGCGCAGCAGGTGCTTCAAGCCGTCCGTCAATTGAATTTCCCCGCCGCTGCCCGGCTCAATCGCGTCCAGCGAAGCGAATACTTCCGGCGTCAGCACGTATCGCCCGATAATGGCCAGATTAGAAGGCGCATCGTCGGCCTTGGGCTTCTCGACCATGTTGCGGACGCGATACAGCCGGTCCTGCCCGCCGGCGTGCGCGACCGGCTCGGCGTCCACTACGCCATATGCGGAGATGTTCTCTTTCGGAACCTCCATCAGCGCCACTACAGGCGCGCCGTAGAATTCGTAGACGTCGATCAATTGCCGCAGACAGGGGACCTCGGAATCGATCACGTCGTCCGAAAGAATTACGGCGAAGGGCTCACCGCCAATCAGCTCTCTTGCTCTCAGAACCGCATGACCCAATCCCAGCGCCTCTTTCTGCCGCACATAAGAGACATCGATCATGTCGGACACAGAGCGCACCGTCGCCAGCAGCTCTTTCTTGTTGCGTGTCTCCAATAAATGCTCGAGCTCGAAGCTCACATCGAAGTGATCTTCAATGGCGCTCTTGCCGCGCCCCGTAACGATGATAATGTTCTGCACTCCGGAGTGCATCGCCTCTTCGACTCCATACTGGATCAGAGGCTTATCTACCAAGGGAAGCATCTCCTTAGGTTGGGCCTTAGTGGCGGGAAGAAAACGCGTTCCCAACCCAGCGGCGGGGAACACGGCCTTGCGAATCTTCGCGATCATCGTTCTGATTCTAGCCGCTTTGCGTTTCATTGCGCTGAAAACGGCGGAAATCATTCCGCTTGGTGGTGCGCGCTAAAGCCTTCCCCGCTCTAAGCGATATGTCTTATGGATAGAGCAGAGGACCGGAGCAGTGCGCCGAGGGCGGGGGCCACGTGTACGCTACAGTTGAAAATCGGGGTGGGCGAGAGAAATAGCAATGCGGATTTTAATCGCGGACGATAGCATCGTCTCGCGGCACATGTTGGACGCCACCCTGCGCAAGTGGGGCTTCGAGGTCGTCATGGCCTGCGACGGCGAAGAGGCATGGAAGGTTCTGGGGGGCGAAAATCCCCCGCGCATCGCCATTCTCGATTGGGTGATGCCCGGCCTCACCGGACCGGAAGTCTGCAAGCGCGTGCGGGAGCATTCGCGCGACTCCGAAAGCGCCTATACGTACCTTCTGCTGCTCAGCTCCAAGAGCCAAAGAGAAGATCTCATCGAAGGCATGGAGTCCGGCGCGGACGACTACCTCACCAAGCCGTTCGATCCTCACGAGCTCCGCGTGCGGCTCCGCTCCGGTACACGCATCATCGACCTCCAGCGGGAACTGTTAGCGGCTCGCGAAGAGCTGCGCGAGCAAGCCACCAAGGACTTCCTAACGCGCTTGTGGAACCGGTCTTCCATTCTCGACATCCTGCAGCGGGAACTGACGCGCTCCATCCGTGAAAATCGCGGCCTTGGCGTCGTGTTGACTGACCTGGACGCCTTCAAGGCGGTCAACGACACGCACGGCCACTTCGCCGGCGACGCCGTTCTACGCGAGTTCGCCCGCCGCATGCTCAACTGCATGCGGCCCTACGACGTCATCGGCCGCTATGGAGGAGAAGAATTTCTCATCGTCCTCCCCGGCTGCGACGACTTCTGCACGTCCGGCCAGGCCGAGCGCATGCGGGGCGCGCTGGCTAACGAGCCCATGCTCATCAACGAAATCCGCTACCTGTGTACGGCCAGTTTCGGAGGAACAAGCTGGCGCCCGGGTGTTACCCCTCACGTAGAAAACCTCATCCGCGTCGCCGACAACGCCCTCTACATGGCCAAAAACCAAGGCCGCAATCGCGTGGTGCTGTTGCCGTCCGGTCGTGCGTCGAGGGAAACCGCCGGATGATTTTGGAACTGCGTAAGGCTTGGCTTTGAGCCTTCAGCCGTGCTTGTGCGCGGCGCCAGCAAACCACCTGAACGCCGGGCAAAGCCCGGCGGCAGCCTGAAAGGCAGACCCCACATCGTTACTGGCAAACCGGTCCTCCGTCTTTGGTCAGCGTTCCGTTATCGGAGAATACGCTGCCCGCGCCTATTGACGTCGTCCGAAAGAACCAGGAAAAGTATGCCAGTTCCTGGAGATGGTACGTAAACCCGTTCGAGCCTGTCATCGGCGGCAGGTCCGTTTGGGTCAGAGGATCACCCACTTCGAGATCCCGTTTGCAGCCGGTGACTTCGCCTATGTTTCCCCAAAGAGGCGACGCATTGAATCCGCCGGGATCATCCAGCCATTCCGCGATTTCGTGCGACAGAATTGAGACATCTAACGGTCCTGTGCCGTTGGTGCGGAAATTGGCCATGATAAATGTCTGTCCGGGAGACGTCAGCACCTGCGGATAGGACGCCTCCGAAAAATGAAAGCCGCCAAGATAAATGGACCCATTCTGCGAATACATCACGTTGTACAGGATGAATATCGGCAATTGATCCGGAGGGATGTGATGCAATGCGATGTAGGTGATCATCGCAGCTTCCAAGACATCGTAGTCTACGATGCCTTGATAACCCGCGCCGTTGGTCGATTCGGAACCAACGGGGTTTGTGCAGGACGTGCTAACGCCAACGCGGACCTCCGCGGCGAGCGTCGCAGACGAATAGCTCAGCGGCAGCACGAGCGGCTCTCCGGGGGCGTACGTGAGCAACGTATGGTAGCCGTTGTCATTCTGCACATACCGCCAGAAATTGGAGCGCTGAAAGGCGTCGATATATTGAGTCACGCCGACGTTTACACCGTTGAGAGTCCAAGGATAATTCTGGAAAATTGGGCTATTCTCAACGATGCTCATCGCGGTCTGGTTGGCGGTGCAGCCCGCATCGGGCGCGGTGGAGGGATCAAATGTCGTAGAAAAGCCCGTGGTGGTGTTTGTGAACCGCACGATAAACGGAATCAGAATTACCGGAATTGTAGTCGTTCTCGATCCCCGCTCGAACGGGCTGGTTCCTACCATGTACCCCTCGTACGTGGCTCGGTTTACCGGCGAGACAATTTCGTAATGCCATATCGGCAATCCGGGGCCGGTATTCGCGACCGGCCGGTTTGTCGCCCTTCTCGCGCCGTGGATCGACGCGCTTTCTGTTCCGACGGCCGGGATGGGATCCTGCGCCCTCACGCTCGTGGCGATCATCAGACAGGCGAAGAGCCGGAGTCCGTTACGAGATCGACGCAATTGAGACGGCCATCGTAGTTGCATAGCCTCCTATTTTATTGATTTGGCTGGCGTGTTCCCAGAGCGCATTGGCGTCTGATACAAAATGTGATGGCAGAGGATCGATAACAACGGCGGGACGCACCGAATACAGGAGGTAACCATGCGAGGAACCGTTCTCTACGCCCCGCGTGACGTGCGCTTCGAGGAGCGCGGCACGCCAAGCATCGTCGAGCCGACAGACGCCGTCATTAGGATGTCGGCAACCTGCGTGTGCGGGTCCGACTTGTGGCCCTACCGCGGCATCAATCCCGTCACACAGCCGACGCCGATGGGGCATGAATACTGCGGGATCGTCGAGGAGATCGGCAGTGCTGTTACCACCGTCAAACGCGGCCAGTTCGTCATCGGTTCGTTTTTCGCCTCCGACAATACCTGTCCCCACTGCAAGGCCGGCTACCCGTCGTCCTGCCAACACCGCGAGCTCGTAGGCGGCGCGCAGGCGCCGCTGCTGCGTGTCCCGCTGGCCGATGGCACGCTGGTGCCTCTGCCGCGTACTCCCGCGGACTACATGATCCCCAGCCTGCTGACGCTCTCCGATGTCATGGGAACGGGGTGGTTCGCCGCATACGCGGCCAATGTGAAGCCGGGCATGTCGGTTGCGGTCGTTGGCGACGGCGCGGTCGGCCTCCTGGGCGTGCTCTCCGCCAGGCAAAAGGGCGCCGAGCAGATCATCGCGATGAGCCGCCACGAATCGCGGCAGAAGCTCGCTCGCGAGTTCGGTGCGACCGATGTCGTAACCGAGCGCGGCGACGAGGGAGTCGAGCGAATCAAGGAACTGACCAACGGAATCGGCGCCGACGCGGTGCTAGAGTGCGTCGGCACTCAGGAGTCGATGATGCAAGCGATCCGTTGCACCCGCCCTGGCGGGTCCGTGGGCTATGTTGGAGTCCCGCACGGGGTCGAGCTCAGTGGCGAAAAGCTGTTCTACACTCACATCCGCCTCCATGGTGGCCCCGCCCCGGTGCGCCGCTTTCTACCGGAGCTGATCGATTTGGTGTGGAACGGACAGATCAACCCGGGCAAGGTCTTTGACCTGACCTTGCCTCTTGACCAAGTCGCCGAGGGCTACCGCGCGATGGACGAGCGGCGCGCGATCAAGACGCTGCTGCGTCCGTAGGAAAAGGAGCAAAGACATGGAGATCAAACGGGCCGGCGCGCAACCTTGCGTGAGCGTCTCGTAAACCCTTCTTTCCAATCCGCCAGGCAGGTCGCATAGTGGGCTACAGAGGGGTAGCCCGGCATGGGAAAGAGCATCGAGGACCGAGAAAAATACTGGCGGGACCGGGTTGCCGCGCATGAGCGGAGCGGTTTATCCGTCAAGCAGTTCTGTGAGCAGCAGAAGATTATAGAACAGACCCTTTATGTTTGGCGTAAGCGGCTACGGAACCAAGAGCCGAATTGGATAACCTAAAGACTGTCCACTCGGTCGAACTGCGGAATGGCTGATCGAACATGCGCCGGAAGAGCTGACGGAGATCGCCGATAAACTCAGGAGATTCCGGATTCCTCCAGCGTTGTCCCCCATGCTTCCAAAACGGCTGCCTGACCTTGAAACCGAATCGAATGTGGCGCACAGGGTGGGACGATGAAGTTGCCTTACGCGAAAAAGTGGCAGAAGGAAACAGACAAGCTGAGGAAGATTGTGCTCGACTGCGACCTGACCGAGGAGTTTAAATGGGGCAAGCCCTGCTTCACCTACCAGAATAAAAACGTGGCGATCGTCATCCCGCTAAAGGACGCGTGCGCGCTGTCGTTCTTCAAAGGCGCCTTGCTAAAAGACCCGAAGCACATCCTCCAAAAGATCGGAGAGGATACGCAGGCGGGCCGCTGGATTAAATTCACCTCTCCCAAAGAAATTTCGGCACTGCAGCCGACCCTGAGGAATTACATCTACGAAGCCATCCAGGTCGAGGAGTCGGGAAAGAAGGTTCCCCTAAAGAAGGCTTCCGAGTATGTGGTTCCCGAGGAGTTGCAAGTCACGCTGAATGCGGCTCCAGAGCTGAAGGCGGCGTTCGAAGCCCTAACGCCGGGACGGAGGAAGTCGTACATCTTTCACGTCTCGGGCGCGAAGCAGTCGAAGACGCGGGCAGCGCGCGCGGAGAAGTGTGTGCCAATGATCCTAAGCGGCCGGGGGTTCAACGAGCTCACAGATTGAGCCCTCTGTCACGTGTCATTTGGGCCAAACCCAAATCCGTGTTCTGATCCACCGAGCGAGGAGATCATGGGCCACAAACTGATTCGGACCTATTGCTTGGCGCGCGTGGGAGCTGAAGTATCTCCGCGGCGTTGAGCCCTCACGATAAGCTCTGCAGCTTCAGATCGAACAGCGACCCGACGGGCTGGGCTCAAGAACCGAGGCTGCCTTGCCCTTGCGGGTCTTAGGTTTCTTCTTTAGAGGAAATATCGGTTTATATCATTTTGTTCTTGGCAATAAGTCTGGCAGCGCGTGATTCTTACTCGTGGCCTTCGATCCGAAACATCTGCCGGAAGATCCCAAGCTTCTCCAGCAAATGTGCTGGACCTGATGGCGCAACTGGATCGCGAGTTCAGCGAGCGGGGAAAATTCGAAGCGTTGTTGCGCGGGGCCACGGAGTGGTTCACCGGCACGGCGCGTATCGATCCTCTTTTTCAGGCGCCCGATCCGGCGCTGGTTCAAGGCGCCAGCGTTACATTTGAGCCGGGCGCGCGGACGGAGTGGCATAGGCATTTCTCGGCCAGACCCTTATCGTCACGTCTGGATGCGGCTGGGTGCAGCGCGAGGGAAGGCCGATCGAAGAAATTCGCCCCGGCGACGTCGTGTGGTTCTCGCCTGGCGAAAAGCACTGGCATGGCGCCACGCCGGCTACGGCAATGACGCACATCGCCCTTCAACAAAAGCTCGACGGCAAGGTTTTGGATTGGATGGAACAGGTCACAGACGAGCAATACGGAAGTAGTTGCCCATTTCGATCGTATTGTCCTGCTGAATTTCTTAGATCGGGTTTCGCCGCTCCTCATCATTAAGATCAGCCTTACGTCTCCGAAAGAATCTTGGAAGAGCGGAGCATGGAGGACATACTCAGGCGTTTCTGGGAAAATCTGATCGGTCGATCCAGCGGACCGATGAATCTCCGTCTGGTGATTCAGCCTGCCGTCGCCGGCGTTCTTGCGATCCGGGCGGGACTCAAGGACGCAAGGGAAGGGCGTCCGGCCTTTCTGTGGTCCGCCATCACAAATTCTGCCTATCGGCCTGAGCTTTTGCGGCAGGGATCGCGGGATGTGGGAAAAGTGTTCGTAGTCGCCGCCGTTCTAGATGCCGTGTACCAGCTCATCGTTCAGCGCGGAGTTTTCCTATTGGAATTGCTGGTTGTTGCGATTCTATTGGCAATCTTCCCTTATGTCTTGATTCGCGGTCCCGTCAATCGTCTGGCGACCGCGCTGCGGCGACGACAAAGAACAGATCGAAGTGCGTGGCCGAAAGGAGAACCACACGATGAAGGATCAGGATTGGACTAAACCCCAGGCGCTCGCGATCCCAAAGGGGGGCTACTTCACCCTGGAAAAGGGACGGTACGGCGCGACTTATCCTAGGACGCCGGCCTGTCACGGCTTCACCATCATCGCCAAGATTAAGCCCGGAACCGAGGACGAAATTAGGAACTACGGAAAGCGGCTTGAAAAGGCGCTGGAGGACAGTCCGAACGTGCTGGCGCCACTTCAGTTGCACTATCTTCGATGGGTCCTCTTCGATATCGGCAGCGACAAGTACTTCATGTACCAGGGCATCTTCGACACGGACTTCGACAAGTACACAGAGGACGCCATCGCACTATTCACCCAGACCGGCATCAACACCGTTTTTGAAAAACTCGAAGGGTTTCCGGAAGATTGGAAGACCAATGTTCCCGCGTTTATCAAATTCGTCCGCGAACACCAGTGCCCCAGTTTTCTCGAATACGGCGAATACCCGTTTGTAACCGCTGTTGAGATCAAGAAGGCGCTGAGGCTAAAGAAGGCCTTCTCGGAAATGCTCGACCAAATGCAATAGACGCTTGCGATCACAAGTCATGTTGGAGCTCGATGATATTCAGCATTTCCTCTTGGCGCGCACGCCCGCGTTCGCAGCCCGATATGAGTTCCTGACATTCCAACGGCCCTCCGCCGGACGCCAGTGGCTGGCGGGAATGATCGACAAGGTAGGGACGGGAGCATCAGTCGGCGCGGCCTCGCCGGATTCCCGGTGGGTGACCGTGGCATTCACCTGGAATGGCCTGAAAACTTTAGGCGTGGAGGAATCCTCGCTGGCCACATTTCCCGAGGAGTTCCGGCAGGGCATGGCGACCCGTGCGGAGATTATCGGCGCCACAGGCACGAATCATCCGGATCATTGGACAGGTGAAGTGGCCAGTCCGGCGCTACACGCCATCGCGATCCTGTTTGCGCGCGATGCCGTCGAACGGGAGCGATGCAAGGTGGAGCACGCAAAGTATCTCTCTGGCATCGGCAGCGTCGGGGTTCTCTCCAGCCTGGACCTGGAGGCCATTCCTCCTTACGGTTGCGCACATGAGCACTTCGGTTATCGCGATCGATTGTCGTACATCGCTATTGAGGGTACCGCCGACCAGCCGCAGCCCGGCTCTGGTCCGCCCATCCAACCGGGCGAATTCTTCCTGGGCTATGCCGATGAAAACGGCTTGCAACCGGAGCTACCCCAACCCGAGACGTTTTCGCGCAATGGCAGCTACCTGGCCTACTTGAGATTGCAAGAGCACGTGGGCGCATTCCGCGATTTTCTGCGTCAACAAGCCGCCACACTCGAGGAGCAGGAGCTCATCGCGGCGAAGTTGATGGGGCGCTGGCGCAGCGGCGCCCCGCTCGTGCTCGCGCCGCTGAAGGACGATCCGGCGTTGGGCCCGGATATGCAGCGCACCAACAATTTCGACTACGGAACAATGGACCCGCTAGGGTATGCTTGCCCGATCGGCTCTCATATCCGTCGCATGAACCCGCGGGATACGGTCGAAAACGCGCGGCGCCGTCAGATGATCCGGCGCGGCGGAACCTACGGCCCGCCACTGCCGGAAGACGCGCCGGAAGACGGCGTGGAGCGAGGGATCGCAGCGTTCATGGGCTGTGCGAGCTTAGTTCGCCAGTTCGAGTTTGCCATGAACGTTTGGGCGAATGATCCCAACTTCAAGGATCTCGGCAACGAGCGCGATCCCTTCGTCGGCACGCAGGATGGAACCTTCGACATGACGATTCCCAAACGGCCCATCCGGAAAAAGATCTTGAGCCTGCCAGCGTTCACCACGATCAAGGGCGGCGCCTATTTCTTCCTGCCGGGCATTCGGGCGCTGCGGTTCCTGGCGGGCGCCACATAGGTAGAGGACTGTATGGCATCAACGAACAGCCGGCCTCGAACGTACAACCAAGTCCAGACGCCGCGAAAATACACGCCTGGAAAACGCCGATTCAGCGTTTACTGGACTTGGAGCTATCCGTGGGAAGCAAACCGCGACCTCACGGAAATGGACAACCGATTCTCGACGATGACCGAAGTTCGGCGCGTCTTGTGGCCAGCTTACGAGAAGCCCGAGTTCTCAGAAAAGATGTTCCTACAGGGAATCGCCGGAACGTTGGAGCTATTCCATCTCTCGCTGCTACAGTTCCAGGAGTTGGTCGGCGAGGTCACGGGACATCCTGTCGCCGTCTATCAGCGCATCGATCAGGCTGGTCAAAAACTGCCCCTTGACGAGCGGGTCCTGGACGACACGGACACAATGATGGTGTTCGGGCTCGACCATATGGTCACCGAGCAGGAGGCCGAGCCGGATGAGATCGAGGCGCTTCGAAAGTTCCTGACGCGAGAGGGAACCCGCCTGATCCTCGGACCGCACCACGATGTTGGCGTTTCGAGCGACCTTAAGGAACGCGCGATGGAGTACGCGCACCATGGCGATCCGCTCGTTCCACGCCAGCAGCGCTTCGGGAAATATACGCGGTCTCTTATGAAGGGGCTCGGAGTGCCCGTCGAAAATCGGTATGGTCTCCGCCCGGCGACGATCGATGGGGCCAACCGGCTCCAACCCCTCGTTAAGTCGCAAGATCTGGATAAGCGCGGCTGGCTCACTGGGGTCACGACCTTCAACTTCCACATGCATTTGCCGCACTATGCGGTGACAACTGACGATCCCAAAGCGATCCATCTCTTGGCCCAGCAACCGATCGATATGTCCCATCCGCACCCGTTCACGCAAGCGGGAAATCGAGTGTTCAACATGTTTTTGTGGATGCCTCCAAGTAAAGGACGGGCCGGAGACATCCTGCTTGCGGATTCCACGATCTTCACGACCCTGTTCGGAGGTGACGAGAGCCTAAAGAACTTCTGGAAGAACATTGCGACCAAATAGCGTCCTTTGCAGATGGGGCGTCTTGGGCCTGATTTGCGCGCCGATGCTGGTGACGCGCATCGAGGCTCAGAACAGAGGCGTGTATCCGCTCGGAATGAACGCCGTGAACTCTGGGCTGATGCCCGCGCCGGGATTCACCTACACCAACCAACTGCTGACTTACGCACGCGATGAGGCGAAAGCCGATGACGGCTCCACCTTGCCCGTCTCCGGAAGCAACACGGTCGTGATGGACCTGAACCCCATCGCATGGGCCAGCACGGCGACCGTTCTGGGCGGCTCCCAATATTCTGCCTCTGCAACCTTCCCGATCGCGAAGAACGATCTCACATCGGATCTGAACGGCAACCTCAGCGGCGGCGCCGGATTTGCGGACTCATACTACCTGCCACTGATTCTCGGTTGGAACGAGGGACGAGCTGCGGTCCGCGTTCTCTGGGGATTCCTGGCGCCCACGGGACGCTTTGCCCAGGGAGCAAACAACAACGTCGGCTCCGGATACTGGACCTTCACCGGGTCAAGCGGGCAAACGTTCTATCTGACAAAGAGCAAGTCACTCAATCTCTCCGCTTACGAGATGTACGAATTCCATACCATGCAGGAGGGCACAGGGACTCACCCTGGCGATACCTTCGATCTGGACTATTCGCTGATGCGGGCGTTCGCCCTCGGGAGGGGCAGCCCGCGCGTGCAGATTGGTCTAGCCGGATATGAAGCTCGCCAGACCACGGCTAAGACAGGTCCGGAAATCGCTCCAAACCAATCATCGACGCGCTACGCGATCAACGCAATCGGCTTCGCGGCTACGCTGGCGTTTCCAGACCGAAAGTTAAGTTTCGCCATGAAATATTTCGATGAATTCGCGGACCGATCAACTTTCCAGGGGTTCTCGTTGCAGTTCTCGGGCTCGATGGGTTTCTAGCCTACGAGACACCTCGTGGTCACGCCACCTTCCGCACGTCATCGGGGGTGGCGCCAAACTGCGCCTTGTTCGCTTCCATTGCAGCTACAAGATCTTTGGACCCTGATCCCCACCGGGATACCACTCGGATGGCATGTGTAAGTGGGATGTTCAACGGATGTACGCGATCCGGGCTCAGGATATAGATGGCTCCCGCGAGAGGCGTTGGAACCGAAGGGACGAAGACCGTGAAGCGCCCGTCGTCGAGTTCTTCAATAATGAATGCCGGGACGAGAGCGTTTTCAATCTCCGCCAACGCCGGCCTCCACGTTTCGTCTTGAGTTTCTCCGGCCAGCCGCTGAGTCAGACTGTGGACGAGTGCATAGCCGGGAATCTTCTGAAATAGCGAGCTTTCTATCTTCTTCCAGGCCGCTCGCCCTTTCCGAGTTTGAACGGTGAGCCCGATGAAGAAGCAGATCATCAGCACGAGCAGCAAAGAAAGGATTTCGTCAGCGGGTATCCAATCCGGAAGCAACTTCGCCAGGGGTCGTACGGGACGAGCCAATAATTTGGCTATCTTGAGCAGCAGCAGCGCAGCGAGGTAAACCGGCATGACTACGAGCAAACCGGCAGCTAGCCTATTCATAATGAATTCGCTGAGCTTCTTCATAGATTTGAAACGACCGCAGCAGCACTCAGCCGAATAATCGAAACGAGATTCATCAGCCTTCCCAACGGGCCGCCACAGTTTCTCGTAAGCAACGCGCTCTCTATTTTCGATGGCGCCGGTAAACGGCAGACGGATAATATGTGTTTCGGCCGCAGGAGCCGACCGCGCCGGCAGGTGTATACTTGAGCCTCCATCCAGCCTCGCGCCTCCTGACATGTTGCCGCGCCGGTCATTACGCTGGTCTCTGGTCTCGCTCCTCAGCGTGGCGCTGGCGTTTGCTTACACCCATCGCACCAACATCGCCTTTGCTTTGGCCGATCCTCAGTTTGTCGGCTTTCTCCGGCTTACCGACGCCGATCGCGGAACCTTGAATTCCGCCTTCTTCTGGACCTACGGCTTGCTGCAAATACCCGCCGGATCGCTGGTGGACCGCTATGGGCCAAAATGGCCGCTCGCAGCCGGCTTGTTCTGCTGGTGCCTGCTCAGTGCGGCCACCGGGATGACAAACACTTTTATGGCCGTGTTGTGGCTGCGAATCCTGTTGGGGTTGTTTGAGGCCGTCATCACTCCCGCCGGCCTGCGGTGGATCCGCGATCACATGGAGGAAAGCCGTCGCGGACTGGCGACGGGCATTTTCTTTGCCGGCTCCAAATACGGGCCTGCCGTTGCAGCCCCGATCGCTGCTTGGCTGATCAAAGAACACGGCTGGCGGGCCATGTTTTTGAATCAGGGCCTTTATGGACTGCTTTGGCTGGCGCCGTGGCTGTTACTTGCCTCGAGCGGGCGCGCTTTAGCTTCACCCGAATCCGCGCCGCGCGCCTCGCAGGCGCAGTTCCCAAGCGGCCGCGAAGGGTTCGCCTCCCTGTTCGCCTCGCGCGTCATGTGGGGCACGCTGATTGGAACGTTCGCCTACAACTATTTCGTCTTCTTCGCGATGTCCTGGCTTCCGGCCTACTTCGTCGAACAGCGCCATCTTTCGCTCGCCTCGATGGGGATTTACACCGGCTTCAGCTATGGAGGCATGGCCGCGGTCGCAATCGTGGCAGGCCTGGCCGCCGACAAGATCATCGAGCGCGGCTACGGCGCGGTGGCCGTGCGGCGCTCCTTCACGATCGCCGGTCTGCTGATCGCTTCCACCGTAGTGTTCGGAGCGTGGAGCGCATCCACTTATGGGGCGGTGTTCTTCTCTATCCTTTCGATGTCCGGCCTCGGGCTCGCCACACCTAATTACTGGTCGCTCACGCAGACGGTGACGCCAAAATCGATGGCGGGCCGAGCCGGCGGAGCACAAAATATGGCGCTCACCGCGGCGGGCATCGTTGCCCCCATAGCCACGGGTTGGCTCAAACAGGCGAGCGGCGGGTATTTCGCGCCCATGGCAGCCATCGGCGTAATTCTGCTCATCGGCATCGGAGCCTACGCCTTTCTTGTTCGCCAGCCACGCCAGCGCGCCGCAGTAATCGCGGCCCCCGCATAGCCTGTGAAGCCGGAGGTGAAACGTGTCGTTTTCGGCAAGTCCGCGCAGGCAGGCTGGACTCTTATTGACGTACTCGCCCGAACACCGCTCGGGCATCGGCTTGAAATAGA
>DASQJB010000211.1:0-4333 GCA_035631295.1 Bryobacteraceae bacterium | reverse complement strand
GGCGTTGGTGTTGGCGCTGGCGTCGGGCGGCGCGGTCCCTGTGGCGTACAACGGCGTAGTCGGGCCCAACCCGGTGACCGTGATGTCGACCAGTTCGTCCGGTATGGCCGGAAACGCGGCCGTTACAGGCAGTCCGGAGCTGCCGTGGAGCGCGTATACGTAGGCCACGCCGTTGACGCTGTTAGAAGGCGGCCCTGGGCAGTACTGGACGAGCGTGATGTTGAAAGGCGCCGACGAGCCGGCGGTCAACGTGGTGGCGCCGAGCGGAGCGTTCACGGGCAGCTGAATTTGCAACGACGTGCCGCCGGAGGCGTTGAACACATACGCCTCATTCGCTCCTACGGTGACCTTGGCGGAGGCGTTGCCCAAATTTGTTCCCTTGACGAAGGGGACGCCGCCGGGGCACAAAGAGTTCGAGTCCGATTCATTTTGAACGGAAGTAATGGTGGGGTTTTGAGCGTGTAGAGATCCAGCCACCAGTAAACACACAAACGCTGAAGTAGGTTTCAAGAGTTCCTCCGAACTCTAAAAGCGCAGAGGAGGACGACATCCCGCCAAGGAATTTGCACATCCTGCAAATGGAGTAGGAAGGCGGGCTTTAGTTCTGGCCGGAGCGGATCACTTCCACGCCCATGTACGGCCGCAGCGCTTCGGGGATGATGACGCTGCCGTCGGCTTGCTGATAGTTTTCGAGAATCGCGAGCCAGGTGCGGCCTACGGCCAGGCCGCTGCCATTGAGCGTGTGCACGTATTCCGCCTTGCCCTTGCCGGATTTCGCGCGGATCGAGGCGCGGCGCGCCTGGTAGGCCTCAAAATTCGAACAGGAGGAGATCTCTTTGTACTCGTTCAATCCGGGAAGCCAGACCTCGATGTCATAGGTTTTGGCAGAGCTGGCGCCCATGTCGGCGGTGCAGAGGACTACAGTGCGGTACGGGAGCCCCAACCGTACGAGGATATCTTCGGCATCGCGCGTCAGCGATTCGAGCTCGTCGTAGCTGTTGTCGGGCCGCGCGAACTTTACCAGCTCGACCTTCTGAAACTGATGCTGCCGGATAATGCCGCGCACGTCGCGGCCGTAAGAACCGGCTTCGCTGCGAAAGCAGGGTGTGTAGGCGCAATATTTCAGCGGCAGCTTGTCGAGATCCAGCGTCTCATCGCGGTGAAGATTGGTTACCGGAACCTCGGCAGTCGGCACGAGCCAAAAATCGGTGTTTTCGAGCTTGAACAGATCCGCCGCGAATTTGGGCAATTGACCTGTGCCGTACATGCTGGCCGAGTTCACCATGAATGGCGGCAGCACTTCGGTATAGCCGTGGTGTTGGGTGTGAACGTCCAGCATGAAGTTGATGAGCGCGCGCTCCATCTTCGCGCCCCATCCCCAATAAACGGCGAACCGCGCGCCGGTGATTTTGGCGGCGCGGTCGAAATCCAGAATGCCCAGTTCCGGCCCGAGATCCCAATGAGCTTTGGGAGTGAAGGAAAATGTCGGAGGCTGACCACAGCGCCGCACTTCGACGTTGTCTTCCGAGCTTTTTCCGGCAGGAACGGATTCGTGGGGAGCATTCGGAACTGTCGCCAGCATCTGGCGGTACTCCGAATCCAGGGCTTCGGCTTTTTGGTCCAGCGCGGCCATGTTTCCATCCATTTCGCGGATTTTTTGCTGACGCTCGCTGGTGTCCTGGCCGGCCTTTTTCAGCTTTCCGATTTCCTGCGTTTCCGCGTTTCGCTGGGCTTTTAGCGCTTCGGATTCCGATAACGCCGCGCGCCGCTCCGCATCGAGCTTCCGGAACGTTTCCGCGTCCAGCGTGAACCCGCGGTCCGCCAGCCGCTTGGCTATCGCATCCAGGTTATTGCGGAAAAAGGAGAGATCGTACACCGGGCGTTAGCCCCTGTGGGCGATGTCCACCCACGCCTTGCCCGGCTCCTCACCCGTGTATTCGGCTCGCGGACGGATCAGGCGATTATTGTGGTACTGCTCCAAAATGTGGGCCGTCCAGCCCGACATGCGGCTCACCGCAAATATGGGCGTAAAAAGATCCACCGGGATTCGAAGAGAGTAGTAAGTGCTAGCCGAGAAGAAATCCACGTTGGCGTTCAGATTCTTGGCTTGTTTGGCGTATTGCTGAATGGCGTTCGAGATTTCGTAGAGCTTCACGTGGCCGGTGCGCTCGCCCAGTTCCTTGGCCATGTTCTTGAGGAACGCCGCGCGGGGATCCAACGTGTGATAAACGCGGTGGCCCAGGCCGGGAATTTTTGTTTTGTTGGCCAGCATGGACTTCACTCGCTCTATCGCCTCCTCCGGAGTCTGGATCGTGAGAAGCAACTTGATGACGTCTTCGTTGGCCCCGCCATGCAGGGGACCTTTCAAGGCGCCGATCGCGGACGTGATGGCGGAGTAAATGTCGGAAAGCGTGGCGGCGGTCACGCGCGCGGCGAAGGTGGAGGCGTTTAGCTCATGCTCGGCATGCAGCACCAGCGCCACGTCGAAGGCGCGCTCCATTACTTCGTCAGGGCGTTGGCCGGTCAAAGTGTAAAGGAAATTCGCGGCGAAACCCAACTTTGGATCGCCGGGGACTGCTGCGCTTGCGTTGCGCAGGCGGTCAAAAGAGCTGACGATCGTGGCCGTCTGCGCCATCAGCTTAAGAGCCTTGGTCCGGTTGGCCTCCGGCGACATGTCCTGGGCCAGCGGATCGTAAAGCGCCAGCATCGACACGGCCGTTCGCAGCACAGCCATGGGAACCGCGCCTTTTGGCGCGTTTTTCAGGAAAGCCTCGACCGGAGCGGGAATCTCCCGATGCGCTACCAGTCCAGCCTTCAGTTGGTCCAGCTCGCTTTGCTTCGGCAGCCGGCCGTTCCAAAGAAGAAAAATGACCTCTTCAAAGGTCGCCTTCTCCCCCAGCGTCCGGATGTCGTAGCCCTGATAACTTAGAATCCCCGCTTCGCCGTCGATGAAGCAGAGTCGCGATTCTGCCGCAATGACGCCTTCTAAACCACTGCCTATAGCTGCTGGCATGCCCCTGTGTGCCCTAGCTCCTGGTGGATTTGAGACGTGCGCAAGACGCCCCCAAACGAAGCTTCATTCTATCATTGGCGTGGGCGCTCTAGCGCCCCGAAAGGGCGCGCGCGCGGGCGGCTTCCGAACGGTCAACCCGCGGCGCGTGCGCTCTGGCTGCCCTGCGCGGCCCGCCGCGCCATGACGTAGCCAATCCACACGGCGATCGGATGAAGGATCAGCAGCGCGATGGCGAACCAGTGCGGCTGCATGGCCCCGGAGACAATAGCCGAGACGATCCCCATCAGTTCGGCGAACACGATGAGTCCAATTGTGGTTCGCGAGCGCTGCCGCTGGCGATTCGCGCGCACAGATACCCACCTGCTACGGTGTAAGTCGAATCGGTGAAAAGCGTCGTGATGAGATACTTCAGGGGAGGCGCGGTCATAGTGCGGAATCCGGGAATGACGGCAGCAGCGATGGCGTCAGTCGCAACACTAGCAGACCGATCACTGCATATCCGGCAACGACGGCGAGGATGCTGCGCCACATGATTGGCTCCAGTTTTGGGGAGTATATCATCGGAGACACAGAGCCAGGATTCAGGATCAAGGCGGGGCGCATTATGCTGGCTGTCCTTGTGGCTCTCACCGGCTGCGCTCCCGCGCCGCCTTCGGAGCGCGACGAGACGAAACAGCCTTGGTACCCCCAGGACGTCAAGCAACTGGTGGCGATCAACGCCCAAGCGGAGAACTCGTTCAAAAGCGGCCAGTCCGATCAGGCGGCCGCGCTCATCCAAAAAGGCCAGCCGATCCAGAACCGGCTGCTCTCGGTCCGCCAGCCGACGCTCGAAGCGATGCAAGCGGTCTCCGATCTCGACGATCTATACGGCCGGATGCTTCTCTCGAATCGACACTACGGATGGGCGCGCTTGTTCTTTCAGAAGAACTTAGCGCGGTGGAAACATTGGAGCCCGCAGACCGAAGAAACCGGCCGCAGGCTCAAGCAAGCTGAGGCAGAAATCGCGGCTTGCGACAAGCACCTGGGAAATTAAAAGCCTCTCGCAAAGGCGCAAAGTCCGCAAAGAATTCTTTGCGAACTTTGCGAGAGAATGACTGCGCTACTTCCCGCGCTCCGCGCCAATGTGGCCCAAGTCGCGGTTGTTTTCCTGGCAGATGTATTCCATCAACTCTTGACCCGGACGCCAAGTCGCGGTGGTGACCACCGTCCACGGCTTGGTGTAATACTCGGGATCGTCGATGGTGGCTTCCAGGCGCAGCGTGTTCATGTTGGGCCGCGTGAATTTTTCGGTGACCTTCATCTGCTCTCCATGCGGATGCC
>DASQJB010000210.1:0-6293 GCA_035631295.1 Bryobacteraceae bacterium | reverse complement strand
GGCGGCGTGTAAACGATGAAGCCGGAGTGGTCGTTGCGCAATACCTCGGTGGCTTCTGCGTCCACGGGTGTCTCGATGAGCCGCTGGCCAATCGGCTCCTTCTCGTTGCCTTCGAGCGCGAGGAACATACCGTTGTTGGGGCGTGTCTTGGGGACCATATCGGTTTCCACCACCTTGGTCATCCACGGTGTCCACTTCATGGTGGCGAAGTACTCGGCGGCCGCTTTGATCTCGTCCTCCGTCATATTCTTGGCGAAGGAAATCATGCGGTTGGTGTTGGCCTTGCGCGGGTCGGCGCTCTTGCGCAGGCCATCTCGGAAATCGTGCATCGTCTGGATGAAGTAAGAAATCGGCAGACCGGCAACACCGGCATTCTCGGGGCGGCCCTTGCCATTTGGGTAGTGACACAGGCTGCAGGCGGCAATCATTGCGCCCTGACGCCCATGGGCCACAATTTCTGGCAAGGGGCCATGATCCTCGGGGAACCAATCGGCTGGGCCGTACTGATTAGCGATCTGCTGGCGGACGAACACCTTGTCGCTTCCAGGAACATGCCGTGGCGTGGAATCGGGTGCGGCGGGCGCGGACGCGGGTACCGGAGCCGGAGCGGCAGTGCCTGAAGGAGTAGTAAATCCATAGGCCCATGGCGGCGGCCCTTCGGCCCACACGGAAGCGCTCGTTGCGAAAGCCCACGCAAGCGCCACCATTAGATTTCCGAACTTGCTTCTCATAATCGATCGCCTCCTCTGCAGGGGTGTTTTCGCGACGCCACGAAGCCTCCCGGCCTGCATTCGCGTTCTGTGGCGTCCAGGTTTCCGCCAGTATATACCCAAACCGGCGATATTTCTCGGGCCAGGGTAAATCCGGCCATTTTCATTCCTCGCCGGCATCGCGGCAGTGCATCTTATGTTAAGTGAAGCGATATTTCAGCATGTTAAGTGAAGCGATATTTCAGCGCCTCGCGTCACGCCCGGTCTGGCGGGGCGCTATTGTTTAATGAGTTCCGTCGCAAACGTTCAGCTCGGGCGCGCACGCCGCCGAATCCACCTGTGATATCTTGTCCACCGGCGCGCGCTATGTCCACGCCCAGCTATGTTTGCGGCACCAGCGGCATCCCACTGATCGGTGACACCATTGGGGCCCACTTCGATCGAGCTGCCGCGCGCTGGGGGCCTCTCGACGCACTCGTGGTGCGGCACCAGGGGATTCGCTGGACCTACGCGGAGTTGAAGGAGCGCGTCGATGCGGTGGCCGCGGGCCTGATCGCCATCGGCCTTGCCCCAGGTGACCGCGTCGGTATTTGGTCGCCTAATAATGCGGAATGGGTGCTCTCGCAGTTTGCAACGGCCAAGGCGGGACTGATCTTGGTAAATATCAACCCGGCATATCGCCTGGTTGAACTGGAACACGCGCTGTGCAGGTCCGGCTGTAAAGCGCTGGTTACAGCCGCGCGCTTCAAAAATAGCGACTATCTCGAGATGGTCACCGCGCTGATTTCGGAGCGACGCGTGCCTCAACTGCGGGCCGTCATCCACTTGGGCGAACATTCGAGAGCCGGCATAATGCGCTTTGCGGATCTGGTGGATTGCGGCAGCGCCGCCGCGCACGCTCGTCTTGCGGAACGTGCCGCCGTGTTACAGTTCGATGATCCAATCAACATCCAGTTCACCAGCGGTACCACCGGTTTACCGAAAGGCGCCACGCTTACCCATCACAACATTTTGAACAACGGCTTCTTCGCGGGTGAACAAATGCGCCTCCAGCCGGGCGATCGCCTGTGCATCCCCGTCCCGCTTTATCACTGCTTCGGGATGGTCCTTGGCAATCTCGCCGCTATGACTCACGGCGTGACGATGGTCTACCCCAGCGAGGCTTTCGACGCGCTGGCCGCGCTTGAGAGCGTCGAAGGCGAGCGCTGCACCGCTCTGCATGGTGTGCCGACTATGTTTATAGCTGAGCTGGAACACCCGCAGTTCGCGCGCTTCGACCTGAGTTCGCTCCGCACCGGGATCATGGCTGGCTCGCCCTGCCCTATTGAAGTCATGCGCCGCTGCGTCGAGCGGATGCACTTGCGCGAAATCACCATTGCCTACGGCATGACCGAGACCAGCCCTGTCAGCTTTCAGAGTGCCGTGGACGACCCTCTGGAACGGCGCGTCTCCACCGTGGGCCGTATCCATCCGCACGTGGAGGTCAAGTTAATCGATTCTCAGGGACGCGTGGTCCCGCGTGGAATGCCGGGTGAACTGCTGACACGGGGCTACTCCGTCATGCTCGGCTACTGGGAAGAGGCGGAACAGACCAAGCAAGCCATCGACGCCGCTGGCTGGATGCACACGGGCGATCTGGCCACCCTCGATGTTGAAGGTTATTGCAACATCGTGGGCCGCCTCAAAGATACGGTGATCCGCGGGGGTGAGAACATCTACCCGCGCGAGATCGAAGAATTCCTGTTTCGCCATCCGAAAATTGAAGCGGTCCAGGTTTTCGGCGTGCCCGATCGCAAATTTGGCGAGGAGATCTGCGCCTGGATCAAAGTGCGAGCTGGCGAAATCTTGACCGAGGCTGAAATACATGCCTTCTGCGAAGGGCAGATCGCGCACTATAAAGTTCCGCGTTACATCAGTTTTGTGGATGGTTATCCGATGACGGTGACCGGCAAGGTGCAGAAGTTCGCCATGCGCGAGCTTATGATGAAGGAACTGGGGATAGCGGAACAACAGACCGCGTAGAGAGACGCCAATGACTCAGCCTCCAACCCCAACCCGCGGGCGGAGGACGGGTGCCTATGGACGCTGCGCCCCGCGCTGGCCGTTTCCGCTGGCCGAGGTTCCCGGGTCGAACAGTCCCGCTCAGGGTTCGATCGGCACGCGGCGAAACCGGGCCGGGAAGAACCCAGGAATTCGCTCCAGCCGGAACTGAACGGGCGAATCCTCGACCATGGCGGGCTCGCCGGGCTCCGGCGCTTCGTCTTCAGCGCGTGCCGGCTCGGCCCCGGCGGCCACTTCCATGAGCGGCCCAGTGACCTGCGCAAGATTCTCCGTCGCTGCTTCCCCTGCCTGCCCGTCAGCCGCCCCGTCACTCACCTCCACCACCAGCGGCTCCCGCTCCGGCAACGCCTTCGCGTACAGCATCCTCAGCTGCGCCATGATTTCTTCATGGCTCTCCCCAGTTCGCGCCGCTCGGCCCGCCTCCAGCTCCCGCCGCTTCTCCGCCTGCTCCTTCGCTTCTGCCATCAGCCTCTCTGCCGCCATCAGCCTGATCCTGCTGTCCTCGCACGAACATAATTGAATCACCGTCGCTAAACCGTGCGCGTACACCTGTTCCATGTCCTTCAGCGCCGGCAATAACTGCAGCTGCATCTCTTGGATCGCCGCCGCAATCCCCGGATGCTTCGCCTTCCGATCGGAACGAGCTGCCATCGGGCTTTGGTTTGGTTTGGATTTTCGCGCGATTTAGCTTTAAGGACGCGCGCGCATCTGGCTCGCAGCGAGAGCCAGGCTCGCGCTGCTCGAGGCTACGCCGCCAGCGCTGGCCCACCGGGTACGGAGCCCCCGTGCAGAGAGCCAGTCAGCCGGCGGCGCTGCGCCAAGTTTCGTGGGCATGATTTTTCCAGAATCACTATATTTCGCATATAGGAAATATGGCGCGTTGTATTAACCAGCGGGTCCCCTTCAGAGGAGCGCAAAAAAAATCGCCGTGCGGGCGAAATACAGGGCGAACACGGCGGGAGCGCGCCTGGTTCAACGAACGAAGCTTGGCTTTCCTTGTCGAGTTGGTTTCCGGTAACCCATATCGACCGGAATCGGCCACTTCTGTGAAGCGTCGGCAAGAATTTAATGGCACGAAGGTCATCTGTTTAAACAACGACCAACGCTAGAGTGATTTGTCGGTCATAATCTGCTAGACAGTGACCTTGCCGCTGTCAAGAAATTCGTATCGTGAGAGATGTGAGCCCTGTGGGGCTGCGATTTCTCCGCGCTCTTTGGGCAGCCCGCCGCCATGATGTGGAGGGCTCGGCGCAAACTCGAGTCAGGGCCAAACGTAGGCTGGGCCTTCTGCGTTGAGCGTCGCAAGTGGTCAAAAGTAAAGAGATGCTCGCGCGGACGCAACGGCTGAGCCGGACCGTATCGCTGCGTACTGATGATTGTGGTGCGCGGCAAGATCGGCCGATGATTTGTCCGATCGATCTCACAATCGGGAACCCTTTTCAGTGCAATCCGACGTGGCCCCGGACAGATTCAACCAGCTTTGCGGAATTAAACCCGACACCATCTTTGAATACCATCTGTACCTTTTCTACGTCGACGATCCGCGTCATCGGATTCCCATCGATGACCACCAGATCGGCTTGCTTGCCCTTGGCGACCGAGCCGATCGTCGCCGCTAAGCCGAGCTGTTCGGCGCCATTGAGAGTGGCGATGCGAATCGCCTCCAAGGGCGTAAACCCACCCTCCACCAGAATCTCGATGTTGCGCTGGTCAGCGTACCCAGCCAGGGCGCTGCCGTTGCCCGTTGGATCAGCCCCGGCAACTAACAGTCCACCGGCCTTAACGAACGCGCGCTCGAATTGAATCTCCTTGTGGATATCTGCGCTCAATTCACTGGTGGGAGCCGGGCCACGTGCGCGCATGGTCATGTAGTTAAGAGCGGTCCCTGGTGACAGAACATCGATAAACCTGGCTTGAATTATCGGGTTGCGTTCAAATACGGCGAGGGTCGAGGTGATCGCCACCTTGTGCGCCACCAGGGTCCGAATAGTCTCGCGGACCGGTTCGCTTGCAATATCGAGCTCTCGAAACGTTTGCGCCTGGTTTTGCGGACAGACATCGGGCTTCTTGTCAGAAATGAAGTCGGTATCCTCGATCAGGCCGTGTTCGAGGTTGTCGATTCCCAGAGCCGCAGCCTCACGGAAGGTAACCGAGCACAGGTGGCCTGTCACGGTCAGCCGCCGTTCGTGGGCGGCCTGAATAGCGGCTCCCAGAGCCGCACGAGAGATGTTCATGTACGCTTTGAATGAATGCGCGCCCCGCGCGGCCCAGTATTCGACAAAACGGCGTGCATCCTCGGGCGTGTCCACCTCCGTCATCTGCGGCGTGAACATGGCCGGTCCTTCGAGATAGCCGGCTGTGATCAGCAGCTTGGGTCCCGGCATGGTGCCCTGGTCGATCAGGTTCTTGATGTTCAGATCCGTTTGAGCTTCGATCGTCCCCGCAGTGCGTGCCGTGGTAACGCCGCTCGCCAAATATAAGCGCGGGAAGCTGAAAGCGTGCTCTGTATAGATGGCGATCCCGGCACCCGAGGGATAGAACAGATGCTCATGCATCCCGACAAGGCCGGGGATCACCGTGTGATTCGAGAGATCCAGGCGTTTTGCCCCGGCTACAATATGGATCTGCGATGCAGGGCCCACGTCACGGATTTTGCCCTGTGCGATCACGATGGTCTGGTCTTCGCGCAAAGCTGCGCCCGTTCCGTCGATCACGCGGACATGTTCCATCGCAATCACCGGAGCGTCCACTGCGACAAACGGCTGCACACCCGGATACAACGGATTCTGCGCAGTCACCGCTACCGCCTGGAGAAGAATGACCCAAGCCGCAGCCCAGTGCGGCGCACCAACGGGTACGGATCGTTGCAACATAGGTGCGTCAGCGGGGTTCCAGGCCTTTCGCCTTGAACACGGACGCGGCCTTGGGCCCAGCCAGAAAGGCGATCAGAGCTTTGGCGGCTTCCCCACTTTGAGAGGTGCGGCTGATAGCCGCGCTGAATCGGACATCAGAGCGAAATTCGCCCGGAAGGGGACCCAGAATCTCGGCGCCAGGAACCGGCACAATTTCACTGAACAATGTGATGACCAACGCAGCCTTGCCCGCGGCGACACTTTCCGTGGCCGGTCCGGACCCGGCGGCCAGGATGATTTTCGGCGCCACCTCAGCGGCGATTCCCAGGCGTTCGAACATCTTCTCTATATCGCCCCTGCTTGCGCCGTCCTGCGGATACGTGATGGATTTGGCCTCCCCCAGGGTTCGTTTCAAGGCGTCGGGCGTGCGAATGTCGGGCTTGGCCGCACCTGAGCGGATTCCGATACCCAGTTCCGAGCGGGCCACGGCGGTGCCGGAAGCCAGCTTGCCCTGCTTGATCAGGTCGCCGACGGCTTCGTCCGTGATAATCGTCAGATCGAAGGCCTCGCCGTCCTGGACCCTTTTCTTGAGTGCAGCAGTGGAGCTGAACTGGAGCGTCAACGGATGCCCGATGGCCCGCTCGCACTGGGGCTGAAGTTCCTCCATCGC
>DASQJB010000209.1:0-3906 GCA_035631295.1 Bryobacteraceae bacterium | reverse complement strand
CTATCATACTAGCTAACGTATGCCGGACAAGAAGACCGATCTCATCCAGGGGACGCTGGATTTGCTGATTCTCAAGACGGTCGCGCACGAGCCGATCCACGGCTATGGCATCGCGCAGCGGATCCTTTTGACGTCGAAGGATATCCTGCAGGTGCAGCAGGGGTCCTTGTATCCCGCGCTGCATCGCCTGGAGCGCAAGGGACTGCTCAAGTGCGAGTGGCGGGAGTCGGGCAGCGGACCCATGGCCAAATACTACTCTTTGACAGCCGCTGGGCGGAAGTATCTGCAGGAAGAGACGGCGCAATGGCAGCGCTATGCCGGCGCGGTCGCGCTGGTGCTGGAGTCGTAACGAGGAGGGCGGAATGCGGTTTCCCTGGAATCGAGCCGAAACGGAACTGAATACCGAGATCGCGCACCACCTGCATGAGTTGACCAAGGAGTTTGAGCGCCGCGGCCATTCTCACGAGGAGGCGGTCAGGCTGGCGCGGCGGGAATTCGGGGGCGCCGACCAGATCAAGGAGAAGTGCCGCGACGAACGGCGATGGGCCTGGATAACGGGGATCCGGCAGGATCTCGCCCTGGCGCTTCGCCAGGTGCGCCGCTCTCCCGGATTTGCCGCCTCCGCCGTTCTCATCCTGACACTGGGTATTGCCGCAAATGTCATCGTCTTTGGCGTTGTCGATGCGCTCGTCCTGAGGTCGGTGGATTTGCCCCACGCGGACCGCGTGATGTCGCTTCAGCCCAAGCTCGGCGCCCCGTTTGTTTCTTTTCCGGAGGCGCGCGATGTGCGCGACGGCAATACGGTCTTCTCGGCTGTAGCGGCGATAGAGATCCAGGACTTTGGATTGGAAGTCAATGGCGCCGCCCGGCCGGTCTGGGGATGCGAGGTGAGCGGCGAGTATTTCGAGGTTGTAGGGATTCAGCCGTTCCTCGGGCGTCTCCTGACGCGTGTCGATGACGATCATCCCGGAGCTTCGCAAGCGGCCGTGCTGTCCTGGGCGGCATGGAAGAGCGATTTCGGCGCCGATCCCAACATCGTGGGAACCACGGTCCGCATCGACAAGCATCCGTACACCATCGTCGGGGTAACGCCGCAAGGTTTTTACGGCACGGAAAAGATCGCCGCGCCCGATATCTACGTTCCCATGGCGAATGAAGCGTCGCTCGACGGGACGAACTGGCTCGAGTCGCGCTCCTATAGGAATCTCTTCGTGATCGTGCGCATCAAGGACGGAGTGAGCCTACCCCAGGCCCAGGCGGAACTGGACACCATCGCCGCCAGGATCGCGCGCGAGCATGCCAAGGACGAGGAGGGACTGGCGCTCAAGCTCGCTCGCCCCGGCCTGATCGGCGACTTTCTCGGCGGACCGGCGCGCGGTTTTCTGGCCGGGGTGATGGTCCTCGCCGGCATCGTACTGCTGGCCGCCTGTGCCAACCTCGGCAGCCTCTTCGCGGCGCGAACCGCCGACCGCGCCCGCGAGATCGCCATCCGCCTGGCCATCGGATCGAGCCGCTTCCGAATCCTGCGCCAGATCCTGGTAGAGACGTTGATGGTTTCGGTCTTCGGGGGCGCCTGCGGCTGCGGCCTGGCATGGCTCGCGCTCACCGGGCTGGCCGGGTGGCATCCTCCCTCCCGATACCCTGTGAAGTTCAGCGTAATGCCGGAGCCGTCGCTGTTCGTGGTTGGCCTGCTGATTTCGACGCTCGCCGGCGTGCTCCTAGGCCTGACCCCGCTCCGGCAAATCTTCAAGGCCGATCCCAACGACTCCATCAAGAGCGGCGGCACCCAGTTCCTCGCCGGGCGCCACTGGGCGCTGCGCGACTTTTTGCTCGCCGCGCAGATCGCCCTCTGCTGCGTCACCGTCACGGCCGCCTTTGTCTCCCTCCGCGGCCTCGGACGGGCCTTAACCATGGATCTCGGCTTCCAGCCGCGGAATGTCGTCCGCACGCAATTCGATCTGAATCAGGCCGGCTACAACAACGGCGCCGCTGCGGATCGTTTCCAGCGCCAGTTGCTGGAACGCGTCTCGGCCGTCCCGGGAGTCGAAGCCGCGGGGTACGCCAACTCCACTCCGCTCGGTCTCGATACGCCCACCATGCTGGTCTTCTCGCAGCAGGCCGCCGATTTCCGTCCTACCAGGCGAGAGTTTCACGCCTTTTATTATGAGGCTTCGCCCGGATTTTTGGCCGCGTCCGGAATTCCGCTGCTTGCCGGGCGCGATGTCAGCTTCGCCGACACCCCCAAAACCCCGGCCGTAGCCATCGTGAATCGGGAGTTCGCCCGCCGCTTGTTTCACTCCGCCGATGCCGTGGGACGATACTTCAAAGACCTTTCCGGCGCCTCTATTCAGATTGTGGGCGTGATGGCGGATGGCAAACAATTCACGCTCGGTGAAGATCCGCAGGCGGCCGCGATCTTTCCGGTTTCCCAGAGACGGGAGACCAGGACGGTGCTGGTCGTCCGCACCCGGCGCGATGCCGCCGATATCGTAGCCGCCGTTCGTACGGCGGTCCATGACCTCGACCCCGCCGTTCCCATTCGCGAATCGGGGCCCTGGTCCAGCCAGCTCACCCTGAGTCTCTTCCCGTCGCGGGTGGCCACGGTGGCACTCGGACTCATGGGCGCTTTCGGGCTGCTGCTTTCGATTGCCGGGACCTTCGGCCTCGCGTCATATGCGGTCAGCAGGCGCTTGCGCGAGCTGAGTCTTCGGGTCGCGCTCGGTGCCCAGGCGCGGCAGATTCTCTCGACGGCTCTCGGCCGCATGCTGACCCTGTTGGGGATTGGCTCCGTCGCGGGGATCGCGCTCGGCGTCGCGGCGAGCCGGCTGCTCTCCGCCGTTGTCTACCAGGCTTCCGCGCAGGATCCGTTGGTGCTGGGCGCTGTGATGTTCACCATGGCGCTGACCGGCCTGCTCTCCGTCGCGGGTCCCGTGAAGCGCGCCCTGCACATCGATCCTGCGGAGTTGCTAAGGGAGCAGTAGCATTGCGTGGCGCAGGCTTCAGCCCTAATGCCATATAGTTTTCCCGAGAACGGAATCGGCCGAGGTCGCGTTGCGGTTTGTATCAGGGCACGACTTCAGTCGTGCCGCATGGGGGCAAAGCCCCCCATCATGGCGATGGCTTTTTCCTTATTGGCCGGTGCGGAAACAGATCGGCCGGCGTGCGGTAGCCGAGCGCCTGGTGCGGGCGCTGGTGGTTGTAGAAATGGAAGTAGCGGTCCAGTGCTTGAAACAGGTCGGCGCCATTGGCGAAGTCGCCGGGGTAGATCAGTTCGTACTTCAAACTGCGCCAGAGGCGCTCGACAAAAACGTTGTCCAGGGCCCGACCTCGGCCGTCCATACTGATTCGGATATCTCGGTCTTTTAGGGGTTTTAAGAAGTCTGCTGCGGTGAATTGCGAGCCCTGATCGGAGTTCCAGATTTCGGGTTGACCGAAGTGGAATGCTGCCTCCAGCGCAGCCAAACAGAAACCGGTCTCCATGGTGTTGGAGAGTTCCCAACTGAGTACGAAGCGGCTGAACTAATCCATGACGGCCACCAGGTAGAGGAAGCCCGTTTGGTCAAAATACTCGTGCGATCGTGGCGGAGGGTGATTCCTGGCCGGCTGGCGTTATGATGAACGCTCCACCATGCGCGATCGATTCCACTGGGCACGCCTCCTGGCGTTCGTAACAGGGGTTGGTGAACCAGGATCTGTTGCTCCGCAACGAGTACCTGATCGCAGAGAATCGGATTCTGCGAGGCCATCTGTCGATGCGGCTGCGGCTTGCGGATCCGGAGGGAGTCACGCTGGCCGAGAGTGCCAAACGGCTTGGACGCAAAGCGCTGAAAGACGTCGCGCAAGTGGCTCCAATCCAGTCGCTGTCCAAGCGAATTGTGCCGGTGGCATCCTGCGCTTTGTGAGGCT
>DASQJB010000208.1:0-19343 GCA_035631295.1 Bryobacteraceae bacterium | reverse complement strand
CCTGCCCGACCGCTCCGATCCGCTCTGGTCCACTGCTTTGATTCCCGCGACGCCGGTCGAGATCGCCGCTCCCGTGCTTCCGCTTCAGGACGCCGTGACCGCGGCTCTCGCCGATCGTCCGGAGATGGCCGAAGTGCGCATATCAAGCGAAATCAATCAAACCGACACGCGCTATTACCACGATCAAACCAAGCCGCAGGTGGACCTGGTACTGACGCGTACGCACGCCGGTCTCGCGGGTACGGTCATTCCGCCCCAGCCAAACCCATTCAGCAGTCTGGGGACGGTCTTCGACCGGGTCAATGAGCTCTCGGCCAACGCCGGTCTTGCTCCCATTCCGGTCACGTCCTTCGGCTCAAGTTCTCTGCCGCCCGGGCTCATCGGCGGCTATGGCCAATCGCTGAGCGCGCTATTCGCGAGCGATTTTCCGACGACGGAAATTCAGCTCCGCATCTCCATGCCCATCCGCAATCGCACTGCGGAGGCCAATCTCGCCGGCTCGCTGGCGGAAGGGCGCAGGATCGTGGATCAGCGCCAGCAAACCGAGCAGGCCATCGAGGCGGCCGTCCGTAACGCCGTGCAGTCGATGGACTCGGCCAAGGCCAAGCTTCAGGCCGCCGGGGTGGCGCGTGAATCGGCTGAGCAGCAGTACGACAGCGAGCAGCGTCAATTTCGCGCCGGCACTTCCACTCTCTTTCTGGTGCAGCAGCGCCAGACTGACATGATCACGGCCCGCAGCGTCGAGCGGCGGGCCGAATCCGATCTGGCCGAATCCATCGCCTCCTTCGAGCTTGCCACCGGCGGCGTGCTCCGCGCCCACCACGTCGAGCTCCGCGGCGAGCGCTGATTCGGCGCCGGACACTTCCTGCTCCTCGTTCCTGTGGCCCCGCGAGATTTAGCTAAGCTAGCTAAGGGTAGGCACACTGGGTTGAGGGAGGATTCATGAAGGTCAACATGTTGGAAGCCAAAAGCCAGCTCTCCCGGCTTGTCAAGGAAGCCATGGAAGGCGAAGAGGTGGTGATCGCCAATAACGGTGAACCCATGGTCAGGTTGGCGCCTATCGCCAGAAATGCGCATTTGCGCAATTGGGGCAAGCTGAAGAAATTCAGAACCGCCGTTGACGCGGCCTTCGCGCCAGAACTAGAGGAACAAATTGCCCGCAGCCTCGAGGGCCGGTCGTGAGGCTGCTCCTCGACACGCAGGTGGCGCTCTGGTGGCTGACCGCCAGCGCCCGGCTCTCCAGGACGGCGCGCGAGCTAATGGCCGGCTCGCCATGCGTCGTATCGGTGGTGAGCCTCTGGGAGGTCGGTCTCAAGCACCGTCTGCGCAAGCTGCCCGTTTCGGCGCAGCGCTTTCGTGACGAGATGCGATCTGCAGGAGCAGTAATTCTTTCCATTACCGACGAGCACATCCTGACTGCTCTTAAGCCGGCGGAAGGTCATCGCGATCCCTTCGACCGCTTGCTCCTAAGCGTGGCGGAATCCGAAAGCCTCACCCTGCTAACGGCGGATTTCGCGCTCATCGCGCTTGGGCGCGAAGAACCTCGTCTTCCCGTACGCGGCATATAGCCTTGACTCGCAGAGCGAGCTTCCGAATAGCAAACTCCACTTGACAAACAAGTAGACTTTCGCCCATACTTCACTTGGATGTCTACTGAAATCCGCCGTAGCGCCCAAATCCTGCAAGGCACGCTCGACCTGGCCTGGCGTGCAGAAGCCATCCGCTGGGCGCTCTACGGGGCCTGATGGAGAAGCTTCCATGCGATTGGTAAAGCGGGCTTTCGCCAAAACCGCAAGCCTCTTCTTTGGGAACCGCGCCGAGCGCGAAATGGCGCGCGAAATCCAATCCCATCTGGCGATCGCGCAAGACGAATTCGAGCGCCGCGGCCTGTCTGCGTCCGAAGCCCGGCTTGCCGCCCTCCGAGCCTTCGGCGGCGTCGAGCAAGCCAAAGAACTGCATCGCGGCGAGCGATCGTTCGCGTGGATCGGGCAAATCGCGCAGGATCTCCGGCTCGCCTGCCGCGGACTCGCCAGAAGCCCCGGCTTCACCCTCACCGCGACCATCGCTCTGGCTCTCGGAATCGGTGTAAATACGACGCTATTCAGCTTGTTCAACGCAGTGGCCCTGAAGCCTCTCCCCATCTCCGATCCCAACCATGTCGTCCGATTCGAGCGCTGGTTTGAAAGCCGCGCCCGCGGCCACATCCAATACGGTTTCTCCTATCCGGAATACACGTATTGCCGCGACCACGCTGCCGAATTTTCCAGCCTCGTCGCGGCAAGTTGGCTGTTCGGCGCGCGCGTGTCCCAGTCTTCCCTGCGAATCGCCATTCAGCTCGTTTCGGCGAACTACTTCCACGACCTCGGCATCCCCTTGGCGCTTGGCCGCGGCTTCCTTCCGGATGAGGACAGAAATCCGGGCGCTAACGCGGTCGCCGTGCTCAGCTATCCATACTGGCGGCGAGAATTCCACGCCGATCCCGGAATAGTCGGGCAGCCGATGATCGTGAATGGGACCGCATTTACGGTCATCGGCGTGACTCGCGAAGGATTCACTGGAACGTCCATCGAGCCCCAAACGCCGGACCTCTGGGCGCCTCTCTCCATGCAATCCCAGCTTGTGCCCGGAATGGATTGGCCGAATCAACCCAATATTCGTCTTTTGCAGATCTTTGCGCGGCTGAAGCCGTCCCCAGGGCGCAAAACGGCGCAAGCGCAGGCCAACCTGTTGATCGGCCAGTTCAATGCCTCCGCGAAAGAAACGGACAAAACCAAAGCCGTCACGTTGCAACGCACGACTTATTTTCCCAACGTCGACGACCTGCGCTTTCAGGCTTTGGTATCGGCGTTGATGCTGATCGTGGGACTGGTGCTGTTCGTCGCCTGCGCGAATGTCGGCAATATGCTGCTGGCTCGAGGCGCAGCGCGACAAAGGGAAATCGGGACGCGGCTGGCTTTGGGAGCAAGCCGGCTTCGCGTGGTCCGCCAACTCCTCGCCGAAAGCATTTTGCTCTCGTTTCTTGGAGGAGCCGCCGCGCTGCTCTTGTCCTTTTGGACAACCAAGTTGCTGGCGCTTGCTTTGGAGAATCCAATGCTTACGGGAGGAGGTTTCTCCGCCGTAAGTCTCGCTCCCGATTTGCGAGTCATGGCTTATGTGGCCGCAGCCGCGCTGGTGGCTGGAGTCCTATTCGGAATCGCTCCCGCGCTTCAGTTCACTAAGCCGGATATTTCCTCCACTCTGAAGAATGAAGGCGCCGGCTTAGGCCAGCTTCGCGGCTCACGCTTGCGCAGTTTCCTGGTGGCCTCCCAGGTTGCGGTTTCTGTGCTCCTGCTGGCTATTGCAGGGCTTCTTGCGCGAGGGCTGCTCCGATCCCAGGCGGCGGAGCCGGGATTCGATACACGCGACGTATTCGTGGTCGCCGCGAACTTCGCCGGTCCAGACGCCGCCAAAACCGCCACTCGCCAAAATCTGCTTCTCCAGCGGCTACGTCAACGGCCAGAGCTCGCCGCCGTGGCGTTAGGAAACATTCCGTTTGCCGGCACTTGGACGCCTCCTATTGTTGTCGGGGCGTTACGAGGACGCACTTTCGCCAGCTTTGCTTCCGACGACTATTTCGAACTGCTCCGCATTCCGCTGCTGCGCGGTCGCCTTTTCACCGCCCAAGAAGCTTCTTCGGACGCGCACATCGCCGTGATCAGCGAATCCACGGCGCGGCAATTCTGGCCAAACGAAGATCCGCTTGGCAAAAATCTGACGCTCGATATGGATTTCCGCGGGCATCTGGCGGATTTCGAAGTGATCGGAATCGTGAAGGACATTCGCTTCGGAAATCTCACCCGGATTGATCCGGCGCACATCTACCTGCCGGAGGGACATCCGATGGCGTCCGGATTCAAGGTGTCGAATCTTCTGCTGCGGATTCAAAGCAGCCGCGAGCGCGGGCTGGTGGCCGTCGAGAGCACCGTCGAGGCATTCGACCGGAATCTTCTTGCCGACCTCCGGGTTGTGAATCTGGAAGACGGCCTTGTCATCCTTCAGCGAGCCATGTCGCGTGGCTTTGCCCTGCTTGCGGCCATTCTTGCCGCCTTGTCTCTCACATTGGCGGGTATTGGAATCTATGGCGTTGTCGCTTATTTGGTAACCCGCCGCACCAGGGAAATCGGAATTCGCGTCGCGCTCGGCGCCCGTCATCGCGATGTGGTGAAAAACGTCCTCGGCCGGGGTCTGAAACCCGTCTTTACAGGAACTCTTTTAGGTCTCGCCGCGGCCGCCGCGCTCTCTTGGATGTTGCACGCGACGCTCGTCTTCCCAGGATCCATGGACTTCCTGTATGGCGTCCCGTTCTACGATCCTGGTACGTTTCTCGGCCTCATCCTCTTTGTGCTGGGAGTCGCTGCGGCCGCCAGCGCGCTGCCAGCCCGCCGGGCCGTGTCGGTTGATCCCTTGGTCGCTTTGAGGTACGAGTAGAGCATCGACAAACCCCAAAAGTATGCTCACACTACGAGCATGCTATACTCCAGATATGAGTAAGCGCCTTCAGGTTCTCCTCCCGGACCAGGAGATGGCTGAGATCCAACGTCTCGCGCGGCGCGAGCACCTGACAGTGGGGGCGTGGGTTCGCACAGCTCTGCGCGAGGCCCGCGACCGGAAACCGGCGCGCGACGCGGAGTCGAAGCTCAAGGCCGTGCGCCGAGCGGCGCAGCATGCGTTTCCTGCCGCGGACATCGGGCAGATGCTTCAAGAGATTGCGCGCGGCTACGAGGGATGACCTTTGTCGATTCCAATATCCCGATGTACCTCGTCGGCGCCGCGCATCCACACAAGACGGAAGCCCAGATCTTGCTAGAGCGCTTGATCGCGGCGGGAGAGCGGCTGGTAACCGACGCGGAGGTTCTTCAGGAAATCTTGCACCGCTACACGGCAATTGACAGACGCGACGCGATTGCGCCGGTTCTGCAGTCGGTGCTCGGTATTGTGGACGAGGTCTTCCCCGTCGAGAAAGCTGACGCGCTGCGGGCCGCAGAGATTGTCCAAAGCTCTGCTGGAATGTCCGCCCGCGATGCCCTGCATCTTGCGGTGATGGAGCGGCACGCCGTTCCCTCCATTCTGAGTTTCGATGCAGATTTCGATCGTTGGACTCGCGTGAAGCGGATTCACCAGATCTGATTCTGATCACAGCCAATCCAGCGTTTCCACCGTGCGTTCCATCCCCACCGCGCGCACAAAAGCGTCTTCCAAAGTCTCCGCCGACCCGCGCAGTTTCTCCATCGAATCTTCCAGCACCAGCTTGCCTTCGTTGATGATGGCCACGCGGTCGCAGAGCCGCTCGACCACTTCCAACACGTGCGAAGTGAGAAAAATGGTCGCGCCGCGGCGCACCTGTTCGAGAAGGATATCCTTCATCAGACGCGCGCCCATAGCGTCGACGCCTTCGAACGGCTCGTCCATCAAGAACAGCTTGGGCCGGTGGATCAGCGCCGCGGCCATGGCCGTGCGCTTGCGCATTCCTTTGGAATACTGGTTGATCAGTTTATTGCGGGCGTCCCCGAGTTCGAACAACTCCAGCAACTCGGAGGCGCGCTCGCGAGCCACGGGCCGCTCCAAGCCGTAGATGCGCCCGGCGAATTCGATGAACTCCGCGCCGGTGAGGTGTTCGAACAGCAGCGACTCGTCGGGCACCAGGCCGATCTGGCTCTTGATTTCAAGGGCGCGCTCCGGCATAGGCAGATCGAGCAGGCGAATAGTTCCCGAGGTCGGCGGCGCAAGCCCCATCAGCATGCGGATCGTGGTTGTCTTGCCCGCGCCGTTCGGGCCGAGGAATCCGAAGAAACTGCCTTGGGGCACAGTGAAGCTGAGGCCGTCGACCGCCGCTTTCGCGCCGTAGAGTTTGCGCAAATCCCGTACCTCGATGGCGTTCATGGATCTTTCTATCCTAAGCGTAACCAGCACGCCGTGCGGCTCGCCCACTTAAAGTGATAAAATTTCAACCCTGGAGGATGTGGATGAAAGCCAAGGTGGGCGTTTTTATATTGGGGCTGGCGGCGGCTGTTACGCCGGCGCTCGCGCATCACTCCTTTTCGGCGGAGTTCGATGCGCAAAAGAGGATCAGCCTGAAAGGGACCGTGGCCAAGGTCGAATGGATGAATCCGCATATCTGGATTTACTTGGACGTCAAGGACGAATCGGGCGTCAGCGCCCGCTGGCAGTGCGAAGGCGGCCCGCCGAACACGCTGACGCGAAACGGCTGGACTAAGGACGCTCTGAAGGAAGGCGATCAGGTAAGCGTCGATGGGACATTGTCCAAGGATGGCTCCCGCACCTGCAACGCGACCTCGGTGAACCTGCCCGACGGCCGGAGGGTCTTCGCGGGATCATCCGGCGGCGACGCTGCGGCTCCGGGATCGCAGTACGTCAATCCGAACGCCGTTGGCCAAGGAAAGCAACAGCCGAAGCAGTAGAACTAGATCACTGCCAATCCGCGCCGCGAGTGCACGCCCGTCTTCGATCCGTGTGCATCCGTGGCCTATTTAATCCCGCTCGGCCTGAAATACCCTGCTCGCTATACTGAAATCGGCAGGCAGGAGGTCGCCATGTCGATCGACCAAAAAGATTTTGTTGCTAGCCTGGGCGGCGTCGCAGTCGTCGGCGGTATGAGCTCCGAAGCGAAAGCCGACGCTCTCGAAGACTATTTAATGCAGCAGTTGAACGACGCGCTGAACGCGCCCACTTTGGGCGGCGACTCAGCGCCGGCGAAGAGATACCCCACCGTCGCGGAGATCGAGGCGCAGATTGAAAAACATCCCCTGCGGAGGGGGGTGGGGAACTTGTTCTATTCCTCGACGGGCAATGTTAAAAGGCTGCCGCGCATGCCCGAAAAGCCGGCCTTGGCCGATTTCTTCAAGCTGCGCTTCCGCGCCACCGCCAATCATGTGCTCCAAAGCGCCAACCTCGCCAAGAAGAATGGCATGAGCGAAGAGATTATTCTAGCTTGCCTGCTCCATGATACTGTTCAGGAGCTGATTAAGGTCGATCATGGTTGGTGGTGCGCCCAGCTTTACGAGCCTTACGTGTCGGAAAAGGTCGCCTTCGCCATCCGCCATCACCAAACGCTGCGGTTTTACGAAGACAAAGCCAACGGCTATGCATATCCAGAGCTGTATCGCCAGATGTTTGGCGAAGATTACAAGCCCGAGCCATACGTCGAGGCAAACTATAAATTTGTGCGTAATCACAAGTGGTATATCGAGCCGCGCATGGTGACGGTAAACGATCTGTACGCCTTCCAGCCGGGCGTGAATCCTCAAATAGAGGAGTTCACCGACATCATCGGTCGCCACTTTAAGCAGCCCAAAGAAGGGCTAGGTTTTGATAATAGCCCGGTGGCGCACATGTGGCGCTCCATCATCTGGCCGGACCATCCGCTGTAGAAGCTGACGCCTTATAGCGATAAGCTATAGGCTATGCGCAAAAAGACTTCCGTCGTCCACGCGCTTGTGCTCGCCACAGCGGGCTCGCTGTGGGCGCAGTGGCCTTCTTATCAAACCATGCGAATCCCAAGGGACTCCAACGGCCAGCCGGTTCTGGACGGTCCTACGCCGCAGACCGCGGATGGCCATCCCGATCTCTCCGGCATCTGGGCTTATCGCGGACGCATAGGCGGGCAAGGCGGCGCTGGCATCGCTTCTATTCCAGAATCGGCTGAGCAGCGGCCGTCCGGAAGTCCTCCCCTATCCACCTTTTTCAACATCGGCGCGGGAATGAAAGAGGGTCTGCCTTTGCAACCCTGGGCCGCGGATTTATTGAAGGCGCGAGTGGAACAACACAGCAAGGACAATCCCGATGCGCATTGCCTGCCGCTCGGTCTCACCCAGCTCCACATGCATCCGCAGCCGCGGAAGATCATTCAGGCGCCGGGCGTCACCGTCATTCTCTATGAAGCGCAGGGAGGCGTGCGGGAGATTCTCACGGATGGCCGCCTGCTGCCGCCCGCCGACGCGGAGCCTTGGTGGTATGGCTATTCGATCGGCCACTGGGAAGGCGACACGCTTGTGGTGGAGACGAACGGCTTCCGTGATGATGTTTGGCTGGACGTCAACGGCAGCCCTTTGACAAACACCGGGAGAATGATCGAGCGCTATCGGCGGCCCAACTACGGAACCCTGGAAATCGACGTCACCATCGACGATCCAAAGGTCTATACCAAGCCATTCACGGTCCGCGTGAATCAGCGCATCATGCCCGACACGGAGCTGATCGAGTTCATCTGCAATGAAAACGATCGGAGCGGTCCCCACTTGGTGGGGAAGTAGCGTGAGCGGACGTAAGCGCCGTTACAGTGGCTCTGGCCAGCGCAATTGCGACTTCTGGAGCGCTTGATCGAGCATGGCCATTGTGTTGGCCTCGCTCAAGCCGCGCGATGTCGATAGCTCCGTGATCAGCATGTGCCGCGCCCGGTCCAGCATCTTCTTTTCCCGGAACGAAAGCGGCTTCTGCGCCTGCAAGATCAGCAGGCTCTTGAGAACTTCGGCTACCGCCAGCAGGCTCCCATCCCGCATCTTTTCACTGTTTTCTTTGAACCGGTCTTTCCAATCCGGATAACGCCGGCAGCGGCCTTCGGACAGGAAACTCAATACGCGCGCAAGCTCGCCGTTGCGAGTAACCTTGCGCAACCTCAACTCGCCTACATGCGAGAAGGGCACCATCACCGTCAAACTGTTATAGGTAAGCCGGAGCAAATAGTAACGTTCGAATTGACCTGCGAAGACGCGGCTGCTGATGTTCTCTACGGTCGCTACCCCGTGGTTGGGATAGACCAGCTTCTCACCAAGTCGAAACGTCATGGACTGCGTTCCTCATCGTGGAGTGCATTCTAACCTTCGCGTCCTTCGCTCACCCAGTGCGGACCCCCCCGCAACAAGGCGGCGTTCGCCGTTCCGAAGACCGGTTTACATCCGAATTTCGCAACGGCGAAAGAGAATATTAATCCTATCTTGATCCGCTGTCAACAAGAAAGTATGCGGTTCGATTTGGGTCTGTAGATTGTTGATCTTGAAAGCCTTCGATTCGGCCGGGGCACGGATGGAGTACCATGAAGGTTCGATGGAATCCGCGAAAATCGACTTGAAAAATACGATTCATCTGCCTCGAACCGGCTTTCCGATGAAAGCCAGCCTCCCGCAGCTCGAGCCCAAACTGCTCAAACAATGGGACGAAACGCGGCTGTATGACCGGATTCGCCAGGCCCGCCAAGGCGCCCGGAGCTATATCCTCCACGACGGCCCCCCCTACGCCAACGGAAACATTCACTTGGGCCACGCTTTCAACAAGCTGTTGAAAGATTTCATCGTCAAGGTGAAGACCATGGAAGGCTATGACTCGCCCTATGTTCCCGGTTGGGACTGCCATGGCCTGCCGATCGAAATCAAGGTGGATAGCCAATTAGGGCCAAAGAAGGCCCAAATGTCCACTGTGCAGATCCGCGCGGCTTGCCGCAAATACGCCGAGAAGTACGTCGAGCTTCAGAAGCGCGATTTCATCCGGCTAGGGGTGCTGGGCCGGTGGGAAGCTCCCTATCTCACCATGAGCGCCGAATACGAAGCCGTCATCGCTCAGGCGTTCGTCGATTTCCTGGATCAAGGCTACGTTTATAAGGGCCTCAAACCGGTGAACTGGTGCATTCACGACCGCACGGCTTTGGCGGAAGCTGAGGTGGAATACGAGAACCATTCCAGCCCGTCGATCTGGGTTCGTTTTTTCTTGGTTTCCGATCCTGCGGCCATCGACCCCGCGCTGGCGGGCCGAAGCGTTTCCGGACTGATCTGGACGACTACGCCGTGGACTATTCCCGCGAATATGGCCGTCGCCTTCCACCCAAAATTCAACTACGTAGCGGTGCAGGTAGGCGATGACGTTTTCATCGTGGCGGAAGATTTAGTCGAGAAGACGGCGGAGGCGTGCGGCTGGGGCGAGCCGAGTGTCTTGGCAAAATTCCCCGGCGAACGGCTAAACGGCGCCGTTTTCCGTCATCCGTTTCTGGAGCGGAATTCTCTCGGAATCCTGGCGGATCATGTGACCCTGGAGCAGGGAACCGGCGCAGTTCATACGGCGCCCGGCCACGGGCAGGAAGATTGTCTCGTGGCTCAGACTTACGGAATCGCAACCTACTGCCCGGTCGACGCCTCCGGCCGCTTCTATCAGGCTCTCGGCGCCGAAGGACCTCTGCCCGATGTGCTGCTCGGTAAAACCGTCTGGGAGGGAAACGCCATTGTCCTCGATTTGCTGAAACAGCGCGGCGCTCTACTGGCATCTCAAAAGATCGACCACAGCTACCCACACTGCTGGCGCTGCCATAACGCCACCATCTTCCGCGCTACAGAGCAGTGGTTCATCGCCATGGACCACAATAATCTGCGCAGCCGCGCGCTGGAGGCGATCAAGGGCGTGAAGTGGAAACCCGCCTGGGGCGAGGAGCGAATCTCGAATATGATCGCTACGCGCCCCGATTGGTGCATTTCCCGCCAGCGCGCCTGGGGCGTGCCGATTTTGGCGTTCTATTGCGAAGCCTGCAACCATCCGCTGACCGATCGGAGCGTACTCGATCCGGTGGTCGAGCTGATCCGTCAACAGACCGCCGACGTTTGGTATTCCAAATCGGCCGAAGAGCTGTTGGGTTCACAAGTTAAGTGCTTCCAATGCGGCGGCGGCGCGTTTCGCAAAGAAAACGACATTCTCGACGTCTGGTTCGATTCCGGGGCCAGTCATCTAGCCGTTCTGACGGACGAAAATGGCCTGACTTGGCCCTCGGACATGTATCTGGAAGGCGGTGATCAGTACCGTGGCTGGTTCCACTCCTCGCTGCTGGTGGGCGTGGGTCTGAAAGACGGCGCGCCGTACCGCGGCTCCGCCACCAACGGATGGACGCTCGATGGCGAAGGCCATGCGCTCTCCAAATCCAAAGGCGCCGAAGAGGTGGAGACGGTCATCAAGAAGTATGGGGCTGAGCTTCTCCGCCTCTGGACCGCGTCCGTGGATTTCACCGAAGATGTCCGGTTTTCGGACACCATCGTGGACCGGCTGGTGGACGCCTATCGCAAATTGCGCAATACGCTGAAATACGCGCTCGGCAATCTTCATGACTTCGATCCCGCGCGCGATGCGGTGCCGGTGGATGAAATGCTCGACATCGACCGCTGGATCCTCTCTCGTACGGAAGACCTGATCCGCCGCTCGCGCGCCTGGTACGACGAATTGGAGTTCCACAAGGTATATCGCGCCGTTTACGATTTTGCGACCACGGATTTGAGCGCGCTCTATTTCGACGTGTTGAAAGACCGCCTCTACACTGCTGCCACATTCAGCCGCGCTCGACGCAGCGGGCAGACAGCGCTCTATCGCATCCATTACGCCCTTGTGCGACTGATCGCGCCGCTGCTGGCGTTCACCGCGGAGGAGGCTTGGAGCTATACCGCCAAGCCGCCCGGCGCTCCCGAAAGCGTTCATCTGGCGCTTTTGCCGGAGCCGGAAGAAGCCGCCTCCGGTCTGGATGCCGCGAAGCTCGGCGAATGGAACAGCCTCATGGAGGTTCGCGCGCGGGTTCTGAAGGCGCTCGAAGAGGCGCGCCAGGAGGGGCGTATCGGCGCGTCGCTCGAAGCCCGCGTGCGGTTAGCGCCGACCAATCTGCTCGAGCGTTACGCGGCAGATCTGCCCGCGCTGTTTATCGTGTCCCAGGTAGGGCTCGACGCTACGAATGGGGTTGTCGTCGAGCGCGCAGATGGCTCCAAGTGCGAGCGATGCTGGAAGTATTCCACCGCGGTTGGCGAAGATCCCGATTTTCCCACGCTATGCGAATTCTGCTCGGCGGCGCTTAGGGAAATGTTGTGATGAAGGAGCGTCTCTCAGCCGCCGCCGTGATTGCCGCCGTCGTGCTGATCGACCGTCTTACCAAGATGTACATCCGCGCCTCATTTACCGCCTGGGATATAACGCCTGTGATTCCGCGATTCTTCAACATCGTTCACACCGAAAATCCAGGCGCCGCCTTCGGCATGCTGGCCGACTCCACCAGCCAGTGGCGCGCCGTGTTTCTGATCGGCATTTCGCTGGCCGTAATGGCGGTGATCGGCGTGATGCTGTGGCGGCCGCACCGCAGCGGGTTGCACGACACCCCGCTGTTGCGGCTGGGCCTGGCGCTGGTCTTCGGAGGCGCGCTTGGCAACGTTTGGGATCGTCTGTTCGGGGGAACCGTCACCGATTTTCTCCAGTTTTTCTTCGGCTCATATGAATTCCCGGCATTCAATGCCGCCGATTCCGCCATCACCATCGGCGCCGCGTTGCTGGTGATCGATCTCTGGCGTACGCGCCACCAGCATCTCCCGGAATCGACCGCCGCAACCGATAGCTGACAGGTTAAGCGCCTATCTTTTTGGATAGGCGGAAATCTCGCACATTCGGCTATTATTCTCAATAAAATTCGATTTGGCGCGAAAAATGCCTTAATTGCGGTTGCCTGGAGGATAACCTCAATGACGGAGAAAAGCAAACTCGAGCGGTTTCTTTGGGGAGCCATTTGGGCGGCCCTCGGCGGTCTTCAGCCAGCGTTGCTCGACATAGCGCATGATTGGTACGCCTATAAGCCGCCTTTCGACTGGCAACATATCGGCTTCATGACGGCTGGCGGCGTCATTATGGGGCTGGCTGGATACTGGCAGCAGCAAAAGGCGCTATTTACGCCCGTGCCGGCCGAGCAGGCCGCGAGAGGCGCTGCTCAGTAATAGACAGGCGGCCTGAGTGCTTAGGCCGGCCTGCTGCACGCCCAGCCTCGTGCCGTGACGCGTCCGCCGCCGGGCGGTTTCCGTTCCGTCCCGCGGCGTCCAGTCCGAAGTCACAAGCAAGACGTTTGTAGTAGTACTGTAGCGGAGCTTGCGGATTTCTGGAATCCGGCGGCGGCCTTAATTTCGTGTGGAATTCACCTTACCGGCTGAGATTGACAGCCGCCGGAGCAGTCGCGCCGCTATTGCTGCCATTTCCCGTACGGTTTAGATCCGGGATGGGATCGGGCGGGCGCGAGACGTGGCCGGTTTTGGCCTCGTCCACTTGAATGTTGTGATCTTCGAGGATCGTGCCCAGGGCTTGGTTGAGCTGTGCCTTGGCAAGGCCGTAAGCTGTCAAAGCCTGGACGTCGGTGAGCTGCGCGTTGGCCAAATCGCGTTGGACGGAAATAACGAGAATGGGCGTGGAAGTGCCGACAGCGAGTTTCTTCTGCTCGGCGTCCAGCAACTGCTGTTCGAGTACGACGCTTTTTTCGGCCGAGTCGTAGCGCGCTCGCGCCTGGTCGATGGCGATCAGCGCGTTATTCACGTCTTGGCGGATCTGGTTTACCGACTTTTGGACTTCCAGCTCGTTCTGGCGTAATTGAAGCTGCGCCACGGCCATGTTGGCCTGCGCGGCGCGGTTGCGCAGCGGGATGTTGAGCTGCGCGCCCACCGAATACGTCGGGAAATTGCGGCTGAAGAGTTGCGTGAGGACGTTGCCGTAGCCTCCCACGAAGAACGGATCGGGGACGCTTGTAAAACTGCTGGTGGAGGTCACCGGGACCGTATTGGGCGTGCCTGACAGCGCGTTATTACGCAGGTCCCCGATCAGATTCAGTGATGGGCGCATGGCGTCGCGAACTCCGGTCAGGCTAATTTTGGAGTTTTCAAGCTGGAGCCGCGTCTGCGCTAGGTCGGGGCGGCGGTCCAAAGCCTCGGTCACAAGGTCTTGCATGGGGCGTACAGGCTCCACGTCCGGGACGCGAATCTTGTCGGTGGGAATAATATGCGCTTCGGCGATGGCCGGGCTGGCGATGCCGTTGCGGCTGATCGCGTTTTTCAGAATCACTTCCTGCTGGCGAACGGTGGTCTGCGCAATCAGCAGGTTTTGCTCGTCGCTGGCCACCTCGGCTGCGGCTCGCGTCACCTCCACCGGAGCCAAGGTTCCAATCTCGACCTGCTTCCGGTTGTCTTCCAGTAATTTCTGCGAGTAGGCCAGGGTCTGCTGAACCACGCCGACTTGTTCGACGTAGCTCACCAGGTTCCAATAGAGCTGGACGACGTTGGCCACCGTCGAGATCACCTGCTGCTGGAAGGTGTAATCGTTCACTCTGATATTGTTTTTCGCGATGCGGATGTTGCGGTTGTTGATGGCGAACCCGAAGCCTTGCAGCAACGGCTGCGAAAATTGAAGGTCCAGGCTGGAAGTGGTGGCGGGGTTAAACGTATTGCGGATCGCGTTCTGATCTTGGATGGCGTTGTTGAAGCTGAGCGTGGCCGTGCCGCCGCTGATAAAGCCCTGCGATATTCCAAAGTTGTACAGCTTGCTCTGGGTGATCAAGGAAGTTGTGCCGGAAGTAATGGCGTTCTGCTGCGGCGTAGTGGTGTGCCCCCATTGCAAAGTCCCTGTGAGAACCGGATCGAAGCTGGGAATGCCGCCTCCCCCAGTCACAGACGTAATCACGCCCCCGGCCGTGCTCACGGTATTGCCGCCGCCCGCGTTGGTCAATCCCGCGCCTCCGCCCGGCGCGCCCGCGCTCGTGGCAGCGCCGGCCACTGAAGTGGACACGTTGCCCGCGCTTCCTCCGCTCTGCGCCAGCTTCAAATTCTGATCGGCGATCAGGAAGCCGTAGCGCTCCACCTCGATATCGATGTTGTTCTCCAGCGCCAAGGCGATGGCGTCCTGAAGCGACAGATACAAATTTCCACCGCGCAGCAGGGAGTCGATCCGGGTGGAGTTGGAGACGTCGATCGGCGGAACGATTTTGGGATCGTACTTCGCCGTGAACACCGAATACCAGTGCGGCGCTTCGCTATCCAGGCGGGGCGTCTGATCCTGCGTCTGACTGGTCTGCTGATTGGGCGGCTGTTGCGCGAACGTCTGCGACGACGCCAGCAGCAACACGCACAAAACGGCAATATAAGATTGAACTTGTTTCATGTGAGTACACCTTTGAAGAGCTTTATCGTAGCACCGGGATGGAGACTTCTCTGTATGCCAAGTGGCCGGAAAGCGCTCAGCCGTCAGCTATCAGCTTTCAGCTTTTCTGTAGCAAGCTAACGCGGATAGCTGACAGCTTATTCATACCTCAATGCCTCAATTGGATCCAAAAACGCGGCCTTCCTTGCGGGATAATATCCGAAAAACACCCCCACCAGCGCCGAAAATAGGAACGCTAGCAAAACCGAGCCGGGGCTTACCAGCGTCGACCAGTCCGCGAAATAAGAGATGAGCAGGCTCGCTCCAACCCCTAATATGATGCCCACCGTTCCACCGGCCACGCTCAGCGTCACCGCTTCCACAAGAAATTGGGAGAGGATGTCGCCGGTCTTGGCTCCGACGGCTTGGCGGAGCCCAATCTCCTTTGTGCGCTCGGTCACCGAGACGAGCATGATATTCATGATGCCGATGCCACCGACAATCAGCGACACCGAAGCGATGGAGGCCAGCAGAATCGACATGACTTCGGCGGATGTCTCTTGAGCGGCGAAGACTTCCTCCAGGTTCTGGACGGCGAAATCGTCGTCCTGCGTGGGTTGCAGGCGGTGGCGCTGCCGCAGTAGCCCCTGAATCTCGCTCACAGCGATTTTAGTGGCGCCCTCATGCGCCTGGACTAGAATCTGCCCGACCACCTGCATGTTGTTCTGCCGTCCGCCGATCACTTTCTTCTTGGCGGTGCTGATCGGCATGATGATCATGTCGTCCTGATCTTGACCCGTAGGCGACTGCCCCTTCGGCGCCAGAACGCCTACTACGGTGAATGGCACTTTCTTCACCCGGATAATCTGGCCCACTGGATCGGCGCCGCTGAACAAGTTATCTGCCACAGTTTTGCCGAGCAGCGCCACTTTGGCCGACGAATCGACATCGGATTGCGTGAAGGGTTGGCCGCTGGCCACCTGCATATCGCGGATGGTGAGGTAGTCCGCCGTGGTGCCCTGGATTCGCGTAAACCAGTTGTTGTTGCCGAAGACTACTTGCGCCTGGTTCTGCTGCATGGGCGCGGAATAGATCACGGAGCGGCATTCTGTGCCGACGGCCCGCGCGTCGTCTTCGGTCAAGGTTTGGGCGAAGCCCCATCCCTGGCGCACGCCTCCCAAATTCATGCTGCCCGGCTGCACGATAATGACGTTACTGCCAATGGAGGCGATCTGCTCCTGGATGCGCTGAGTGGCGCCGCTGCCCACCGCCACCATTGCGATCACCGCTCCCACGCCGATGATGATGCCCAGCATGGTGAGGGCGCTTCGCAGCTTGTTCACGCGCAACGCGCGGAAGGCGATCTTCATGCTCTGGAAAACCTTGTTCATGCCGCAGGCTCCTCCTCTTCTTCGGCTACCCACTGCTCCAGTTCGCGTGCCGCATTGCGTGGCTCGGCAACGCGCTCGTCGCTCAAAACCTTTCCATCTTTGAAGGTGATGATCCGCTGGGCGTAGTGCGCGATATCAGGCTCATGCGTGACCACCACGATGCTGATGCCTTGCTCGCGGTTCAGCCGCTGGAAAATCGCCATGATCTCCACGCTGGTCTTGGAATCCAACGCGCCCGTCGGCTCGTCGGCCAGGATCAACTGGGGATTGTTGATCAGGCTGCGCGCGATGGCCACACGCTGCTGCTGGCCGCCGGAAAGTTGGCTGGGGTGGTGCTCCCACCGGTCCGCGAGACCTACGGCAGTTAAAGCCTTCATGGCTCGTTCCTTGTGATGCTCCGTGTCGCCGCCGGAATAAAGCAGCGGCAGTTCTACATTCTCCAGGGCCGTTGTGCGCGCCAGCAGATTGAATTGCTGGAATACGAAGCCGACCTTCTTATTGCGAATCTCGGCGAGCGCGTCGCGGTTAAGCGTGCCGATGCTAACGCCATCCAGAAGGTACGTTCCGTGGGTCGGCTTGTCCAGGCATCCGATGATATTCATGAACGTGGATTTGCCGGAGCCCGAAGGTCCCATGATCGCGACGAATGTCCCGCGCTCGATGTGCAGAGTCACGCCGCGCAGCGCATGCACGGTGATGTCCCCGATGTGGTAGTCCTTGGTGAGATGGTCGATGCGAATCAGCGCATCGTTTGCTGGAACGGCCGGCGTCAAGTTAGAACCCCTTGGCGGCCTTGAACTGGTTGAAGTTCTGCTGCTGCTGGCCCGGGAACCCGCCCTGGCCGGACTTCGCCGGAAGCTGAATGCCCGTGATCACGGTGTCGCCTTCTTTGAGGTTATCGCTCAGCACAGCCACAAAATTGCCGTCACCCACTCCCACGCGAACCCGCACGACCTTCGGCTTCCCATCCTCGCCGAGTGTGTAGACGGTTTGGAAACCGCCCGACCCCCGACCCTTTCCCTGACCTCCTTGGCCGAAACCCCCAAAACCGCCCTTTGCGAACCCTCCGCCACCGCCCTTTTTATCGCCTTTATCCCCGCCTCCCTTGTCGGGGTTTGGAGCGGCGTCCGCGGGCCGGAACCGCACCGCAGCGTTGGGCAGCTTCACCACGTCCGTCTGACGGTCCGTCAGAATCCGGACATTCGCTGTCATGCCAGGGAACAATTTCAGTTCGGAATTGTCGAACCGGATCACCACGTCATAGGTGATAACGTTTTGCACGTTAGTCGCGTTTTCGCGGATTTGCGTCACCGCTCCCATGAATGCCTGTCCGGGAAACGCATCCACGGTAAACGTCACGGGTTGATCCACTTTCACCCGGCCGATATCCGACTCATCGATATTGGCGTCCACCTGCATCTTGGTCAGGTCTTTGGCGATGTTGAAAATCGTCGGCGCCGAAAACGAAGCCGCCACGGTTTGGCCCACGTCCATGTTTCGAGCCACCACAAATCCGTCCACCGGGGAAATGATTTTGGTGTGCTGCAGATCCAGCTCGGCTTGCACCTCGTTGGCTTGCGTTTGCTTCACCTGGGCTTCCGCTGAGTCAAGCTGCGTCTGCACCACCTCCCGCTGCGCCTTGGCCGATTCTTGGCTGTCCTGAGCCGCCGTCAACTGAGCTTCCGCCGCAGCCTGAGCCGCCTGAGCCTGATCGTACGTCGCTTGCGCAGTGTCCAGGTCCTCCTGCGCGATGATGCCGTCTTTCTTCATGAGAATGCGCCTGTCTAATTTCGTTTTTGCGTCGCTGACGGCGCTTTTAGCCTTCACAATGTTGGCTTCTTGATTCTTCACGTTCGCGAAGGCGTTGGCGATATCCGCATCGGCCTTTTTCAGGCTCGCCTTGGCGTTCACCACGCTGGCCTTGGCGCTGTCTATGGAGGCTTTGGCTTGATCGACTTTCGCTTGAAACGGCACCGGATCGATCACCGCGACCAGGTCGCCCTTGTGCACGTGCGAGTTCCAATCGGCGTGCAGCTCCACAATGTTGCCCGACACCTGGCTTCCCACCTGGACGTTGATGACGGCGTTGACCGTGCCCGTGGAAGAAATCACCGAATCGATCTCGCCGCGCTCAATCTTGGCGGTAATGTAATCGACCTTCTTCGAGCTGTTGTAAAAGGTAAAGCCGGCCACTGCGGCGATCGCCGCCAGTACCGGCAAACCGATCAGCCACTTACGATTGGAAGCCTTCATTCGATCTCCTAGACCCACTTGTCATGACGAACCGGGCTACGCCGCGAGTTACAGTTCCGCCCCTGCCATCCGGCAGGGGTTTACAATCCTTTACATTTCCTCGGGCGGCGCCGTTGGGCCTTCGTTTGTTATATATTGATTTGGCTTCCAGCACAACTCTCGCCACGCTCCGCGAAACCGGAGCCTATCTGCGGGGGCACTTTCAACTTACCAGCGGCTTGCATTCCGACGAGTACCTGCAATGCGCGCTGGTGCTTCAGCATCCGGCTATCGCGGAACGCCTTGGGAAAGAGCTGGCGGCACAGTTTCCGGCTTGCGATCTCGTCGCATCCCCGGCCCTGGGCGGTCTGATTATCGGTCATGAGGTCGCGCGGGCGTTGGGCCGGCGATTTCTCTTCACGGAGCGCGACGCAAGTGGAAAAATGGCCTTGAGGCGCGGATTCACCGCGCGTTCCGGCGAAACTGCCGTGGTGGTGGAGGATGTAGTCACGACGGGCGGCAGCACCCGCGAAGTCATCCAGGTGCTTCAATCCCTGGGAGCCCGCGTCGCCGCTGCCGGGTCGATCGTCGATCGTAGCGGAGGCAGAGTGGAGTTGGGCGTGCCTCGCGTTGCGTTGACCACGCTCGAAGTGAGCGCCTGGGATCCGACCGACTGTCCCCTATGCAAGCAAGGCATTCCGGTGGAAAAGCCCGGTAGTCGTCAGTCATCAGTCCTCAGTCATCAGAAGAGCTGACAACTGATAACTGACA
>DASQJB010000207.1:0-4761 GCA_035631295.1 Bryobacteraceae bacterium | reverse complement strand
TGCCCGTTACCGCGATCGTCGCCGCGGCATCGGAGGCCTGATTGTAAGTGAAAAGATTGATGGACGGCGGATTGCCGCTCTCGTCCAAGCCCTGCGCGAGTTGGTTATTCACCTGGTCGGCGAAGGTCTTCGCCAGCGTATGCAGAGTCTCCATATAGCCGGGCAGCGTGGTGTTTTTCTCGCTCAGTAAGCCGCCGAGTTTTCCTCCCGTGATTTCGGAAGCCACGTTGTTGCCCTGGGAATCAAGGATCGCGGTCTGCGGCGACGAGAAGTCAGCCGAAAGCGCATACTCGTTGCTTCCCACCACCAGGGGCGTCTCGCCGTTCAGATAGACATTCACCTGGCCATTGCCGGATTGGATTATCGAAAAATTCACTAGGGTAGACAGGTTCTCGAGCGCGGCGTGCATCTGCGCATCTAACCCGGCGTCCTGAGAAGCGTGAAAGTCGGCGGCGTACTGCTGGTTCAGCGCCGCGATCTGTTTCAGGTATCCGTTGATAGTCTGGACCGTCGACGCCGTCTGGCTGTCCGCGTTGTTTTCCACCTGGGTGATCGCTCCCGCGCTTTGATTGAAGCGCTGGGCCGCTTGCTGCGCTGCGTCGATCACGCTCTGCCGCTCCGTGGCATCATTCGGGTTCACGCTCAATTGTGAAAAGCTGTTAAAGAAGTTGCTGAGAGCTCCGGAGAGATCGTTGCTCGAGCCGGTGGAAGTGGAGACCGAGCTTAGATCGAAAATCTGTTGTACGTGACTCAGATCGGACGCCCTCTGCTGGGCGTAGCCCCAGAAGAGATTGCTGTGTGCGGACGTTCTGCTCCAGGTATTCCGAGCGCGAGCTCACCACAGGCCCCGCAGCCACGCCACCGCTTAGTTGCGTGTTGGGATCGAAGGGCATCGCCACCAGCGTCTGCTCCTGCCGTGCATAGCCGGGCGTGTTCGCATTCGCGATATTGTTCTAGATCACATTGAACGCACGCTCATAGACCGACATCGCCTTCGCGGAGCTCAGCAGAGCAGTGGAGAGGCTGCCCATCATGCTTGTACGTACACCTTGCTCTGGGCCGCCAAAGGAGACGGAGAGACCGTGGACGAGTAACCTGCGTTGGCCCCAGATAAAATGCCCGCGAGAACCTGAATCGTCGTAAGGCCATGCTCGATGAGCTTCCGGCACGCTCCCAGTTCCAACGGCAGCGCTCTCAAATCCGCCAACTCCCGAGCTTCCAAGCCGGCCAGCCCGGAAAAGCTCTCGATCGCCTCGGTCAGCGAGGGCATGCGCACCTGTAACGCTTCGGGCGCCGGATTCAGTAAATCGCCGCGCAGGGCCGCCACACAAGCCCGAACTTTACGTATCTTTGCGCAACGCTCTGTCATGGTTCCGTTGCGTCGTCGATGATCTTCGACGCTGTGGCATGGGCGTCCACCCGATATGTTCCGTTCGAGTAGTCCCGGGCGATTTGTTCGATGCGCGCTTGCCGGTCCGGCGAATCCGGCGCCAGCGCCCGCAAACTCCGCACGAGTTCAGAGAGATGGATATCGTCGCTCGATGCGCCTGCGCCGCTTGTTAAATTCTGTGCTACGTTCTGTCCAGCGCCGGTGCTCCGCGCCGTCTGCGTCCGCGAGGTCCGTCGCGGCGAGGGAGGAAAGATTGGGGTCGTTTACCTTCATATCCAGCCTTATATCGGGCCTTATATCGGGCACGAACAAGAGCCTCACAGGCTCCCACCCCCTGTATCGGCCGTTCCCTCAAATATCTTAGGCTAGACGCGACCCGCCGTCCCTCGGTTTAGTCCTATATCCGCCTCCCCGGAGGAAGATGCGCCCACCTCCCTCAACGGCCCAACATCGCCGTCCGGATCAGCGACACATCCTCTGGCGCGAACTGCATCGGGCGCGGATACATCTGTTCGTAGTCACGGCTGGTCCAGTGTGCCTTCATGATTCCCCCATCGGAGTGCCGGTCGACGCCTTCCAGTACATGAGCAATCTCGTGCGCCAGAACATGTCCTAGCAGGTTCGGGACCACCAAAGGCTCAACACTCGTCAAGACACGGTCGAACAACACCTCGATCCGCGCCTCCCTGAGCTGCGCGTAAGCCAGCGCACCAGGATGCACTTCGGCGGGGGGGCCCTGTCCGATATGGATCACGATTCCGCCTCCTGAAGCTTCGGGGCAGTGCGCCCGGTGGCCCCAGTCAAGCCTGATCCCGATTTGAGCGAAGATCTCTTTAGCGATGAATTCGCCCCGGGTGACCACCCAAGGATCCGGTATCCCGATTTCGACGCAGAGTTTCACCGCGGAGCGCGTGTCGGGCGCGATCCCCGCGACCGAGCAAATTTGGGCCGCCATGGCCGTAGCAATTGCGATTGAGAGCCTCACCGGTGCCTCCTCGCGTTCTGTTCAGCGAGTTGGGCCGCCTCTCAGCGCGGAGAGAAGACGATGAGGTTCGGCGCCGCAACGCGTGGCGGAATGAATCTCCGCGGAAGGCCCGGCGCACTGGAAACCGACGACTAACGACTACCGACCAACGACTAACGACTAACTGCCGCGCCCACGAGATCTTGCGCCAGCTTGGCCATGGCGACCCTGCGCTGCCGGCTCATTCGGCGTAGATACTCGTAGGCTTGCTGCTCGTTCATCCCGTGTTGCGTTTGGAGGATCCCCTTGGCGCGCTCCACTATCTTCCGGCTCGCGAACTGGCCGTTTACCGCGCGCAGCTCGGCTCGCAGACGCGCGATCTCCTTCGCCGACCAGGCGGCCAGCGCGGCCAGATTGACGCTCTCCGAAATGTGAGATGGAACGGAGGAATACGGGGGCTCGGCCTCGGCGAACCCGAATACAATCATGACGGTCCGCCGCGGCGCTTGCAACGGGAACAGCAGAAATGATTTCGCTTGCGGCGCGGCTGCCGACCGGAGCAGCGTCGCTAGCGGATCCACAGCGCAAATCGGCCCCGATTGCCCCATGAGAGCCTGCTTCGCTTCCGCTGTGAGAACCACAGGAAAAGCGGTTGGATAGGCTACTTCGACGAAGGAGTCCTCGGCCACCAGAACCACAACAGCGGCGCACCCTAATTCCGCCGACGCTTTCTGTAGTCCATCCAGGCTCTTTTCAAGAACGTCCTCTGGCTCGATTGCGGCTTCGCCGCTCATGCGTCTCCTAATCACAAAAACCGTCACGGCGCTGTGAACGGCGAATGGCGCACATCGCGGCGAGAACCGGGAGTTGCTACTTGAAATCCGCTCATCGTTCGCCGCGGATATTTCTTATTACGCCCGATTGAGCAAAAGGTTTCGCTCAACCTGGTAAAAATACATAGACGCCACGGGGAGCGTTTTTGTTCGGACCTAAATACAGAAAATAATTTCTCGCAAAGGCGCGAAGCTCGCAAAGGATGTCCTCTTTGCGGGCTTTGCGCCCCTGCGATAACCAGGTTTGGCTATTGCAGTCGGAAATTTACTTCGGCGTTGACTGGCTTCGCCTTCGGTCTGCCGTCAATCGTGCCTGGCTTGAACTGCCACTTCTTCAGGGCCTCGACAGCCTTGTCATCCAGGCCCATCCCGAGCGGCCGCCTGATCTGGATGTTGGTGGCATGGCCGGCTTCATCGACAACGAAGGAGAGCGTAACCAAGCCTTGCCACTTGGCTCTTCGAGCTTCTTCGGTGTAGTCGGGCGCTGGCTGATGGACGGCTATAGGCAAGGTGCCGAAGGTCCCGCTTGCCTTCTGGAAGCCTTCGGGGAAGGTGACTTTGCTGCCCTTTGTGGCGCCCCGGCCTCCGCCTCCGCCACTGGTGCCGGGCGCCGCGATCGTCATCTCCAGGCCGCCGTCCGCCCTCACGCTCCAGAGGAGGCTGAGATGCTCGTCGAACTTTTTCACGGCTGCTGCGGCCGCTTCGGCGGATTCTCTCGTCAGCATTTCTCCCTCGCGGATGGGCAACTGCGCTTGAGCAAGAAAATCCTCTTTCGAAATGCCCAGACCCACGAGACGGATGGTCGAAAGCGTCCGGCCCTGGAATGACTCGGGTATAGACCCCTTCCACTCCCGCACCTGGGCGTCCCGCATCTGAGCCTCCGCTCTGGCGAGTTTCGCCTTCAGCTCGGCAAGCTGCGCCCTGGCTCGCACTTCCGCCTCTCTCCCTTGTACCGCGTCCTGGTTTGCTTCCACCTGGGCTTGGGCCTGCAGATTCGCCTTCATCTGATCCAGCTCCGCTCTCAGGAATTCCGTCGTTCGCTCTACATCCGGGCGAGTATTGCTATCGGCAACCCATGGAGCTGCCGCGGCAACGGCTTTTGGTTTCTCATCCGGAGAGGGCTGAAACTCAATGTTGACCACCCGCGTGCTTCCGGCCGCATCCGGAGTGAAGTGCCAGCCGAGCACCGATTGCAGCACCGGCTTCCGCAGCTCCTCCGGCCCGCTCAGCACCCGCGCGTCACTTACGTTGCCGCTCTGATCGAGATGCACCTCAACGCTCACCGTCCCCTTGATGTTCTTGATCTGCGCTGCATCGGGATACTCTACTGGAGCGCGATGCACCACCGCGGAGCTTCCCAAATCCACTCGCACACCCGGAGCATCGGGCTTCGCCTGCGCTCGCACGCGATTCACGCTCACGCCGAGGCACGCCAGCGCCAGCCCAAGCGCAATGAGTCCCGGAAGCTTCGACGGCACGTTCTCGTCGGCCACGATGCCCATCAGCCGCTTGATCCGGTAGGCCAGCGGACCGTCGTTGCTGCCCAAGGCCAGAGTCGGCGCCGCTGCCCGAAT
>DASQJB010000206.1:0-18090 GCA_035631295.1 Bryobacteraceae bacterium | reverse complement strand
CCGTCATGGGCACGCCGGTCCAGCGAGCCACCACTTCCTCGATGTCGTCTTTAGTGACCACGCCCGTGGAAGTGTCGTCGAGATTGTACTTGTCGCGCAAGGCTCGCAGATTTTCGCGCTCCTTGCGTTCTTCATCGGAATAGAAACGCGCCTTTTCGAATTCGTGATTGGCGATGGCGTTTTCCATCCTGTGCACGATGAACTTGATGCGCTTCTGAATTTCGGCGACCTCGCTGGGAAGAGTGGTCTGGCGAAGCTTCACGCGCGCGCCCGCTTCGTCGATGAGATCAATGGCCTTGTCGGGGAGGAAGCGGTCGGGAATAAAGCGGACCGAAGTGTGAACGGCGTTTTCAAGCGACTCGTCGGTATAGGCTACCGCGTGGAATTTCTCGTAGCGCTCCTTAATGCCGAACAGAATGCGGATGGCATCGGACTCATTCGGCGGCGGGACTTTGACGGCCTGGAAGCGGCGCTCGAGCGACCGATCTTTTTCAATCGATTTGCGGTATTCGGCGGGTGTGGTGGCGCCGATGCATTGGATCTCGCCGCGGGAAAGCGCGGGCTTCAGTATGTTCGCGGCATCCAGCGAGCCCTCCGCCGATCCGGCTCCTACCAGCGTATGCAGCTCATCGATGAAGATGACCGCGTTCTGGTGCTCCATCAGCTCCTTCATGATGGTTTTCAAGCGCTCTTCGAACTGGCCTCGATATTTGGTTCCGGCGACGATGAGGGAAAGATCGAGAGCGAGGATGCGCTTATCGGAAAGGAACGACGGGACGTCGCCGTCGGCGATGCGCTGGGCGAGTCCCTCCACGATGGCGGTTTTTCCGACGCCCGGTTCGCCGATCAGAACGGGATTGTTCTTGGTGCGCCGGCAAAGAATCTGCACCACCCGCTCGAGTTCGTAATCCCGGCCCACCAGAGGATCCAGCAAGCCATCGATAGCGGCCTGAGTCAGGTCGCGGCTGAATTCGCTCAATAACGAGCTTTCTTTGGGGCGGTTGGACATTTTTTCGGAACTCTGGCGGGCCACGTCTTCACGGACCTGCGAGAGCCGCAGGCCGCGCTCGTGGAGTATATCGGCGGCGAAACACTTCTCCTCGCGCAGCAGGCCCAGAAGAAGATGCTCCGTGCCGATGTGTTTATGGTTGAGCCGCTCGGCCTCTTCGGCCCCGTAGGCAAGCACGCGCTTGCACTCATGACTCAGCGGCAAATCGACGGAGGTGGAAACTTTCTCGCGCATGGTGGTGTGGGCTTCGATCTGCTTTCGGATCGATTCCACCGAGGCGTTGGAGCGCAAAAAACGGCTGGAAAGGGTTTTGTCTTCCCTCAGCAGGCCCAGCAGCAGGTGCTCGGTCTCGATGCACGGGCTGCCGAACTGGCTGGCTTCATAACGGGCGAAAAAGATGACCCTGCGCGCCTTTTCGGTATAACGTTCAAACATAATTCCTTCCTTAGGACTCCCCGGAGCCTGAAGACGCCGCGCCGTGAGTTTCAGTGATGACCCGGCGCACCTTATCCAAACTCAACCCGTTGGCGCGGAGGATCTCCGCCGCTTCGCATGATTCCTCGCGGAGCAATCCGAGCGCCAGATGTCCCGGGCCAACCTCTTTATCCCCCAGTAGGGCGGCTTCTTCGATGGCGTAGGAGAAAGCCCGTAGGGATTCGTTGGTGGGTTGCGGAGCCCCGGTGGAAACCTTCTCTCGACGCGGCGGCTCCGGCTTGATCAGCTCACGGATAGCGGCCGCGCTTGCGCCGAGGAACGTCTCCCCGCAGCGTTCTAAGACCGTACTTAATAGATGCTTGGTTTCGATGTAGGGACTCCCCATCTTGGCCGCTTCTGCCGAGGCGAGACGGTAAAGGAGGGCGGCTTCCGGATGGGAGCAGAACATTCCGTACAGGCCGTGGAACGCTTCGGCGTGCATTTTCCAAGCCTGCGCCCTGTGCGGCGGCTCGTCTGTGGCCGCCTGGGATGCGGCGGCCGGACGGAGCGCATCCACTTCCCAACCGTACTCCCGAAGCAGGCTGCCGGCATAGCATGGCTGTTCCATCAGCCCAAGCAAAAGATGAGCCGTCCCAATGTGGGGGTGAGCAAGCTTGTCCGCCTCCTCGGCGGCCAATGCCAGAACTCGTTTGCATTCGTGGCTGAGCGGCAAATCGACGGAAGTCGAGATCTTCTCCTGCTGCTGGGCGGCCTCTATCCGCTTGCGAATCGATTCGAGGGGAAGCTCCGGGCCGAGTTTTCGAAGGCCATGATCTTCGCGGAACAGGCCCAGCATCAGGTGCTCGGTGTCGATCTCCGGGCTTCCGACCTGGCTGGCCTCGTAGCGCGCGAAAAAGATGGATCGTCGCGCTTTTTCGGTGTAGCGCTCAAACATGCGGCGACTCCACGGCGAGGGCGGACGAAAGGGCGGAAAGCTGGCCCCGCTCCAGCGCCAGGACGCGATCGGCCCGGCGGGCGAAAGTCAAATTGTGCGTGACGTGAATCGAAGTCAACTGCCGGGAGCGATGCAGATCCTCCAGCAGGCCCATGATCATCTCGCCGGTGCGGAAGTCCAGGTTGCCGGTCGGCTCGTCGGCGAGCAAGACGCTGGGATTGCCCACCAGGGCGCGCGCGAGAACCACCCGCTGCTGCTCGCCCCCCGAAAGCTCCCCCGCGCGGTGAGACGCGCGGTCGCGTAATCCAACTTCATGCAACCTCGCCATCGCCTGGGGCTCCGCCTGCACGCGGGATTGGCCCCGAATCAACAGCGGCATCATCACGTTCTCCAGCGCCGAAAACTCGGCCAAGAGCGATTGAATCTGCCAAACAAACCCAATCTCCCGGTTGCGGAACTCGGCCAGTTCGCTTCCGGAAAGGATGGAAATGTCTTGCTGCCCGAAGTATATCGCACCGTCCGTTGGCCTGTCCAGACCTCCGAGTAGATGCAGCAGCGTGCTTTTGCCCGCGCCCGATTCGCCCACCAGCGCGAGCTTTTCGCCGGGCGCGACTTCAAAATTCAGGCCGGAAAACACCACCAGATTCGCGGCGCCGGAGCGGTAGGTTTTAGACAGATTCACTACCCGGATTGCGGAAACCTCATCGCCCGGCATCGCTACTTTCATTCTAGCGGAGGGGCGCCGCGCTGACCTTGAAAAAACGCTCCCGTGAAGATGCTGATTTGTAGGGCTGGCCCGTTGGCCCGCGCTGGGCCCCGGCCCCGCTGGTCGGCTCGCGGAGGCGGCCTGCGAGGCCGCCGCAGGCCACGGGCCTGCCCCACAGCGCGTCATCCTTAACCTTCACAGGGCTATCAGGTACCTGCGGGCTTGCTCAAGTCAAACACTTTACTTATGACTTGTTTATTCTCAAATGGACACGGGATTGCACTGAGGCCCGCAGCTTGAGGGGAAATTCTCCATGAATCGCTTGAAAAATCCGACGCTTATGTTGCTCGCCGCGCTGGCGGCTCTGGGTTGTTCCGACACACTGGGGGCGCAAACTGTCCTCACCGTGACTCCCGCCTCGCTCACATTCAATAACGCGGTGAACGGCGTAACCAGCCAACCGCAGCAGGTGAGCATTAGCTGGAATCAGACGATCACCGGCACGGCTACCATTCAGGCGAATCAGAGCTGGATTACTCTCTCGGCGAACGTCCTCAACTTCAACAGCACGCCCTCCCTTCTCAACGTTTCCGTAAGCCCCCAAAACCTCGCCGCCGGAACTTATTCCGGGATGATCACTGTCAGCGTCCCCACGGCAGGTGGGACGCTCTCGCAAACCATCTCGGTGTCTATGGCGGTTACAGGGACGTCGCTGCTTTCGGCAAGCCCGGCAAGCCTTTCGTTCACGGCCACCCAGGGATCGAATTCGGGAACTCCGTCGAGTATTCCAGTCACCATCGCCAGCAGCGGGCAGGCGCTGAGCTTCACGCTCACGGCTCAATCCCAGCCGGCCAACTGGCTTCTGCTCAGCAACTCCTGCCCGCCGGGCGCGCCCTGCACCACGGGGAGCGCCTCCCAGTTCTCGGTGCAGGTGAATCCTTCCGGTTTGGCCACGGGAACTTATTCGGGTAACATCACAGCCCAAAGCACGACAACCTCCGATGCGGTGACCATCCAGGTGACGCTGACGGTGAACGCCAGTGCGACCTTGAGCGTTACGCCGGCGAATCCGCCGCCCTTTGTGTGGCAGACCGGAACGCAGAACCCGGCCGCGCAACAACTGAGCGTGACTTCAGGCAACGGCGGGACGGCGAACTTCACCGCTACGGTAAGCCCGGCGGTGCCTTGGCTCACGGTGAGCCCGCTGAGCGGCAGCATTCCTGGGACGGTGTCTCTGGTTCCAAACCCGGCCGGGTCCGCGCTGACGGTGGGCAATTACACGACCAGCGTGATCATCGCGAGCGGCGCAAATTCCGTGTCGGTTCCGGTGACGCTTATCGTGGCCACGCATCCGTTGATTCAGCTCTCGAACACGGCGCTCACCTTTAGCGGCCAATTTGCCGCGACAACTCCTCCGGCGACCCAAAGCGTGCAAGTGACGGCTTCCGACAGCAGCGCCCAGGGATTCCACTTTTCCGTAACGACCGTAGGCGCGACGTGGCTGACCGCCAGCACAACAAACTCGAATTTCGCGAGCTCGGGCAACGGCACAACTCCGGCAACGCTGACCGTGCAGGTAAATCCCGCGGGCCTGCAGGTGGGCACATACACGGCGAACATTTCAGTGACGCCGACCAACGGCGACAATTACACGCAAACCATCGCGGTGACGTTCTCGGTGACAGCCGCCTCGCTCTTGGAAGCCGGGCCTGGGGCCCTCCTGTTCAGCTACCAAATGGGCCAGAATCCTCCAGGAGCGCAACCGATTTTCGTAACCACCACCGGCCAGCCGCTGCAATTCACCACGGCGGCTGTTGTGGCGGCGGCGCCGAACTGTCCTACAAACTGGCTGACGGCAACCCTTCCGGGAGGCGCGGCTTCCGCGACGACGCCGGCTAACGTTACGCTCAGCGCATCGGTCCAGGGCATGACGCAGGGGTTGTGCCAGGGGGCGGTTACTCTAACGCCGTCCGGCTCCGCTAATCCCGTCATCATCAGCGTGACCGTAGCCATTACCGCTGCGAATCAAGCGGCGTTGGCGGTCAGCATGCCGGTTACCACGACGTCCGGTTTCGGACTCGAAACCGCGCCGGCGGGCGGAAGCTCCTATGTCCGCACGATCGCTCTGACGAGCACCAGCCCCACCGCTGCCGCGGATTTCACCGCTGGGGCGACGAGTGTCCCTGCCGGGTGGCTAAGCGTAGGCCCAGGCTTTGGAAACACGCCTACGAATCTGTCCGTCACCATCAATCCCGGAGCAATCACCACAGGGCCGGGTACATATAACGGCACGATCAACATCTCTTCTTCCACGATTTCAAACTTTACGCTTGCGGTCCCGGTGGTCCTGAACCTTACTTCGAACGTCACCGTGGGCGTGGCGCCTACATCGCTGAGCTTCACGCAGGCGCAAGGGGGTCCGGTTCCGGCGGTGCAAAACCTCACGTTGACAAGCACCAATGGAACCGCCAGCTTCACTGCCTCAATTCAATACACAAACGGCAGCAACTGGCTCCAGGTTTCGCCCACCAGCGGCTCGGCCAGCGGACCCGTACAGGTGAGCATCCAGCAGAACACGCTCTCGCAAGGGACGTACAACGCGAACATCATTCTCAGCCTGGTGGGCGCGGCAGCGAACTCGATCACGATCCCCGTCACTCTGACCGTGGGCCCGCCGCAAACCGTGAGCGCATCGCCAACCTCGTTGAGCTTCGCCTACACGATCACCGGCGCTACGCCCGGTTCCCAGAAAATCACGGTCACCAGCACCGGCGGCCCGGTAGCGTTCACCGTTGGGACCACAACCACCGGCAGCGCCACGGGATGGCTAAAGACCGACATCACGAGCGGAAACACGCCCATGGACATCAACGTCAGCGTCAATCCTTCGGGGCTTACGGCAGGAACATATCCAGGATCGGTGTCAATCAGCGCGCCCACGGTGCTGGCAAGTCCGATCACAGTGCCGGTGCAGCTCGTGGTGTCGCCTGCGCCAGTCCCGCAGCCGACGGTGGTGAGAAATGCGGCCAGCTTTACTGCGACCTATATCGCCGCTGGAGAGATCATCAGCATTTTCGGCAGCAATCTGGGGCCGTCCACGCCCGCCAGCTTCAAGCTGAATTCGAGCGGCGGCGTCGATAACATCCTCGCCGGAGTGCAAGTGTTGTTTAACGGGAATCCGGGGACGCCGCTGTACGTTTCGGCGACGCAGATCAACATAGTCGTCCCATGGGAGATCAACGGCCAGACAAGCGCCAATATAGTGGTGTCGTTCAATAGCATCCAGTCGGCTCCGCTACCGTTGGCGGTGCAGACGCAATCTCCCGGCCTGTTTACGTTTACCGGGACAGGCCAAGGCCAGGTCGCGGCGACCAATCAGGACGGCACGTACAACGCCGCGTCAGGTCAAGGCTTTGCACCGGCGCCGCAGGGCAGCGTGATTGCGGTGTATGGAACGGGCGGCGGCCAAACCACCCCTCCGGGTACGACCGGATCGGTTACGCCGATTCCGCAGAACGCCTCCGGTCTTTTAAAGATTCCTGGGACCATAACCGCAACCATCGGAGGACAACCAGCCACGGTGCAATTCGCAGGCGCCGCGCCGGGTCTGGTGACCGGCGTGTTCCAGATCAACATCCAGGTTCCTACGGGAGTAACCGGAAGCAATTTGCCGCTCACCGTCACGATCAACGGCGCGACCACGAATAATATTTCAGCTACTGTGGCGGTTCAGTAGGGCCGTCTTCGCTTACTCTGTTGGCGGCGGATATAATTAACCGCAACGGAGGGGCCCTTCCATGCTTAAGCTCACGCTCTGCGATGTGCTGGAGAGCGAATTTGTAGCGCTTCAAAATGAGGCAGCGGTCGATAGTGACGAGTACAAACGAGGCCTCGAGGAAGCGGATCAGAAATCTGGGGGAAGCGAAGAACCCTATTGGAAGCTGAGAGAGCGGCACCTCGAGGCGCTGAAGCATTTGGAAGCGGCGCGGCATTTGCCGCCAGAAGACTCAGGGCGCAAGTCTGCCGAGAAAGCCTGCGCCGATCAAGAAGGGCCCCGGATGGAGCGGCTGATGAAAATGCTCCGCACGCGCGAGCGCGCCGCCCTGTGCTTCTCCGGAGGAGGAATTCGGAGCGCCACTTTTGGCCTTGGGGTTCTGCAGGGATTATCGCATCACCATCTACTCGGCCAGTTCGATTATCTTTCGACCGTCTCGGGCGGAGGCTATATCGGAAGCTGGCTTTCGGCCTGGCGGAAACGGCAGAGCATCTCGCAAATCGAAAACCAGCTTCGCAACCGGCCCGCGCAGAAGCTCGACGGCGAAATCCCTCAAGTGGAGCATCTACGGTCTTATAGCAACTACCTCAGCCCGCAGCTTGGAATCTTCTCTGCCGACACATGGACGCTGGCGGCGACCGTGCTCCGCAACATGTTTTTGAATTGGTTAATCATCGTTCCCATGCTTGCCGCGGCGCTGTTAATTCCCAAGCTCGCATTGACGACTGTGCTCGCGCTGCCCCAAAACGAGTATTTCCTGGAATTCCTGCTGTTTTTGGGCGCAGCGGCGGCAGCGTCGGCGGTTTACAACATCGGAAAGAGGCTGCCTTCCATTGGCGCGCTGCCATGCACACAAAGGCAGTTCGCCGCTTGGGTTTTGGCCCCGCTCTGCTCATCCGCGATCCTCCTAAATACGTTTTGGGTGGCGTGGTACCGGACAGGCAGAGAGCTGTCTCTCAGTGAGTATGTTTTATTCGGGGCCGTGCTCCACTTTGCCGGTTGGGTTGCGCTTTTAGCGGCGGGCGGCAAGGAGGCGGCCCGGAAGGTCAGTTGGCGCAACGCCGGTCTTCTCGCGGGCGCCTTCGTCACGGGCGCGCTCGGAGGCTGGGGAGCCTGGGCGCTCACGAGCGTGTTCAAACCGGAGGACCATCCTGCCCCAGTCGTGTGCCTGGGCTTCCCCACAGTGATGGCGCTTTACTTTGTTCTCACAGCCGTATTCATCGGATTGACCAGCAAGACTACGAACGACGAGGACCGGGAATGGTGGGCGCGCTCGGGCGGATGGATGCTGATCGTGGCGTGCGGGTGGGCTGCGGCCAGCGGCCTGGTGATTGGCGGACCGGCGTTGGTTACCGCTTTAGTGAATTGGGGCGGAGCGAAAATGGCGGCCGCCGGAGGATTCGCCGGTCTCGCGAGCGGCATTCTGGGCAGCCTGGGAGGAATGAGCTCAAAGACAGATTCCGTCACGGACGGCGAGCGGCCGCCCGCGCCGTTCTCTTCCGCCTGGTTTGTAAATCTCGGTCTGAAGCTCGCGCCGCTCGCGTTCCTGCTGGTCCTTCTGATCGCGATATCTGAGTTGGCCGACTGGATCGTGAACGGGAAGTTCCTCGCATGGATTCAAGCGGCAGCGGATTTGTATCAGAGAATCGCCTGGCGATCCTTTCACCAGGATCTCGAGTTTGCGTCCGGCTATCCGCCGGATCTCAGACCATTCGCCGTGCTTGCCCTCATGGCCGTTGCCGCCGGGCTTGCCAGCTTCATAGCGAGATACGTAAACGTAAACACTTTTTCCTTACACGCGATGTACCGGAGCCGGTTGATTCGCGCTTACTTGGGCGCTTCGAACCGAGACCGCGATCCGAACTTGTTTACAGGCTTCGATCCGCACGACAACATACGAATGCACGATTTGGCCGCGGGGAAGCCCTTCCACGTGATCAACATGGCTTTGAACCTGGTACACGGCAAACGGCTAGCTTGGCAGCAGCGGAAAGCGGAGAGCTTTACGGCTACAAGGCTGCATTGTGGAAGCACTCGCGTGGGGTACCAACCGTCAGAGCATTATGGAGACCGCGATTCGAAAGGGATCTCGCTCGGAACGGCCATGGCCATCTCCGGAGCGGCCGCCAGTCCCAACATGGGCTATCATTCGTCGCCTCTCGTAACGTTCCTAATGACGCTGTTCAACGCGCGGCTGGGATGGTGGCTGGCAAATCCCGGCTATCCCGGCGAAGGATTGTGGCAAGAGCGCGGGCCAAAATCGGCCCTGCAGTCGTTGGTTTGGGAAGCCTTTGGCCTGACGAATGATGAAAATCCCTACGTCTATCTCTCCGACGGAGGGCACTTCGAGAATCTGGGTCTGTATGAAATGATTCTCCGGCGCTGCGATGTGATTGTGGTGGTGGACGCCGGCGCCGATCCGGACTATCAATTCGAGGATCTGGCCAACGCCCTGCGCAAATGCCGCGTCGATTTAGGCGTCACGATCCATTTCGACAAGCCGCTGGATATGCGGAAGGGGATCGCGGAGGGCAACCTGCACTGCGCGATCGGCCACGTCGGCTACGACTGCGCAGATGGAGGCGGCGTGAAAAACGGCACGCTGATTTACCTGAAACCCGTGCTCGAAAAGACGCTGTCCGTGGACCTGGACCAATACCACTCTGCTCACCCCGACTTCCCGCAGCAGCCAACTTCGGATCAGTTCTTCGACGAAGCGCAGTTTGAAAGCTACCGCCGGCTGGGGCTGGAGACGATCGACAGTATTTGCCAGAATCATCCTCGCCAACGCATGACGCTGTCGGAGTTCGCATCCGTAGCCGCGAGCCACAGCGGAGTCAAGAAGGCTCGGGCCGTTTGCTGAGCCGCGTCGGCGCCGGATCAGAACTGGTACAGCATCAAATACACCACCACTCCAGTGACGCTCACGTACAACCAGATCGGAAAAGTCCAGCGGGCGATGGCGCGGTGGCGCGGATAATTGCCCTTCAGGCCTCGGCGCAGGGTGATGACGGCGAGCACCGGCACGGCGGCGGCGAGGATGGTGTGCGTCGTAAGAATGGTGAGATAGACGGCGCGGATGAAGCCGGTCTTCGTGTAGTAGACCACCCCGGCCATGGAATGATACACGAGATAGGAAATAAGAAACAGAACGGAAACGCTGAATGCCGTCAGCATCACCCGCCGGTGGGCCACCTTCTTACCGCTACGAATGAGCTGAAAGGCAATGACCAGCAGCACCGCAGCGGTCGCGTTCAACGCGGCGTTCAGGGCGGGAAGATCGTTCACGGTTATTGAGCGCAAGCTCACAACCGTTCTCGCAACAGGCTCTTGGCGTCTGAAATCAAGCGGTCGATGGCGTCCGGCTCAGAGGTAAGGTAGTATCCGCGAACCCTGGATTTGCGGTGCATCAAAACGAATCGAGTAGAGTGCTGAAGAGTTCCGTCGATATCGCCAAGGTGGAACACGTCGCGATCCAAATGTCTTAGACTCTCCACCGGGCCCGTGAGGAAATACCAGATGCCTGGCCGGGCGGTGTAGCGCAAGGCGTAGGCGGAGAGCCCCTCGGGCGTATCGCGGGCGGGATCGATGGTGAAGGAAACCAGCCGCACGTCGTTGACCGCCAGCGCGGTCTGCACCTGGCGCATCTGCGAGCTCATGCGTGGGCAAGGACCGGGACAGTTGGTGAAAATGAAATCCGCCACCCAGACGTGATTGGCGAGCTTGGCGCTATCGAACTCGGCGCCGGTCTGGTCGGTAAGAGCGAAGTGGGGCACGTCCGCCAGCTTAGGCAGATCGGCGCGCGCAGCGCAGCCGGTGAGCAATGCGCAGCCGGTGAGCGCGAACGCCAAAGCGGCGGCGCTAGAGACGTTTGCCGTCCAGAACGAGGAGCCCATACAACAAGGGAAGATAAACCACGCTCGCGAGCAATACCTGCCGGGCGCGCAAGATTGTGCACTGCGAAGCCGCTCGAAACCCCGCATAGAGAACCAGCACGCCCAGAATCAGCGCGCCGAACAAATAGACGTTGCCGGCCATCGAGAAAAAACTGGGAGCGAGGCTCATGGGGACCAGAGCCAGAGAAAACCCAAGAATGCGCCGAGCCGTGGAATCGCCGCTGGGCTCTACTACCGGCAGCATGCGAATGCCGGCGCGGGCGTAATCTTCGCGATACATCCACGCGATAGCGTAAAAATGCGGAAATTGCCACAGAAATAGAATCGCGTAGAGGATGCCCGCTTCGAAATTCAGACGGCCGCTGGCGGCGGCGTAGCCGATCAGCGGCGGCATGGCGCCGGGGATCGCGCCGATGGTGGTGGAGATGGGCGAGCGGCGCTTGAGCGGCGTGTATACAAAAAGGTAACTCGCCAAAGTGAACAGCCCCAGGAGGCCCGTGAGGATGTTGACGCCAAGGCACAGCAAGGCGAACCCCGCGGCTGATAGCGCAAAACCAAACCAAAACGCATGCCGTGAAGTCACGCGCCCGGAAGGGATCGGCCGGGCCTTGGTGCGGCGCATCAGGGCGTCGGGCTCGCTCTCATACCACTGATTCAACGCAGCCGTGCCGCTGGCGATCAACCCTGTGCCTAGCAGCGCATTCAAGAGCTGAATCCAGGTCCAAGCCGGCGCGAGGTGAGCGCCGAATAGAAAGCCGACCGCCATGCTCATCAGAATGAAGCAGGTGATGCGGGGCTTGGTGAGCTCGAAATAGCTGGCCGCGCGGGTGGTCATGAAATCACTGCAGCCGTTTCTTCCACATGCTCCTCTTGCTTGGGAGCGGCGACGTTCCGCCAGATTTGAATGGCCAGCACAACGCTCGAGGCCAGCGTAAGGGCTCCCGTGGCTACGTGAGCGATCGTGAAAATCAGCATCGGCATCGGCTTTTCGACTGCTCCCAGGCGCGCAAAATACGTCTCGATGCCCAGAAACACTTGCGCCAGAGTGACTGCTAACAGCATCTTCGCGGCGCGGCGGAGCGCAGAGTGCTGTGGGAATTGATGCAGCACAAACGCCGCTAGAATCAGAATCGCGAGGGAAACGATCATGGCGCCGATAACATGCGGCAGGATGCCGAGAGCGCCATGCCGGAAACCCGCGCCCAAGGCGATCTGCGCGAGGATCAGCGCCGCGGTCACCACGGAAAGGCTTCGCAGGCTCGGCTTTCCGTAATCCTCCACCACCTGTGGACCGGCGCGCCATCCGCGCGAAGTGAAAATAGCGATCGCCACCGCGGTGGAGAAAAAGAGCTGCGCCAGGCAAGCATGAGAGACGCTGACGGCGGGAGGGAGCAGCAGCAGCACGGTCAGGCCCCCCAGAACGCCTTGAACGATCACCGCCGCCAGCGCAACGAAGCCCAGCCTTCGCATCCAGCGCCGCGGCTCGGCTACCGCCAGCCAAATGGCGAGACCCACGGTTAGCATGCCGACGAACGTCGCCACCATACGATGTCCGTGCTCCCAAAGCACTCCACCAACCATCGGCGGCATCACCTGTCCATAAGATAAAGGCCAGTCGGGTACCGACAGTCCGGCCTGATGGCTGGTGACAGAGGCTCCGGCGACCACTAAGAAGAGGGTGCAGACCGCAAGGAGTAAAGCGTAGCGGTGCAGCCAGGGACTCGGCATACAAATTCTTCTCTGATTATAACTCTTCCAGTCTGGATAGAAAAACCGAGCTAGTCTCATGCGATTCGCGGGTGTCCCTGTGATTCGCGGGTGTCCCTGTATTGTCCCGGGTTGCGATTCGGCGCACTGTGAGGTTGCCCCAACCTGTATAGATGATCTCTATGAGATTGGTGTAACTTGCACACGCAATATAAGTATGTTGAAGTGATGCTCTAGTCGATCATCGACATGAGGCTTATGCCACGGCGCGAATCACCCCTCCAGTCCGAGATGGTCCAGGGAACGCTGGACATGCTCATCCTGCGAACCTTGGTCCTGGGCGCAGCCCATGGACAGACCATCGCCCACGCGATCGAGCGCGGTTCGGAGGATGTTCTTCAAGTGGAACACGGTTCCCTCTATCCGGCCCTGCATCGGCTACAGAACCGCGGCTGGATCGTTTCTTTCTGGGGCGCCTCCGCGAACAACCGCAAGGCGAAATACTACCGGCTAACGCCTGAGGGCCGGAAGCAGTTAGCCGCGCAGAAATCTCGCTGGGAGCAGGTGGTGCGAGCCATCACCCGGATCATGAGTCCTGCCCCGGAGGAGAACAAGTGAACTGGCTCCGGTTTCTCAAGAGGGCGCAAGCCGATGCTGAGCAGCAACAGGAGCTCGAATCTTACATCGAGATCACCGCTGAAGAGTACGTCGCGCAAGGCATGGGAGCGCATGAGGCGCGGCGGGCGGCACGACGCAAGCTTGGCAATCTCACGCGAATTCGAGAGGAGGTTTACGAAATGAACACTGCTACGTTTGTGGAAAGCACGCTACAGCAGCTTCGTCACTCGGTCCGAATGCTGCGGCTAAATCCGGCCTTTAGCCTTACCGCGGTCCTTACGCTTGCGTTGGGGATTGGAGCGACGACGGCCATATTCAGCGTAGTCAACGGAGTCGTGATCAAACCCCTCCCCTATCCTGATTCCGACGCCGTGGTGACGGTGACGCACTCGGCTGTATTTGGAAACGTGCGGGGTCGCGACTTCCCTTTCTCGCCCCAAATGCTGGCGGTTTATAGCGCGAACAACCAAACGTTCCAGGAAGTGGGCCTGTGGACGCTGCGGCAAGCCGCGGTCACCGGGCTTGCAATCCCGGAAAGCGTGGTCGCCTTGCAAGTAACACAAGGAACCCTGCCGGCCCTGGGCGTTCAACCGGCGATGGGCCGCTGGTTTTCGCGCGCCGACGACCAGCCAGGCGCGCCGGAAACGATCATTCTTACCAACGCGTATTGGGAGCGCCGGTTTGGCGGCGACCCGGGCGTGATTGGGAGGGTGATAACGCTCGACTCCAGGCCGCGCCAAGTGATCGGCATAATGCCTGCGACCTTCACGCTCGCCAGCGTGCCCATCGATTTGCTTTTGCCGTTGCGCATCAATCTTGCCCAGCCTCCCTCGGATTGGAATTACCGCGCACTGGCGAGGCTCAAGAAGGGAGTCACAGTGGCCCAAGCCAACGCCGATGTCGCCCGCATGTTGCCGGTTTATCTGGAACGATATGCGGGCCATCGAATGGACGCCCTTCACCTTCAGCCCGCCGTGCGCCCGTTTAAAGAGGATGTCGTTGGGAATGTGGGCCAGGTCTTGTGGGTGCTGCTCGGGGGCATCAGCATCCTCCTGTTGATTGCCTGCGCGAACGTCGCCAACCTGCTGCTGGTGAGGGCAGAAGGCCGCGGACAGGAACTTGCGGTTCGCACCGCTCTGGGCGCCGGGTGGGGACACATCGCACGAGCGCTGATGGTGGAGAGCCTGACGCTCAGCCTGCTCGGCGGCCTGATGGGTCTGGGGTTGGCCTACGGCGGCCTGCGCATCCTACTCGCTTATGGACCGGCGACCTTGCCGCGACTCAAGGAGATCACAATCGATCCTAACGTGCTTGCCTTTGCACTGGCGACCTCGGTTGTTTCGGGATTGCTTTTCGGACTGATCCCGATCGCGAAGCTCGCGGGGCCGAAATCCGGATGGAGTCTCCTGCAGTTCGTGCGTGGAGGCGGCCGCTGGGCGAGCGCCGGAAACAGCCAGCACCGTTCCCAGAACGTGCTGGTCGTGGTGCAGGTGGCCTTAGCCCTGGTATTGCTGATCAGCTCCGGCCTGTTGATTCGCACGCTTCAAAACCTGCGTAATGTAGACCCAGGATTTGCTCACCCGGAGGCCATCCAAACGGCGCGCATCTATATGCCCCCAGCGATGATCGCCGAGCCTGACCGCATGGTGCGGACGCAAGCGCAAATCCTGGAACGGTTGGAGGCGATTCCTGGCGTCACATCCGCGGCCTACGTCGATTCGCTGCCGATGGATGGCGGAGGCGGAATTAGCGTCATTGTGGCTGCGGAGGATAAAACATATCCGGCTGGAGAGCTTCCGCCGACGCGCGCCATGAAGATGATCTCGCCCGGTCTGTTTCGCACGTTGGAAACGCGCCTGATCGCGGGGCGTGACGTGGATTGGATGGACCTTTACAACCAGCGCAACGTTGCGCTGGCGTCGGAGAGTTTCGCGCGCGAAACATGGAATACGGTGGCAGGCGCTATTGGGAAGCGCATCAAACTGGGGACCACCGGTTCGTGGCAGGAAGTGATTGGAGTGGTCGCCGACATACACGACGCCGGAGCAAATCAACCTGCGCCTCCGATCGTATACTGGCCAGCGCGCCAGCATCAGATGATCGGGAATGTGGCGCCGGTTTCGGTCGCCTTCACCCTTCGCAGTAACAGAACCGGCACGGAGGGCTTCCTTTCGGACATCCGACACGCAGTGGCGGCTGTAGATCCAAATCTTCCTCTTACCTCGGTCAACACTATGGCGGCTGTATACGAAATATCGATGGCCCGAACGTCATTCTCGCTGGTCCTGCTGGGAATCGCCGGCGCGATGGCGCTCTTGCTGGGCATCGTCGGCGTCTATGGCGCGCTCGCATATGCCGTCATGCAACGCGAACGGGAAGTCGGAATTCGGCTCGCACTCGGAGCCCAGCCGCGTAGGGTCAAGCAGATGTTCGTCTATCGGGGGATGATTCTCTCGGGCGCCGGGATCGCGTTCGGAGCCGCGGCTGCGACCGGGTTAACGCGTTTGATGTCGTCGCTGCTGTTTGGGGTTAAGCCCGTCGATACCGCCACGTTCGCGTCTGCGGCCGGTATGTTGGCGCTCGCGGCGCTAGCCGCAAGCTACATTCCCGCCCGCCGCGCCGCGGCTGTCGACCCTGTGGAGACGCTAAGAGGGCAGTAGCGTAGGATCAGTCGTCTCGAAGTGCGCTGATGAGCTTGGAGGCGAATGCCGACGTCGGCCCGGCGGGACGTGGCGCAGCCGATCGTTCTTTGTCGGCAGCGCTTGGTGGCCGCTCGGCGGGCGTCACCGGTTCAGGCTCTAGAAACTTGCCCTTCTTCAGCGCCGCGCGGTCCAACGCGGAGCTGTAGGCCGTCCAGACGCCGTCCACTAATTTGTCCTTCTCGATCAGCGTGCGCATGCACTCCATCTTGGAATCGAGGTTGTCGATGTGGTGCAGCAGGAGCGCTTCCGGAAACAGTGGCACTTTGGGCGAGCCGAATTCCAGTTCGCCGTGATGGCTCAAAATCATGTGGAGCAGCAGTTCATGCAGGCGCGGCGGGAAATCCGGGAGGCCGCGGAGCTTCTCCTCGACGATTCCGACTCCGATCACGATATGGCCGAGGAGCTGCCCCTGGCTCGTGTAGGCGATGCTGCGCGAGTAGGAAAGCTCGCGGATTTTGCCGATGTCATGCAGCAGCACGCCCGCCAGCAGCAGGTCGAAATCAATGCTGGGATAGTGCGCGGCGGCGAATTTCGCCAAGTTGCACATGGAGAGCACGTGCTCGATCAGTCCGCCGATCCAGGCGTGATGGACGCTTTTAGCGGCGGGAGCGTCGCGGAAGGGCCGGGCGATAGAATCGTCGCCGAAAATCGCCTCCATAAGAGACTTCAAGTTGGGATCGACCATACTGGCGATCCAGCTCTGAAGCTCGCGGAACATCTCGTCGCGATCGCGCGTGGAGACCGCGAAAAAGTCGGACGCGTCCACCTCAGAATCCGCAACGGGCTGGATCTTATGTAAGACGAGTTGCGGCCGGTTCTGGAAAATCTGGAGCAGGCCTTTCACGCGCACGAAATTGTCGCGCTCAAACGTATCCAGCGCTTCGGAAGCGTTGTCCAACATTTTGGCTTCCAGGTCGCCGGTGCGGTCGGCAAGAATCAGCGACAAGTAAGGCTCGCCGCTCTTTTTTTGGCGGATGTCCTTGTGGGCGACTAGAAAGATTCCATGGACGGTCTGGTTGGCTTGCAGCTCGCTGACGTAGGGCGATTTCATGGATACTCTTGGGTGGAGCAGGCTTTAGCCTGCAACGGAGGCTTTAGCCTCCGTACCGTGTGCGGGCTGAAGTCCCCGTTGCAGGCTAAAGCCTGCTCCACTTCTTTCACCGCGAGGATGACGTCCCGGTCTTGTCCACCGTCGTGCCTGGGACAGGGATGATCTTTAACAGCTTCTTGTGACGGGTCTTCGCGAGTTCTTCTTTGGTCACCGTTTCCGGCTTCAACTCGCCTGGGTCCATCCACTTCGTGTCCTTGCCGGCAACCGCGCCCGAATCCGTGTAGCCCGGCTTGATCTCCAGGAAGGCCGTTTCGCGCAGCTTATTCAAATAGGCGCGTTCGGCCGCCGGCATACGGTCTTGCAGCATGCGGTTTTGAATCTCATTTTCCACTTCGTCGAAAGAAGCAAGCCCGGCCTTATAGTGTTCGTCCACGCGGACGACGATGTAGCCGTTCGCGAGCTTGATGGGTTCGCTGACGAAGCTGCGCGGCTGGTCCCAGATGGCGGCTTCCAGCTCGGGAAGCATTTGTCCTTTTTGATACGGCGGCATGACGCCGCCTTCCTGGGCTGTGGAGGCGTCGTCGGAATTGGATTGGGCCAGGTCCGCGAACTTCTCGCCCTTTTTCGCGCGCGCGGATAGATCTTTGGCTTTCTTTTCAGCGGCGGCCTGAGCGGTGGCGTCCTTTCCCGCGGTAGAGACAAAGATGTTTCTCAAAAACACGCGCTCCTGGCGCTGGAAATCGTTCTTGTGCTGTTCGTAATAAGCTTGGAGTTCTTCCTTCTTGAACTGAATCTTCCGAATAATCTCCTCCTGGATCACGCTGTCCATCAGGAGCTGATTCTTCATCTCGCCGCGATAATCCTCATAAGCTTCGCCCGATTGCTCCTTGACCCACTCCTGAAATTTCTGCGGATCGGCGATGCCGGAGCGGCGCTGGAGCTCGGCGATGCGCTTATTCAAATCGCTATCGATCTTCAGGTCCATCTCCTTGCCTTTTTGAACCATCAGCAGACGGTCGATGCGATCGCGCAACAGGTCGGCCATTTTGGAGTTGACCACGTCTTGCAGGCGCGCACCGGCAAGATTCTGCTGCCGAAGCTGCTGTTCGAGCTGCTTGCGATCGTGGTCCAGGTCGTTGTGCGTGATAATATCCCCGTTCACTTTGCAGACAATCTCTTCGACGACGTCCACGCGAGCGGCAAACGCCGAGGAGCAAAGGAGTAAAAGAGCAAAAGACCGCATGCTCCAAGTATATA
>DASQJB010000205.1:0-19377 GCA_035631295.1 Bryobacteraceae bacterium | reverse complement strand
GCTTCCAGTCGGGCGGCGGCGCGAACATCGCCACTTCGAACCTGACTCTGCCCATCGTGAACGGAGTCTTGAAGGTGCAGCTCGTGCCCACAACCGACGCTTCGGCCGGAGCGCAATACAACATCACTTACAACAGCAGCGGGGGGAACCAGTTCACAGAAGTCTGGGCCGTGCCCCCCAGCACGCTCCCGGTGACTGTGCGCAGCCTGCGCGTTTCTAGCGGCACCGTCGTGGGCCCGCAACCCATAGTCAGTTCCATTCTGATTTCCGACGTCACGGGCTTGCAGAATGAATTGCATCTGCGGCCGCTGGAAGGCGTGGGATTCGCGCCGGCGCGGACCGCGGTGATTGACAGCGCGGGGATGATCGACGCGGCCGTAGGAAATTTGAGCGATTGCGTGCGCGGGGACGGTGCCTCGGGGCCTTGCGGCTCGGGCGGCGGCCTCGTGCCGAGTTATTCCGATTCCGAGGTTCCGTCCGGCGTCGTCAATGGGGTGAACACCACATTCACGCTGAGGTACGCGCCGTCCCCCGCCGCGAGCCTGAATTGTTCAATAATGGCGTGCTGTTGGCCGCCGGTGTGGACTACCAGCTTGTAGGGAACACGATCGCGCTTTTCGTCGGTTCGACGCCGCAGCCGGGAGATGCGCTGCTTGCCGGCTACCGGTACGCCAATCCGAGCAACCCTCTGGGAAGCTTGACGGCCGCGCAGGTAGTTTGCAGCAGCACAGGATCGCAAACCTCCGTGACGAGCCTCACCAGCCTGGGCACTTGCACGCTGCCCGCCGGATTGCTGGGAGCCGGCGACCGGCTGGAAATCGATTTTCAGTACGCGCACACCGGCTCGGCCAATGGATTCACGGGAAAGATTCAGGTTGGCGGCACAAACGCTCCTTTTGCGAAACGCCGTGGCGAGCGAAACTGCTTTGGCCGGCCGCGCGACGTTTGGTTTTTATTCCGGCGGGCAGCAATGGGACGCGCAAAGCTGGGGGCGGCTCGCTCGCTTTCCAGACTGCAGCGGGCTCGGCGGCTGAGAACACGAGCCAGGCGCTTACCGTGAATTTCCTGGACAAATGGCAGCGGCGGGAACGGATACGGTGGCGCTGCATAATTTCACCGTGGTATCCGGCGGAAGTGAATCCCTAATGTTTGTTCCTCTCCGACTTTGGTAGAGTTGTCGAGTGACAGTTGTACCATCGGGCGAAGCACTCGCGGCGGAAATTCGAGGCTTGGATCTGACTTGTCTGACCGAGGAGAGCTTTGCCGCCATCCATCGCGCCTGGCTGGATCATCTCGTTTTGCTTTTTCGTGCGCAGCAAATGACAGATGACGACCTGATCCGCTTCAGCCGGCGCCTTGGCGAGCTGGACTGGGCGCCGGTTCAGGAGACCGGCCGGCGCTTCGTCGAAGGCCATCCTGAAATCTACGTCGTTTCCAACGTGATCGAGAACGGTGCTCCGATCGGCAGTCTGGGCGCGGGGGAAGCAGTGTGGCACACCGACATGTCCTACCTGGAGATTCCGCCCAAAGCCAGCGTGCTTTACGCCCTGGAGACGCCTCCGGCCGGAGGCGACACCCACTTCTGCAACATGTACGCTGCCTACGATTCTTTGGAAGACGCCCTCCGGCAGCGTAGCGCCGGCCTCTTTTTGAAGCATGACGCAACCTACAATAGCGGCGGCTACGTTCGGCAAGGAATAGAAGCTACGGACGACCCGTTGATATCGCCGGGCGTCTGCCATCCGCTGATCGTGATGCACCCGGAGACCGGAAGAAAGGCGCTGTATCTAGGCCGGCGCCGGAACGCATACATTGCAGGGCTGCCGCTGGACGAATCCGAGACGCTCCTCGATGAGCTATGGCGATACGCCACGCGAGACGAACTTACCTGGCGCCACCAATGGCAGCCAGGCGACCTGGTGTTGTGGGATAACCGCGCGACGATGCACCGCCGCGACGCCTTCGATCCCAACGGACGCCGGATCCTGCACCGCACCCAGATCAAGAGCGCGGTTCGTCCGAGAGCGTAAACTTCATTGCCCGCCACGCCTGCGGACGTCGATGTTCAGGCGCTTGATTTTCTGATTCAACGTCGAGAGCGGGACCCGGAAGGCTTCCGCGGCGGCGGTCTGGCTCCAGTCGCAGCCTTCGAGCTTCTCGATGATAGTGTGGCGCTCGAAATCGGCGACGATTTCGAAGAGGGAAGCGTCGGAGGGCAAGCCTCCGCTTTCGTCGCGTCGGATCCGCAGGCCGCGGGCCTCGAGCAAGTGCTCGGGCAGAACGTCGGCGGGGACGGAGGTCTGCGAGGCCAGAACCACCGCTCGCTCGACAACGTTTTCAAGCTCCCTCACGTTGCCCGGCCAGTTGTGGTCCATCAGGATCTGCATCGCATCAGGCTCGAAGCTTAGGCGCGAGCGCATACGCTCATCCAGGAATTTCTCGTTCTCACGGCAGTATTTCGTGAAGAAATGCTCCACCAGCGCGGGAATGTCTTCTTTGCGCTCGCGCAGCGGCGGCAGAGCAAGATTGATCACGTTGAGGCGATAGTACAAATCCTCGCGGAATCTTCCTTCCTCCACTAATTTCTTTAACTCGGCATTGGTAGCGGCGACGATGCGCACGTCGACCTTGACCGATTCGGCCGAGCCGAGCGGCATGAATTCGCGCTCTTGAATCACGCGCAGCAACTTAGTTTGCGTTTCCAGAGAAATCGTGCCGATCTCGTCGAAGAAGATCGTTCCGCGATTGGCGGTCTCGAAATAGCCCTTGCGGGAGGTCATGGCGCCGGTAAAGGCGCCTTTGACGTGGCCGAATAAAGCGGATTCGAGCAGATCGGGCGGCACGGAACCGGAATGCACGGGCACGAAAGGCTGCGCGGCGCGGGCCGAGTGTGCATGAATGGCGTTGGCTATCAATTCCTTGCCTGTTCCGGTTTCGCCGGTGATCAAGATCGTGGCGCGGCTTTGCGCCACTTGCGCGACCAAGTCCAGAATGCGCAGCATGCGCTCGCTCTTGCCGACGATATTAGGGAAGCTGTAGCGTTGCTTCAAGGCGCGCTTCAGCGCGGTGTTTTCGCGCTCCAGCCGCCGGCGCGAGATCAAGTGATCGATCTCGATCAGCAGCTTTTCGTTGTCCCACGGCTTGGCAAAGTAGTCGTTGGCGCCTTGCTTGAGCGCCCGCACGGCGACCTCAACAGAGCCGTAGGCGGTGATCATGAAAATCGGCGTCTCCCGATCGCGCGCCCGAATCTCTTCGAGCAGCTGCATGCCGCTTTTGTCGGGCATCATGAGATCGAGCAGGACCAGATCGTAGACGCTGGATTCCAGGCGCTTCATCCCTTCGGCGGCGTTGGAGGCCAAATCGACTTGGTAATTTTCTCCGGTGAGCAGAGCTTCCAGGCTCTCGCGGATATCCGGCTCGTCGTCGATGACCAGGATGGCGCCGCGTGAAACGCGGGCGTCCACCAAGTCGGGCGGGAGATTGGCTATGGCATCGGCCATTGGATTCGCGTGTGGGGCGGGCTGGAGCCCGCCGCAGGCTAAAGCCTGCCCCACAAATAACTATTGTATGGTCCTGTGCGACTGCGCCACTTGCACAGCCGGCGCGGAGGCGTGCGCGGGGAAGGACTGGGTGGAAGGAGCGACAGCCGGGAGCGAGGCGGGCGCGGGCGAAGCTTGGATAGAGGCGGCCGGCGCGACAGTTTGCGCGACTTGCCCGTCCGCCGGAAAGACCAGCAGAAAGCGCGTTCCTTCTCCCAGCCGGCTCTCGACCTCGATATCGCCACCGTGCTCCCGCACGATCCCATAACTGACCGATAGGCCGAGGCCGGTGCCCTTGCGAGCTCCCTTGGTAGTGAAGAAAGGATCGAAGATACGGGGAAGATTCTCGGGCGCGATGCCGGAACCGGAATCGGTCACCGAGACGCGGACGCCGCCGTCTTCCGGGAAGCTGGCGACAAGCAGGCGGCCGCCCGCCTCCATGGCGTCGCGCGCGTTCAAGAAAAGATTCAGGAACACTTGCTGGAGCTTGCCCGGATCGCCTTTCACCCGCGGAAGAGCGGAGTGAAGCTCCAGATCTACGCGAATCTTGGCCTGGGTGAATTGATGCTCGATCAGGGTGAGCGTTTCGCGGACGATCTTGTTAAGGTCCAGCGGCGCGAACTCGCTGCGCGAAGTGCGCGAAAAATTCAGCAAGGAATTGACGATCTCGCTAGCGCGGAAGGTCTGCCGGGCGATCTTTTCGAGCAGTGGCGCTTTCTGCGCGTCACCGGAAATCTGTTTGGCCAGCATCTGAGCGTAGGTCGAAATCACCGCGAGAGGCGTATTGACCTCGTGGGCGACGCCCGCGGCCAGCAGGCCGATGGAGCTTAGCTTGTCGGCCTGCATCAAGCGGCGCTCGAGCTCGGCGCGATCGGTGACGTCGTCGAAGATGATCAGGCGGCCGATGCGATGGTCCTCGCGCGTCACCAGCGGCGCCACCGCAACATTCAGAGTTGCGTCGCCTGAAGATCCGGCGCGCGTCTGGCGGAGGACGTATTTGTAGATGCTGTGCACGCCGGAATGGCCGCGCGATCCTTCAATCTGATCGCACAAATCGGCGGGAAACAGCTCGCGCAGCGGCTTGCCGAGAGCGTCCTGGCGCGGGACTCCGGTCAATCTCTCGATCCGGGAATTCCAGCTTTCCACGCGGTCTTCCAGATCGGCGGCCACGACGCCGACATTAATGGATTCGACGATGTTTTCGGAGTATTCCTTCAGCCGCTCATATTCGTCGGCCTTGCGAGCCAGAGACCGGTACAGCATGGCGTTATCGACGGCGATGGCGACGTAGCCGGAAAGCGTCACCAGCAGCTCGACGTCGTCGCTTGACAGGAAATCCCCGGTTTCGGTGCGGCTGACGCCCAAATAAGCGATGGTGCGGCCGCGCGCCGAGCAGGGCAAATAGTACGTCAATTCCAATTCCGCGATGGAGCGCCTCACGGGAACCGGCCATTCATGCGATATCACGTCCAGGAGATTTCGCGTTCGCTCGAAAAACAGGTAGGGCTTGGACGGATTGGGGCTTAGGAAGGCGAGGTCGAGACCGTAAGGGAGATTCTCCTTTTGGCGGCCGCGGCGGTTCGCGGTCAGTTCGAGCCGGAAAAGCCCTTCTTTTTCATCCCACACAAAGAAGGCGAGATGGCGTACGCCAAGCGTGCGAACCAGGCGGTCGGCGACGCTTTCAAACATCTCGTCCAGATCGGTTGTGGAGCCCAGCTCGCGCGCAAACTCGATGAGTGTTCGGCGATAGTCGTAGCGATCTTTATAGAAATAATGGCGGTCGAGCTGGTCTTTGATCCATGCGCGGATGGGCTGGAACACGAACGCGGCCGCCAGGATCATGGCGACCATCGCGGCGCCGCTCAACTCCCCGGCGCGGCTCACCGAAAAAATCAGGCTGTAGAAAATGCCCAGGACGCAGAGCGTGGCTAGAGTATAGACATAGCCTTCCTGGAAGATGATGTCGACGTCCATGAGCCGGTAGCGCAGAATCGCGTAGGCCCAGGTGAGCGGCATAAGCGGGAGCGTCAGTAGCGCGAGATTCGCCAGGTGACTGGGAACCAAGCCTAGCGCATAAGGAAGCGCGTAAAGCAGGGCAAACGGGAGTATGCCGGCTAGCGCGCCGTTGCGCAGCCACGTCAACTGCCGGCGCACGATGGGGTCCGCCGCGCGGCGCATCTGCGCCGCCAAAACCACCGTGCCGGCCAGATAGGAGACGGACAGGAACACCAGCCAAACGCGGTCCAGCAGCCAGCGGACCTCGATCAGCGGCGCCGCCGTTCGCAACCATCCCACCGCCACGCCGATGTGGACCGCCGTCAGCGCGAGCGTGGGAAGATACAGCAGCACGGCGGCGCCCCGGCGGCGAATCCACTTGCGCGGCTCGGGAAAAACCATGCAAAAATGCAGAAACAGAATAGGCGCCAAGTAGCCGGCTACCACGTTTCCGTAGTACACCACTTTGTCGAAATTGTTCAGTTTTCCGCTGTAGTGGAACGCCGCCAGGATGAAGGAAACCAGGCAGAGCAGAAAGAAATGCAGAGACCGGGGCGCTTCGCGCCGGCGGAAATAGACGAAAAGCCCGATCAAAAGATACACGGCGCCCGCGCCGTAGAGGTAGAAAAGGGTGGAGTCACGTTCGGCTTCGGCCACGTAGACGTGTGCCGGGGCTTCGATACCGCTCTGAAGGATACGGTATTCGGCTTTGCTCCAGGCTCCAAGCCGCGCCAACACCTCTGTGGCCTGAACGGAACTGTCGATGTGCAGGCCGTTGATCGAAACAAGAACGTCGCCGACGTGGATTCCGGCTTTTTCTCCTGCGCTGTGCGGGGCGACCAGAACAGCCACGGGCTGCATTCGGGCGCCGTCCGCCTGATCGGACACTGTTTGATCAACCCAGGTCACGCCGTCGTCGGGCAGATGAAATTTGCCCTGTTGCTGGAAGTTGATGGCTGCGGCCGCCACCGCGGCCACTGTGATAATCACCAGCAACGCGCCCACGAGTTGTTGTTTGAGCTCGCGCATGCCCCTAACGCAACACTACACCATTCCGGGGAAGAGCACGTTTTCAGCCAACCCCAGAAGAGGTCTTATTACTGATTTTACAGGACTTTCTGCGTCAACTCAACTACTCGCTATGGCTTTTGGAAGAAAATCGTACACCGTTATGTAGCGGACTGACTCGGTCTGGTCAATCCTATTGACCCGCGCCAGAAATCTTAACTAGGGGATTCGAGTTCGCTTGGTTGGGCACTTCGGTCCTGAGGGTCTGTTCGCCGCGCCAAAAGTCGAAATAGGAAACGTAATGGACGCAGCCGACCGTGCAGTAGGGCGCGCAGGACTTCTCGGTAAGGTATTCGCGGCGGATGTCCTCCCGCGTGTATTGATCCAGGGGCTTGGCCGGATAACCACGCTGCTGGGAGCAATAGTGGACCAGGCCGTCCTCGCAGACGTACATGTAGCGGGCGCCGGCCCGGCAACGCCAACGGTTGGGCCGGCCCTCAGCGATGGCGTCCTGGAAGAAATTCAGGCGGGCGTAATGACGGTTTTCGAGCGCCTTCATCTCCTGATAAACCTCGCGCTCATGCTTGCCTAGGGGGCGGAGCTGGCCGTCGCCATCGTGAATGATGCCCACCGTGGCGGAAAAGCCCAGTTTGAGCGAGCGGCGGCCCACCGCCAGCGCATCATCCGGATTGCGGATTCCGCCGCCCACCACCGAATTGATATTCACGTGAAAATCGGCGTGCGCGGCAAGAATCTGGAGCTTTTTATCCAAAACTTTCAGGCTCTTCTTCGAGACCTCGTCCGGCATAATGTTATCGATGGAAATCTGCAGATGATCGAGTCCGGCGCGATTCAGCCGCTCTACGCGCTCGGCCGTCAGCAAATAGCCATTGGTGATCATGCCGGCGAAAATGCCTCGCTTGCGAATACCCGCAATGATGGCGTCCAGGTCGGGGTGCAGCAGGGGTTCGCCGCCGGAAAGCGTTACGATGCCAGTCCCCAGGTCGGCCAGCTTTTGGATGCGCTGCTCCAGCACCTCGAGCGGTACCGGCTTGGAGAAATCGTCATACTCGTTGCAATAGGCGCACGAGAGATTACACCGGCGGATGGGGATCAAGTGGGCCATGATCGGATGGTCCGTCGATAAGACGCCCTTGGCGACGATCCCCAACTCCCTCAACCGCCGTGTAAGCGCAGCCCAAGCACGACGTGGTCGAAAAGGCCTCTTTGCCATGTAATGAAGCGAACTTCCCTATATTTAAGCACAAAGGCGTTAACGTGGCTGCAACGCGGGCATCTTCGCGGGACCAATTCCCATGCCCGCCAGATCCTTCTTTAACGGTTCGATCGCCTTCGCAAAGATCGTCTTGTAGGCGGGGCAGAAATAATCCAGGTCTTCGAAGCGCCGCGAAGGGTCATGCCGGTGCTTGGGGCAACCGCCATGGCAAATGGATTGATATTGGCAAACCTGGCACTCCGGATGGGCGATGGTTTTCTTAGCGGCGAAATTGTAGCGCTTTTGACGCCGCGCGATTTCAGACCACGAGTCAAACTCGATATTGCCCAGCTTCCAGCCGCCTTCGACGAAAAAGTCGCAGGGGTACACGTCGCCGTTATATTCCACCACCACGTAGCTGTCGCAGGTCTCGTGCATAGTGCACGTGGTGGGCTTTTGGCCCGCCAGGGCTTCGGCGATGTTGTCGAAATAGCGTAAGCGGACTTTCCGGCGCTCCGGCCACCATAGATCGAACGTCTCCGAAAGAAACTGGCCGTATTGTTCGGGGGTAATCGTGAACGGCATCGGCCGGCCCAGTCCGTCGAATTCCGAAAGCGGTATGTATTGGATGCAATCGACACCCAGGGAGCGAAAGAACTTGTAGACTTCCTTGGGCCTTTCGACGTTGGCCTGGCTGAGGACGCACAGCACGTTGAACTCGACCGAGTGTTTCTGAAGAGTTTCAATGCCATGCACGACCTTCTTCCATGTGCCTTTGCCCTGCTTGTTGAACCTGTACAGGTCGTGCATCGGCTCCGGTCCATCCAAGGAGATGCCGATCAGCCATTTGTACTGCTTGAACAATCCGCACCAGTTTTCGTCGATCAGGATTCCGTTGGTTTGAATGGAATTGGAGACCATTTGGCCGGTCCTGCCATAGCGTTTCTGATACTCCACGGCCTTTTCGAAAAAGCCGAGCCCGGCGAGTGTCGGCTCTCCGCCCTGAAATGCGAACACGCCGCTGGGATAGGAGTAGAAAAGATACGTTTCGACCAGACGCTCGAGCGTTTCCGCAGTCATACGGCGGCCAGGGAGGGATTGATAGGGGTCGGCTTCCCGATCGAGATAGAAGCAGTAAGCACAGTCGAGATTGCAGACGGCCGACGCGGGCTTTATCAGAAGCGAAGTGATACGGGGGACGCTACCGGTTCCCTGCCCCAGAACCGGCAGGGCGCTACTACTCATGGACACATACTAGCGCGGCCGACATATGCTGATGGATATGATGCGGCTCGTTTGCGCGCTTTTGGCGATTTCTGGGTTCGCGCTCGGCTTTCAACAGGACGCCGAGCGGGAAAAGGACGTGTACGCAATCTACTCGATCATGCTCACCAACGTACAGACCAGCCACGGTCCATACGAAGGCGACCGCTATTTGATCGCAACCACAACCGGACCAGGCAATCCAGAGGAGCCGTGCGTCCGGCCACCCAAGGAGCGCGAAGAGGATTTCCGCGAGGTACTGGCGGATTACCAGCGGCGAAGAACTACTCCACGGGAGCTTAAGCCTCAGTTCAAGATCGACAAGCCATATGTTTTTCTGTCCGCGGAAGATGTCGCGGCGTTTCACGCCGAACGCTTGCGACCCGGAAGAACGCCCGATCAGTCTGACGGGCGATTCCGTGGAGTGTCGGACCTGATCACTGTTTCCGATGTTTACTTCAATCGGCCACGAACATTGGCTTTGACCGCGATCTCCACCTGGTGCGGCGGTCTTTGCGCCGCGTACCGGTGGAGAGTATTCGAAAGGTCCGAAACCGGCGAATGGCAAGAACGGAACTGGGTGACGTGCAGGGGTTTTGCCGAAAACCGGCTCCCTGAGCTCCGGCTAGCGGCTGCCGCTCGAGAGCTTGCGATAGTAGTCGGCCACTGAGTCCCGATAGCCGGGCGGGATCTTCGTGGGATCCGGGTTGCGGATCTGGCCGCCGCGGCTTTCCTCGAGTTGATGGCGCAACTCCAATTCCAGCGCGTCCACATTGCTCAAAAGCTGCTGGTGCATCTGTTCTACCAAGGCGGGATTGCCAGGGAATCGCTTCGGATCCAGATTGCGCATCTCCTCGATGAGCGCCTGTAACTGCCGCCGGGCCTCGGGGCTATCCTCGACGGCGCCGCGAATCTGGTTGAGAAGGTTCAAACCCTGGTCGATCTCGCGCATGGTATCCGCTGGCGTGGGTCCTTGATAAGGCGCGACGGCGCGGCCGCTGATGCGAGTGTTGCCCGTGTCGTAGTTGCCCAATACCGGCCCTTCGCGAGCGCCGCCCGCGCCGGCGACCGGATTGCCGTTGGGGCCGGCAAGGCGATTGCCGGTCGGGCCATTACCTGCGCCTTGCTGCCCGCCCGGCTGGCCGTTTTGCGGTCCCTGCTGTTGACCGCCCCCGCCGCCCTGATTCTGTCCCGACTGCGAATTCGAGCGTCCGCCCAGCGCGGAAAGTTCGTCGCGCAGACGAGCTAAGTTGTCCATGGCCCGATTAAGCGCGGCATCTCGGGTAGAGGGCTGAGCCGCGCCCAACGCGCGAGCCGCGTCCGCTACCTCGCGGCCCAACTTTTGCAGGTCGTTGGTGAGGCCGGTCTCAGCCGGATCGGAGAAATTCCCGTTCCGCAGCCAGTCGGAGCTGCGTTGCAGGCGCGAGCCAAGATCGTTTTCATCCATTCCATCGAGCGCGCTCCGCAGCTTCGAGGATGCCGCGGGTTGCGTGTCTCTCAGCTCGCGCGCCGCGCCGCGGATTTGCTGGGTGAGGCGCGATAGGTCATCGCTGACCTGTTGGCGATCGTTCACCATCTTGTCGATTTCCTGTGCGGAAGGATATTGCGGCGGCTGGTTGGCGGCGCGCCGAGCGTTTTGCTGAGTGACCAAGTCGCGCACGCGGTCCGCCTGCTGCTTTTGGCGGTTCGCCAATTGATCTGCGGTTTGGGCCATCGAATTGAGGCGCCCCGCGGCGTCTTGTTGCTGCGTGTCGCCAAGACGTTCGGTGGCTTCCCGGAGCCGGTCCGCTGCGCGTCGGGAATCGGCGGCGCTGCCATTGGCGGCCCGCCGCATGTCGTCGACCGCCTGGCGCAACCGGTCGAGCGCTTGCTGAGCCGCTTGCTGGCGGTTGGCGGCAGGCTGCTGTGAACCAGATGCGTTCTGGCCGCTCGACTGGCTACCGCCGCTGCTGGAAGAATTGCCTGCACGGCCGCCCGATTGATCCGGCCGGCCGTTTTGACCAAGCTGTTGCTCCAGTTGTTGCTCGAGCTGCTGCGCCTCGCGTTGCAACATTTCCTGCTGCCACTTCTGCTCGGCTGTTTGCGCGCCGTTGCGCTGCTGCTGGGCGAGAGCCTCTTCACGCCTGGCCAACTCGTCCAGCTTTTTCAGTGCGTCGTCGATTTCCTGCTGTCTTTGCTCGGCGTTGGTTTTCGCGGTCTGCTGCGTCTCATATTGATTCTTTTCCGTATCGAGCTCAAGGTCGAACAGGGCGGCCAGATCGCGCGCGGCGCCGCCTCCTCCGCCCCCACCCCCGCCGCGGTTTCCGAAAGCAACTTGAATCTGGCGGAACGTGGCTTCGGCGCGCAGCAGGAATTGAAGAGCCTTTTGCTCGTTCGGAATGGCGTCCTTCCATTTCTCCTGCTGCAATTGCTTCGCGGCGGGGTCCATGGCCTCCGCCGCGGCCAGCATGGCCTTCTGGAAATCGCTAATGGCCTGCACTTCATTGGTCAGCTCGCGGGCCTGCAAGCGGCCGGAAAGCGAAATGGCCTGGTCACGCAACGTGGATTGAGACTGAGAAAGCAGCTTCGAGATCTCGGCCGCCTGCTGCTGCGTGGAATTCTTGTCTCCCTGCTGCTTAAAGGTGGCGGAGATAATTTCCTTTTCCCGCTGCGTGATCTGGGCGGATGGATCGCCCTGTCCTCCGCCGCCACTTCCTCCGCCTCCGCCGCCGGTCTGCGATTGCGAAAACTGGCGATCGTAAGGATCGGCTTGGATGAACATCATGTCCGTGTGGGCATCGGCGTTGGCGTCTTTGGCCGTAGCGTAGACGCTGATCAGGTCACCTGGAACGAGCTTGAAGTTCTCCAAGGCGAGCGTGGTCGAGCCGTTGGCTTGCTTGTCGCCCCTGCGCCGAAGCAAATCTACTGTAGTCTCGGGGCCGCCGTTGACCGAATAATGCAGCGTGGCGGCCGTCAGGCCGTATTCATCGGCAGCATTTACCGCGACCGTTACTTCTTCAATAGGGAGGGCGCGATAGTCGCCGTGAGGACGCAACAAGGCGATTTGAGGCGGGTTGGCCTTACGCGCCTCAATGAAGAAATCCTCGCTGATGCGAACTGGCTGGCCCTGCTCCACGCCCACGACGTGATAAACGCCGTCCTGATCCAGCTTGAGAGACGCGCGATAAACGTTGTTTTGACCGCCGGCAAGGGGAACGTGCTGACCGCTATCGAGCTGGATCTGGCCGTCCTGCAGCGGACGGTCGGTCCTGACCTCGAGTTCCGCCTCCGTCCCCGTGACGGCGCGCAAATCGCCGCCACGCTCCTCGGTCTCGGACGGCATACCAGTCCAGGCCGGGTAGTGATAGGTGATGCGAATCTGCTTCACCGCCGGGAGATCGGTGACGCGAATATTGAAATGCGCCGACGTCATCGCTCCGGCGGTGACGTAATACTCGACGTTCTCGGGCAAACCCGCAAACAGAAATTGATAGCCTCCGGCAAAGCTGCCCGCTGCCTGGGGCTGCATGGGAATCTCTTCCCACTTCGTCGAGCTCTGAAAACGGGCATGCAACTTGACGGCGGGCGAGCGAAGCCCCGTAGGAATCGCCGAAACGAGCTGATCGGCGTGGCGGCGCACGACGGCATCGCCGGGCGCCACGCGTAAGTCGTAGAGTGCCGGCTTATCGCGATGAGGGCCGGTCCACAGAAGCGAGGAGCCGTAGCCGAGAAAGCCGGGACCGGCGGCGATCATCCAGAGCAGCAGGACGACGGCCGCGGCCGCGGCGCCGAACGAGATCCAGAGACGCCGGCCAGTGATCAGTTGCTTCGGATCGGCGGTTTGGGCGACGGTCAGAGTGTCCCCAGCAAGCAACTCGATGAACGGATCGAGATTGTCGCGCTCGGTAAACGTGGTGAGACGCTGCTGGAATTGTGGAAAGGCCGTTTCGACGGCGCCAACGGCGCGGCCGCGCGTCAGGCGGCGGAGAGGCAGCGCCAGCCCTCGCGCGACGGCGGCGGCGAGAATCAGAACCAGCGCCCAGCGAGCGGCAGTTACACTTTTTTGTGAGAAAGCGAACGCGTTTGCAATCGCAACCAGCGCGAGCGTAGCCACTAGGGCGCTGCCGGCGACAATCGCTGCGCCGCGCAGAAGCAAGCTCCGGCGCAGACGTTGTTCCACCTCCGCAATGTATGCGTGAAGTTGATCGCGGAGACTCATGGAACCTCCTCTTCGAGAGCGCGTCGGGCGCTGTTGACACATCAAGGATATCGCAGCACAGGGGCGGGCTGGAAAAGCAGCTGAGGCCACGCTAGCCGGCCCTACACGGCTTTAAACTATAAAAGAGAAATCTTATGAGCGATTCCATTCCTTTACCGCCGCCGACATTCGAATTCCTGGTGTTTTCGTTGAAGACGCAGGCGGAGATGCGGCTGGGGCTGCTGAGCTTCGCCGCGGAAGGCGAGCAGGCGGAGGAACCAGACTTGCCTTCCGCCCGCCACGCGATCGACATGCTAGCGATGCTGGCGGAGAAAACGAAGGGCAATCTGTCCATTGAGGAGCAGCGGCTCATCGAAAATGCATTGACCGAACTGCGTTTCCGATTCGTGCAGGTCACCGAGGAGCGGGCGAAGGAAAAAGCCAAGGCCGCCGAGGCGCCCGCCGCGCCGGAAGCCGGCGCCTGAGCCCGCCGTCGAAAGCCTCCATGGAGACGCCGAACATCAGGATCACGGTGCTCGGATCCGGCACGAGCTCCGGCGTGCCGACCATCGGATGCTTATGCGAAGTTTGCCGGTCCCCGGATCCGCGAGACAAGCGCCTGCGGCCCTCCATTCTGATCCAGTTCAGCGGCTATAACGTGGTCGTAGACACCTCGCCGGATTTTCGCGCGCAGGTGTTGCGGCAAAACCTGGAGAAGTTGGATGCGATCGTCTACACCCACGCCCATGCCGACCATATTCTGGGACTCGACGACGTGCGCCCCTTCAATTTCCGCCAGAAGACCCTGATCCCGCTCTACGCGACGCAGGAAACGCTGGAGGTTATACAGCGGGTGTTTCGCTACGCTTTCGATTCCCAGCCGACTCAATCTTCCGTGCCAAAACTCGATCTGCGCGTCCTGGACGGCGCGCCATTCGAATTGTTCGGCGTGGAGTTCACTCCGATCCCCTTGTGCCACGGTAGGGGGACGGTCTTCGGATACCGGTTCGGACGCGCGGCCTACCTCACGGATCACAGCGAAATTCCGCCGGAATCGCGGAAGAAGCTATGCGGGCTGGACGTGCTTTTCCTGGACGCATTGCGGCATCGGCCCCATCCCACGCACACCACCGTGGAGCAGGCCGTGCAGCTTGTGGAAGAGCTGCGGCCCCGGCGCGCCTTTTTCACTCACATGTGCCACGATCTGCCGCATGAGCGCACGGAATCCACGCTGCCTCCTCATATCCGGCTGGCCTACGACGGGCTTGAAATCGAAGTGGCGCCGGAGGTGGCGTGAAGCCGTCGGCTCTTACCATTGGGAAGTTCGACGGAGTACACGCGGGGCATGCCCGCCTGCTGTGCGAGACGATCGCCGCGGCGGCGGAGCGCGGCCTGACGCCTTCAGTATTGACATTCGACCCGCATCCGGCTTGCATCGTGGCGCCGGAGCGCGCTCCGCAGCCGCTTACATCGCTCGAGGAACGATGCGCGCTGATGCGGGAACTCGGCATCGAGCGGATCTTCATTCTTCGCTTTACGGCTGAGGTCGCGCGGCTTTCCCCGGAGGAGTTCGTCGCGCGCTATGTGCGCGGCGAAATGGACGCCCGGGTGGTAGTGACAGGAGAAAACTTTCGCTTCGGCCACAAGCAGGCCGGCGATGCGCGCGTATTGGCGGAATTGGGGCAGCGCTATGGATTCGAAACGAGGGTGATCGCGCCCGTCGTTCGGCGGGGGACGCTGATCTCGACCAGCGGTATCCGGGCTCTTCTTACATCGGGCGCGGTCTCGCGAGCCGCGCGGCTTCTAGGGCGGCCGTATACGATCTCGGGCGAAGTGGTCCACGGATTCGGAATCGGCGCCAAGCAAACCGTGCCTACCCTCAATCTGCGCCCGCCGGCGGAACTTGTGCCTCGCAACGGCGTCTACATCACGCGGACCGAGGACCGCGAAACCGGCCGGCTCTGGAATTCCATCACCAACATCGGCTTTCGACCCACTTTCGGCGGGGAGGATCTTTCCATCGAGACGTATCTCCTCGATCCGTTGCAGGGCCCCGCGCCGGCGCGCATACGCATCGAATTTTTGCGGCGCGTGCGAGAAGAGCGAAAATTCGACAGCCCTGAATTGTTGAAGCGCCAGATCTGGTCAGATGTCGGCCGCGCACAGGCTTTTTTCCGTCGGTTGGACAAATGGCTCCGCCCCACCCTGCCCACCGCGGGGGCTCACGCCCGGGGCCCACGCTAGGTTCTAACGCTAGCGGCCCCGCGCTAAGATGTAAGCGAACCGCTTGAATACTCCGTGCCAGATTTGTGAGAAAAAACGCGCGCGCCGGCTTTGCCCCGGAGTGGGCGGCGAGGTTTGTCCCGCCTGCTGCGGAGCTGGGCGCGAAAACACCATCGATTGCCCTTCAAGCTGCGAGTATCTCCGGGAAGCTCGCGCGCATGAGCGGCCCGTCGCTGTTGCCGAAGACGAGCTGCCCAACCGCGACATCCACATGACCGAGGAGTTTTTGGAAAAGAACGAAGCGTTGATTCTTTGGCTCACAGCAGCTCTGGCGGATGCCATGGAATCTCGGAAAGCCGTCGATCGCGATGCCGGCGAAGCGTTAGAGGCTCTCATTAAGACCTACCGTACTTTGCAATCCGGCCTGATCTATGAGACCCGCCCGCAAAATCCGTACGCCAGCGCCATTCAGGAGCGCCTGAAGGCCTCCATTGAGGAGTTATCTAAGCGCATCGCGGAAAAATCGGGCCTCCATAACTTACGCGACGCCGATGTTTTGGGAGTGCTGGTGTTTCTGCAACGGCTCCAAATCGGCCACAATAACGGGCGTCCGCGGGGACGGATGTTCTACGACTTTCTGCGGCAGTCATTTCCCGCGCCTGAGAACGAGCCCGCCGAATCCATTGTACGGATATGACCGGCTACATCGTCTTTGCACATGGATCGAGCGTGGAATCCGCGAACAACGCCGTTCGGGCCGTGGCGGGGGAGTTGGCCCAGCGCGGGCGTTTCGAGTTGGTTGTGGCTGCATTTTTGGAAGGCGGTGAGCCCAATCTTAGCGCCGCCGCGCGTGAGCTGGCCGCCCGCGGCGCCACGCGAGTGCTGGTGATTCCCTATTTCCTCACACTCGGACTTCATCTTCAGCGCGATCTGCCCAAACTGATCGCGCAAGCGCGGCTGGCTAATCCCGGACTCGAAATCGACACAACGCCTCCGCTTGACGGCCACCCCGCGATGGTGGATGCGTTGCTGGACCGCGCTCGAGCTCACTCGGCATGCGGGCCAAACTAATCGAGTCCTTCGAGCTTGCTCATGAAGTCCGGCACTTCGTGTTCGAAGCGGGAGACGCCGGACATAACGATTTCCATTTCGATTTCGTCCCTGGCCAGTTTGTCTCTTTCTCGGCGCTCCTTGCGGGCAAACAGATCACGCGCGCCTATTCGATTGCGTCCGCGCCTGGGCGAGGCAACCGCTTCGAATTGTGCCTGAATCGCGTGCCCATGGGGCTTTTTTCGAACTTCTTATTTGAGATGAAGCCGGGCGGCGACGTGGAGATGCAGCCGCCATTAGGCATGTTCGTCATGCGCCAGCCTGCACGCGATTCGCTGTTCATCGCGACGGGCACCGGCATCGCGCCGTTCCGGTCCATGCTCCAGTCGCATCTGACGGAGTCCAGCCCCACGATCACGCTCTTGTTCGGCGTGCGCTACCAATCCCACCTGATGTACGGAGCGGAGTTCAAACAGTTGGCCCTTCGTTTTCCCCGTTTCCGCTATTGGCCCACCCTGAGCCGCCCCGATCCCGATTGGCGCGGCCGCACTGGGCACGTGCAAGAGCATCTTGACGAAGCGCTCGCCGGCCGCCGCGACATGGACGTTTATCTGTGCGGTCTGAAAGCGATGGTCGACGACGTTCGCCGGCTGCTCAAGGGCATCGGGTTTGACCGTAAACAGATCTTTTACGAGAAATACGACTAAACTGGGCAAATGGAACCAAACGGCAGCAGCCCCGCGAACCGCTTTGAGCGCATCGAGCGACTGCTCGAAAAGATGGTCAATTCCTATGTCCATTTCGTGGAACAGCACGGCCGTCTGCTCGAGGAGCATGAGCGATTCACAGGTGAGCATAAGCGCATGCTGAACTCTCAGGTTGTTCTTGCCGAGCAGATGACGCGGGTGGTGGAACTGCAGAAGCAGCTTGCCGATGCCGTCAAGCAGACCGATGACCGCGTCAACGCACTGATCGATCTGGTCCAGGGATCGACGCGGAACCGGCGAGTTCAGTAGGCGAAGCTTAATTTTGTCCGACCCACAGAAAAAACCCGAGCCCCTTGTGCTGCACGAGTTGGCCGGCGTCCGTCGGAGGTCAGACGCCCGATCCAACGTAAACTGGTTGTGCACCAGCCGCGCAGCAGAAGCCCGGGTTACCGCATTATACTCGGGAGGATAGTGTCCGCGCCAGAGCCGAATGGCGGGCCACCTCCCCCGAGACTGACCCAGCCAGTCCGGCTCTGTGCGCGGAAGCTGTTATTGGTTGTACCAGGAGATGGACCGCAAAGCCATATCGATTTTGCAGTTTTCAACAAATACTTTTTAAAGAACTTCCGCGTTAACTCTCAAGAGTTTCCGCGACCTGCCGGCCCTCATCGTGTGGGTAAGCTGTGAATAAACCACGATATCGATGAGATGTAAAGGACCAAGCATTCTGACGGAGAGTCGGCGCCACATTGGACCGTCTCGACACTCGTGTCGAGACGTGCGGCATCAACGGCCAAAGCGTAGCGAGCAAAACTGAGTGGCATTGGCCACGATGGGCCGCCCACGTTGCTGCTAAACTCTTCAAGTAGGAGCGCAGCGTGCGGGGTGTTGCCATTTCCGGGATTGCGTGCCTGGCGTTATGCGCCCTTCCTTCCGCTGCCCAGCAAAAGGATTCTGCTCCGGTCTTCAACTCCAGCACAACTCTGGTGCTGGTCCCCGCCACGGTAACCGACCCGTCGAACCGCTTCCTGCTGGGCCTTCAAAGACAGGACTTCCATATTTTCGAAGACGGCGCGGAGCAAACCATTTCGCACTTTTCGGGCGAAGATGCGCCTTTGTCGGTCGGATTGGTTTTCGACATCAGCGGCAGCATGGGCCTGAAGCTCCGCAGATCGCGCGAGGCGGCGATTCAGTTCCTGAAGACGATGAACGCGCAGGATGAGACGTTCCTGGTGGAGTTCGGGGATCAGGCGGAGTTGACGACCGGTTTCACCAACAAGCCGGAGGAGATCGAAGACAAGCTGCTTTCCCTCCAGCCCGGCGGCCTTACCGCGATGCTGGACGCCGCGGAGCTCGCGCTGCACGAGATGAAAAAAGCGAAGAACCCGCGCAAGGCCCTGGTGATCATTTCCGATGGCGGCGACAACAATAGCAAGTATTCCGCGAAAGACATCGAATCGCTGGTGCGGGAAGCGGATGTGCAGATTTACGCCATGGGCGTCTTCGAACCCGACTTTTTTCCGGGCCTCAGCAAGGAAGAAGTCTCCGGCCCTAAATTGCTTGCCGAGATCTCCGAGCAAACTGGAGGGCGCGTCTTCGCGGCGTCGGACCCGAACGATCTGCCTAGCGTGGCCACGCGCATCGGCATCGAGCTGCGGAACCAGTACGTTCTCGCTTACTCGCCCGCCAATCAGACCAAGGATGGAAAATATCGCAAAGTGGAAGTGAAGGTGAGCGCGCCGAAGGGGGTTCCCAATCTCAGGGTGCGCTGGCGCCTAGGGTATTACGCCCCATTGCAATAGGCCAGCCCGAAGCCTGTCCCGATCGCTCCTCTGAAGACGCGGTTTGTACTACTACACTGAGAATCGTTGCCTGCTGCGACAATTTCGGTGGGGCCTGGCTTTCAGCCTGCCACCGGGCTTTGCCCGGCGTTTGGTTGCAGCTCCGCTGCTCTGTGGGGCAGGCCCGTGGCCTGCGCGGACCCCCCGGCCCCGCTGGTCGCTTGCGCAGGCGGCTTGAAAGAAAGGCCGCCGCAGCCCACGGGCCTGCCCCACGTGCGTCTTGATCCCCTTCAGGGGCCGGCGCTCAACTGACGAGCTCGATCTACCGGCGCCCGCCGATTGCGTGAGGGGCAGCCGTGTGGGGCGCCGTCGTTCGTGGAGCGCCGATTCCTGAGGGGTGCACAGTAGGAGGTCTCGG
>DASQJB010000204.1:0-31854 GCA_035631295.1 Bryobacteraceae bacterium | reverse complement strand
TCGCCAGCAGGTCGAGAAGGATGTCTTCTGTGCGTTTCATGATTTTTGTCTGCTCCCTTACGGTCGCGGTTCGGCGCCGGCGGCGCTCCAAAGGCGGCGCTGCACATCCTTAAACCGGTGCACGATGTCCTCTTGAAGGGGATGATGGGCGTCTTCCAACAGCGGCTCGCCGGCGGCGTAGACGTCGCGAATCGCGGTGCGTTCGGCGGAGAACACGATATGACTCAGCAATGAATTCCGGTCTGCGCCGGCGACGGAAAGGTCGTTCAGATCGACAGTGAAAAAGTCTGCCGCGAGGCCCTCTTGCAGATTTCCTCCCGGCGCGGCGAGGCTTTCGGCGCCCACTTGCGTCGCGCCGCTGAACAGACGCTTCGCCAAGCTTTCGCGACCTTCGCCGGCGGCGAGCACGGCGCGCTCCAGACGCTGCAGCCGCAGGTGATACTCCAACTGGCGAGCGTCTTCCAATAGGTCGATCTGTATGTTGCTGTCGCTTCCAAAACAGACTGCGACGCCAGAAGCGGCCCATCGCTCCGCCGGTCCGATTCCGTCCCCCAGATTCCGTTCCGTTGTGCCGCAGGCGCAGATGTGGGCGCCCGCCTGCGTCAAATATTCGACCTCGCGCTCGGTGATGTGAATCGCGTGGACGCCCGTGAATCGCGAATCCAGCAGGCTGTGCTCGTGCAGCAGTTCAATTGGGCGCAGGCCGAATTCGGCCTGGCAGGCTTCGACCTCGGCCGGCTGCTCGGACACGTGCATGTGTAACTTGAGTTCGTGCTTACGAGCATGCTCCGCGACCGCCAGCAAGTAGGGCAGAGGCAGGGCACGGATGCTGTGCGGCGCAAGTCCGACCCAAGCTCGATAGGGCTGGGAGCATTTTGCGATGCAGGCGCGCAAAGCTTCGGTATCGGCGATGAAGTCTTCGACGCGGGGGGTGATGAATCGCGCTTGGCCGGGATTGGGAGATTTCTGAAACCCGGCTCGTGCGTAGGCGGTGCGCAGCAGAGCGACGCGGATGCCGGTTTCGCGAGCGGCGCGGATTATGTTTTCAGCAAGGAGATTGCGGTTGCTGTAAGGCGTTCCATCGGGGGCGTGATGCAAGTAGTGAAACTCGCCGACAGTGGTAATCCCGCTGGAAAGCATTTCGAGAAACGCCATTCGGGCTACGTTATAGATATCTTCGGGCGAAAGGCGATTCGCCGCGTGATACATGGCTTGACGCCAGGTCCAAAACGTGTCGCGGCTCGCCTCGGTACGATGTTCGGTGCGCGCGCGGATGGCGCGCTGGAAGGAATGCGAGTGCACGTTGACCAAGCCTGGCAGCAAGGCCTTGTTTGGTAGCGTACGCGCTTTCTGCAGATCGTCCGGCGATTTGGAAAAGCGCGTGATGCGGCCTTGATTGTCCGCGAACATCGCTACGCCGCTTTCGAATTGCCCGCCGAGGTAAACAAAATCGGGGAGCCAGCCTCGCTCTGTGGCAGCCGTCATGGAGCGTATCGCGAGTAAACCAGCCGGCCCGCGATGTAGGTTCGCACGGCCGGCTCCACGCCGATAAAATATGGGATTTCCCGATAATCCATGCAATCGTGAATCGCGAAATCGGCCTGCTTTCCGGGTTCGAGCGAGCCGATAATCCCTCCGCGGCCCAAGCTATAGGCGGCGTTAATCGTGCTGGCCGTGATTGCTTCGGCGGGGGTCATGCGCATGTGCGTGCATGCGAGGGAGAGCACGAAAGGCATGGATGGCGTGGGGGAAGAGCCGGGATTGAAATCCGTGGCAACTACAACGGCGAGACCAGCGTCGATCATCGCGCGCGTAGGAGCGAAGCGCTGAGAGCCGAGGTTGTAAACCGAAGCGGGCAGCAGAACGGGCTGAACTCCGGCCCCTGCGAGAGCTTGAATGCCGCGCTCGTCGATTTGCTCGAGATGGTCGGCGGTGGCCGCGCCGACGCGCGCCGCCATTTCCGCCGCTCCTGAAAGAGAAAGCTGGTCGGCGTGCACGCGCGCGCGAAGATTCAGCTTACGCGCGGCGTCCAGGATTTGAAACGCCGAGGCGGCGTCGAAGACTGAAGGCTCGCAAAATACGTCGCAATATTCGGCCAGTCGCGCTTCCGCCACAGCGGGGAGCATCTCATGGATCACCAGATCCACGTATTCGGCGGGGCGCGAGCGAAATTCATCGGGGATCTCATGAGCGCCCAGAAAAGTCGGCGCCATGCGCACGCCGCCGCTTTCGTTCAGGCGATGGATGGCGCGCAGGAGCTTGAGTTCGGAATCCAGTGACAGTCCATAGCCGGATTTGGCTTCGATGGTTGTAGTTCCGTTGCGAAGGAACCAATCCATCCGTCGCCAGGCGGCGCAGAAAAGCTCGTCTTCGGTGGCTTCGCGGGTTTTGCGAACGGTAGAGCGGATGCCTCCGCCGGCTGCGGCGATCGCTTCATAGGTCGCTCCCGCGGCGCGCTGTTCGTATTCCTCGACGCGGGTTCCGGCAAAAATGGGATGCGTATGGGCATCGACGAAACCCGGCATCACGACGCGGCCTTCGACGTCGATCACCTCGTGATCGGACGAGCTTTGCGCTTCGATTTCAGCCCGCGCGCCAACGCGTTCGACGATTCCGTCACGAACGAGCATGGCGCCGTCGGGAATGACGCCCAAGTCGCGCAGTTCGGCGCCCACGCGCGGACGAGCGGGGCCGGCGAGGGTCACTAATTGGCTGCATCCCGTTATGAGCAATCCCCTCATTATTTTGCGAACCGGTCGAAATCGCCGCGCCGCAGGGCCCCCGCGAGGGCTTCGATATCGGGTCCGGGCGGGCGGTCCTCCGTTAATCGCGGTGCGATCCCGCGCACAATTTCGCGCGCCGCTTCGATCGGTGCGGAGGATCGCAGCGGGCGGCGATAATCTAATCCTTCCGTCGCGGCCATAAGCTCTACCGCCAGGACGTTTTCGGCGTCGTCCACAATCTGCCGGAGCTTCAGCGCGGCGGTCATGCCCATGGACACGTGATCCTCCTTGCCGCCGGAAGTGGGCACGCTATCGGAGCTGGCCGGGTGCGCCAGGACTTTGGCTTCGTTCAATAGCGCCGCAACGCAAACCTGCGCCATCATGTAGCCAGAGGAAACTCCCGGCTCCGGGCTGAGAAACGGCGGCAAGCCTTCGTTGAGGTCGGGGTTAAGCAGGCGATCGATTCTGCGCTCTGCGATGCTCATCAGATCGGTGAGGGCGATCGCCGCATAATCGTAGACCATTCCCAAGGGGGCGCCGTGAAAATTTCCGCCGCTCAAGATTTCTTCGGCCTCGATGAATACCAGCGGATTATCGGTTGCCGATCCGCTCTCGATTTCGACGGTCTCGCGGGCGTGGGCCAGGGCCGCGCGGACGGCGCCGTGCACTTGCGGCATGCAGCGCAGGCAATAGGCGTCCTGCACGCGAGGATCGCCGTAAAGATGGGAATTGCGGATCTCGCTGTTTTCGAGCAGCTCGCGGAGATGGGCCGCGGAGGCGAGCTGGCCGGAATGGGGGCGGGCGGCGTGGATGCGGGGGTCGAAGGCCACGGGCGTGCCGCGCAGAGCTTCGAGAGACATCGCGCCGGCGAGATCCGCGAGCTTCGCCACGCGCTCGGCGCGCAGCAGCGCCAAGGCGCCGACGGCTCCCATCGCCTGAGTTCCATTGAGCAGCGCAAGGCCTTCTTTCGCCTCTAATCGCACGGGCGCGATTCCGCTGGCGTGTAGCGCCTCACCACTCGAGACCCGGTTGCCGCGGTAGAAGCATTCTCCTTCGCCGATCATGGCCAACGCCAGATGGGCCAATGGCGCCAAATCGCCGCTCGCGCCCACCGATCCTTTAGAGGGAATGCGCGGGCAAACTCCTTCCGACATCATTTGGAAGAGGGTATCGATGAGGACGGGCCGGCACCCACTGTGGCCGGTGGCCAGGACGTTGGCGCGCAGGAGCATGAGCGCTCGCGTTTCCGCTTCCGAGAGCGGTTCGCCTACGCCGGAAGCGTGGCTCCGCACGAGATTGATTTGCAGACGCTCGATTTCGCGGTCCGGGATGTGGACATCGGCGAGCTTTCCAAAGCCTGTATTGATTCCATAGACGACCTTCTTTTCGCGGAGCTGCTTTTCCACGACCCGCCGGGAGGATTCTATTCGCTCGCGGGCGCAGGAGGATAAAGAAAGTTGCAAGGCTCCGCTCGCGGCTTGCGCGATTTCTTCGAGTTTTAGAGGTTCTCCGGCGAGCTCCAAGAGGATAGCCATAGGGCTCGACCCCAGAATAACGGATGAGCGATGCGACCAATGCAATCAATCGTCGGCGGTCATTTCTTCCGCCGGTTTCTACCGCAAAACGGCCGCAACGCGATAATATAGCAATGCGAATCCTTGATTCGCCGACGGATCTCGTCCCGCCGCATCGCCCTGGTGCGATGTTGACCTCAACGCGTGGGCTCGCCGCGTAGCGAACGATCGGTTTCTAGCCGCATCAATCGGTTTCTAGCCGCATCAAAGGAAGCGGCGGCGAAAGGAGTTTCATGTTGCTCGACGAGCAAACGTCTGAATCGAAAACCTCGCGGTTCGATTCCTCCAGAAAAATTCGCGCGCCTCGTGGCGCGGAGCTGACCTGCAAGAACTGGCAGATTGAAGCCGCCTATCGGATGATCCAGAACAATCTGGATCCTGAAGTGGCGGAGCGGCCTGAAAGTCTCGTAGTGTACGGCGGCATCGGAAGGGCTGCTCGAAATTGGGAGTGCTTCGACCAAATCCTGGCGAGCCTGAAGGAGCTCGATTCCGACGAGACTTTGCTCATTCAGTCGGGCAAGCCTGTGGGCGTCTTTCGGACTCATGCCGACGCGCCGCGCGTACTGTTAGCAAACTCGAATCTGGTTCCGGCTTGGGCGAATTGGGAGCACTTTCATCAGCTCGATCGCAAGGGCCTCATGATGTACGGCCAGATGACGGCCGGAAGCTGGATTTACATCGGCTCCCAGGGCATTGTGCAAGGAACTTACGAAACGTTCGCCGAAGCAGGCCGAAAGCACTATGGCGGGAGCCTTGCGGGCCGTTGGATTTTAACCGCTGGGCTAGGCGGAATGGGCGGAGCGCAACCATTGGCCGCGAGTTTCGCGGGAGCGGTTTCGCTGATCGTCGAGTGCCAGCAGTCGCGCATCGATTTCCGGCTTCGCACGCGCTATCTCGACCGGCAGGCCAAAAAACTGGATGAGGCGCTGGATCTCGTTGAATATTACTGCGATCGAAAAGAGGCCGTTTCAATTGGGTTGCGCGGCAACGCCGCGGAAGTGCTGCCGGAGATTGTGCGGCGCGCGCAGAAGGGCGGCATCAAGCCGGACTTAGTCACCGATCAGACCTCGGCGCACGATTTGATCAACGGATACCTGCCCGCAGGTTGGTCGGTGGAAGAATGGAAGGCTGCGGCGGAGGATCCCAGCCAACATGCAAGGCTGCGCGAGGCTGCGGCTCGCTCGTGCGTGGCTCACGTGCGCGCGATGCTCGAATTCCATCAGATGCGCGTGCCCGTGTTCGATTACGGCAACAACATCCGCCAAGTGGCTCGGGACCAGGGCGTGACGAACGCTTTCGATTTTCCGGGATTCGTGCCCGCTTATATCCGTCCGCTGTTCTGCCGGGGAAAGGGTCCGTTCCGATGGGTGGCTCTGTCGGGCGATCCCGAAGATATTTACAAAACCGATGACAAAATCAAGGAACTTTTCCCCGAAGACGATCACGTGATCCGCTGGCTGGATATGGCGCGGCAGCGCATCGCGTTTCAGGGTTTGCCCGCGCGCATCTGTTGGCTAGGACTCGGCGAGCGGAATGTGGCGGGCCTGGCGTTCAACGAAATGGTCCGGAATGGCGAGCTAAAGGCGCCGATCGTCATCGGCCGCGACCATCTGGACAGCGGATCTGTGGCCAGCCCGAACCGCGAGACGGAAGCCATGCTCGATGGCTCGGACGCGGTGTCGGATTGGCCGCTGCTTAACGCATTGCTCAACACCGCCAGCGGCGCTACCTGGGTGAGCTTCCATCACGGCGGCGGAGTGGGCATCGGGTTTTCGCAGCACGCCGGAGTCGTGATCGTGTGCGACGGCTCGAGCGCGGCTGCAAAACGGATCGAGCGCGTGCTGTTCAACGACCCGGCGACCGGCATCATGCGCCACGCGGATGCAGGATATCCGGCGGCACGGGAAACCGCCCGCGAACATCATTTGAAGTTGCCGATGTTGAAAGACGGAGTCTGAAGGAAAAATCATGAAGAACGCAAACCGAATCGCGATCGCCTGGGCCTTACGATGAGCGCGGCAGGGGTGCTGTGGATGGCGCAGGCTCAGGAATCCGGTCAGGCGGCGCCGCAAGCCAAGGGCAAGAAGGGGGGGCGGAAAACAAGCGCGCGTGGATATGAACACGCTGGCTCGTCCCATCGACATGCACGACACCGTCTGGATCGAAGACATGACCCAGCTGGAACTTCGCGACTCCTTGAAAGCCGGTAACACCACCACCGCGCTTATCTTCGCGGGCGGAATGGAGGACAACGGTCCGTATATCACCGTCAGCCAGCACAACAGCATCGTGCGGGCGATGTGCGATTCCATCGCGCGCAAATTGGGCAACGCGCTATGCGCGCCGATTGTGGGAATGGCTCCGGGAGATCCGGAAACCTCCAGAAATCCAGGGAGCATTCAGCTTTCCGCTGAAACCTACAAGGGCCTGCTCTCGGACACGGCCGCCAGCCTCAAACCGAAGGATTCAAGAACGTGATGCTAATGGTAGACCACGGCGCGGATCAGAATCCGACTATTGAAGTCTCGAAAGCTTTAGCCGAGAAATGGAAAGGCTCCGAAGCGGCAATTTATTATGTGCCCGAATATTACGACTACAACGAAGTCGAGACGTTCGAGCACGGTGTGCTTCACGTGCAGGAAGCGCGGGAGGGCTATCACGACGACTACTACACGGCTTCGATTTCCGTGGCAATCGATCCAAACGGCGCACGGATGCCGGAACGCATCAAGGCTGGCAAGACCACGATCAATGGAGTGCAGCTCGCGGGGCCAAAGGCGGTTGAAGACGGCAAGAAGATTATGGAATTCCGCACGGAGGCAGCGGTGAAGGCGATTCAAAAGCTCTTGGCGGAGAACAAGTTGTAGTGGTCAGAGTTGACCCTATCGCCAGGCTGGTTAGGTTTCGGAAGGTCGTTCCGAATGGTCAATGACTATTACTTCGACGGGCTCGGGTTTTGAAGGCTTATGATCCGGCGCCTCTTTGAGATTCTGACGGCTGTGGCTGGTGATCTTGCCGTCCCGTTCCAGAGGAAGCTGTTACCGATTGCGCGCGGCGGCGCGCGAATATATACTGTTCGGGACTGCTGGAGGATCAGATGGGAGCCATAAATCCATTGCGGTGGGCGGCGGTCGCGGCGCTATCGTGCACGTTGCCCATCATCGCGCATCATTCTTTTACCGCGGAGTTCGATTCGGGCAAAATCGTGACCTTGCGGGGAGTTGTCTCCAAGGTCGACTGGATCAATCCGCACATCTTCGTCTACATAGACGTGAAGGACGACGCCGGAAAGACAACCACCTGGGCTTTGCAATCGCTGCCTCCGCTGTTCTTCAGAGGAAGCGGGCTGACCAAGGATCTGTTGCTGAGTAACAAGCAGGAGGTCACCGTCACGGCGAACCCCGCCAAGGACGGAACGGCCGCCTACGGGTTCATGACAAAGTTGAGTTATCCGGACGGCCATGTATTCAGCATGTCTCCACAGGATGCTGACCCCAATCTGCGGAAGACGCAAAAATAGCGGCGTTCGCGAGAACAGGCCGTCGCGTTAAGCGGAACATAGGGAGGAAATCATGATATCCGAGCTCGCGAATCACCGGACGCTCACGCGGGCCGCGCTCGCCGCGGTCATTCTGACCACGCCCATAGGCGCCCCGGCGCAAACCAACTACGCCGCGGAAGCAGCCAAGAATCCCAGCGCAGCCTCGCGACCGACGCCACGCATGGCGGACGGACACCCGGACCTGAGCGGCGTGTGGCATCACTTCTTCGGCATCGGCACGATTCAGAAGGTAGGCGAGAGCTTCGTGATTGGAGGCGCGTTCAGTCCGCAGTCCGCCGCTCTATACAACGCTCCGCTGCGCGATGCCAAGCCGGAGTACAAACCCGAGTTCGCGGCCAAGTTGAAATCGCTCAACGACAATCAGGTAAAGGAAGATCCGACCCTGCATTGCTTGCCGCCGGGCGTCCCGCGGCTGGGACCTCCGCACCAGATCGTGCACACTTCTAAGCAGGCGATCTTTCTCTACGCCGACAACACCGGCAACCAATGGCGTGTGATTCCGCTCGACGGGCGCCCCCATGGCTCCGATCCCGAAACGGCCGCGACGTATAACGGTGACTCGGTGGGTCATTGGGAGGGCGACACGCTGGTTGTGGATGTGACCCGACTCACCGATGAAACCTGGCTGGGAGACAATGGTTTGTTCCACAGCCGGAAGCTGCACGTCACGGAACGGTTGCGGCGAGCGGGAGACACGATTCAGTACCAGGTGACCGCGGAAGATCCCGAGGTTCTCCAGAAACCGTGGACTCTGTCGCGCACAATAACGCTTCAGCCCGACGCGCTGGAAGAGGCCGCACCCTGCGTCGATAAAGACGCCGGGCATTACGTCACGTTGGAGCATCACGACAACACCCGGTAATCGGGAGCCAAAGTGGCACAGGCTTTAGCCTGTGATGGCCGGAGCCGCATCGCGCCTCCGGCCCATCCGGTCACGCCCGTTTACTTAGGCTGCCTTCGTTTTTGCCGCTCCTTCCTGCACCACTTGAGCGAGCGCCGAGTTAAATTTCCCCATCTCTTCATACGTCCCCACGGTCACGCGGATATACTGGGGCCATTCCGGCCAGCGGTTGCCGGCGAGCATGATTTTCTTCGCCGCCATCGCTTCTCCCACCTGCACACCGGTCATGCCCTTCACCGACATCATGAAGAAGTTCGAAGTAGAGGGGATGTAGGAGACGCCGATTTTTTCCATATGCTCGAAAGCCAGGTCGCGATTTTTCTTGTTGATCGCGCGCCTTTCCATCATCAGGCTGGGGGCCACCTTCATGCTGGCCGCGGCGCAGGCCGTCGCGGTGACCGGCAGATGGCCGCCCCGGCCATATTCGGCGACCTTTGACAGCAAATCCGGCCGCCCGTAGAGCGCGCCCGCGCGCAGGCCGGCCATGCCGTAGATCTTCGAAAACGTCCGCAGAACCACCACGTCCTTGTCCTGCCGCACGAGTTCCGTGGAGTAGAATTCCGGACCGGCGAAGTGAACGTAGGCTTCGTCGATGATGAGCACGGCGTCCTTTTGCTTGTGCGCCAGGATGTATTCGAAATCTTCGCGCGAGGTGAGCGTCCCGGTAGGATTGTTCGGATTGCAGATATAGTACGCGCCCGCGTTCGGGTCGGCCTTAATCATCGCTTCCACGTCGTGCGAATAATCTTTCCGGAGCGGAACCTGAATCACCTTATTGCCGATAAAGCGTCCCTGACCGCTGCCGTAGCCCGGACTCCCCATCACCCAGCTTCTGGTGGGCGAGCAGAACGCCGGAGCGCAGTTCGCCAGCGGAGTGCTGGATCCCGGATAGCCGTTTACATAGCCGGGCTTGACGTTCTCCGTGGTTTGCAAGAGCGCGTCGAATTCGAGGTTTTCGCCTTGAGGGTTGTAGCGCCAGCCCAGCGGTCCAACCCTGGCCATAGCCTCAATACCCTCCTTGCAAGGGCCCATCGGATTTTCGTTGGAGGTGATGCGGACCACTTCCGGATCGAAGTCCTGCCGCGGCCCGCCTTGGCGATTGGCGCGCGCCGCCCTCCTTTCGGCCTGTTGAGCCTGGGCAAATTCGTTAAAGAATGGAATGGCCGCGGCAGCCCCCATAGCGATTCGGGCGATGTGCCGGCGGGAATAACCTCGTTCAAGCAGAGACTCTTCGGTCTTGCGCAAAAGCATCATGTGCGAGATCTCCTGGAGCGATAGACACTCCGGTTTGGGATGGAATTTGAAGGGGAGCGCCGGGGAACTTGCAGCGCAGGAAAACAGACTGCCGACCGGGAGCCTGAGGACGACAGACCAGCCTGCTTGGGAGGCCTGTAAAGCTCTAAGGAGGATCATAAACGTCCTTCCGTGGACTTGTCAAATTAGGAAAAGCCGCGGCCCTGCTGTATCCCACTCTTTCAAAGCGAATCCGCTTCGCGGACATCTTTAGAATTAGGCTGTTGCTTCGGTGGCATCGCCGGTATTTCCTGCCGACGCCCGGCTTGTGTCGGAGCATATCCGCCGGGTCCGCAAGAAGAGTGAGTAATTTGGCACAGCGGGTGCTCTCCCCAGGAGTGTGGCGAACGCCCCGCTGGGAAGACCGCTCGTGGCCAAACGGTCACGCCTACTCGAAGCGTTTTATGAACGCAAGCGCTGAACTACAATCAGCCGGGCCACCGAGCCAAACGGATCTGCCGGAAGCGTCAGCTCCGAACCTTGAATCTCTGAATAATAGCCGTACACCCAAGACAGCAGGCCATCTCCGGGCGTTGCGCCTCCAGCATTGGCTCAAAAACTTTCTGCTCTTTGTGCCACTTCTGGCGGCCCATCGGCTGGGTGAAAGCGCGTTGCTGAGCAAGGTCCTTTTGGGTTTTCTGGCGTTCGGCTGCATCACTTCGAGCGGATACATTATTAACGACCTGTTAGACCTGGCGGCGGACCGGCGGCATCCGAACAAGCGTTACCGGCCGTTCGCGTCGGGCGATCTGCCAATCTCTTATGCGTTTTGGATGATTCCGGCTCTAGTGGTCGCCGCCGGCGTGATAGGCAGCCAGGTTTCTGGCTTGTTCGTCGCAGCGGTTCTGATCTATCTTGCCCTCACGGTGACCTACTCGCTATATCTGAAACAGGTCGCGCTTTTGGATGTAGTTGTGCTGGCGGGCCTTTACACCTTGCGGATCCTAGCCGGATCGGCCGCCGCCGCGATCTGGCCGTCGTATGGGCTGCTGGCCTTCTCGACGTTACTGTTCCTCAGCCTGGCTCTAGTGAAGCGCTACGGCGAGCTTGCTGTGATGAGGCGGATCGACGGCGACGCCGCCAGAGCTCGCGCCTACCACTTTTCCGATGGAGAGCTGCTCGCGGCTATGGGAATCGCCAGCGGATATTTGGCGGTGTTGGTGCTGGCTGTCTACATCAACAGGGAAGCCTCGCTAGTCCTTTACCGGCGCTTTGAGCTGATGTGGGCATTATGTCCGCTATTGCTCTATTGGATCAGCCATGTCTGGTTGATCGCGCATCGCGGACAGATGCCCGACGATCCCGTTCTCTTCGCGGTGACGGACCGCACCAGCCGCATTGTGGCCCTGCTTATGCTCGCCGTTTGCCTGCTGGCGGTATGAAAAGCCGCCCTGTCACGATTGCGGTGCTGACCCTCTCCATGGTGGTCGGCGGCAGCCAGCAGCCACCCCCCCCGCCCAACCAGCTTAAGGAATACCAAGCCGATGTTCCCAAAACGATTGTTGAGCTTCAGCAGTTTCGCGAGTCAAGGTCCATCCAGATCCGGCGCAAGGGCAAGCCGGCTACCGCGAGTCTGATCAATCTCAACCCCGCGATCAACGCGTGGTTCCTTCTGAAGCTGACGCCGAAGGAAGGTGGTTCGGAGGTCAACTACCATCTGGAGAACGGAAATCCAGGCGCAAGACGGCTTCTCTTGGATCCGGCTTATCCCTCTGGCATCGTAATCGCGGAAGGAAAAGACCGAATCTCCTGCGACCTGTTCACTAGCGACGCTCTGGAGCGGGCTAAAGCTTCGCCACTGGTCTACTCTCCTCTTTGCGACAGCCGAATTTACTTGCGGAACGCCGTCACAGGCCATCGCACCAACATCGAGGCGGGGACCGAATTTCTCCGCGAGCATGTTTGGGGTGGTGAAAAGATCATCGCTCTGGGACATATTCTCTTGGGGGAAGCGAATCGGGAGACGGGGAAGATCGGGAACGGAGCGGCTCCGCACAAGAACTCGGCCGACTCTCCGCTTGCCGCCGCGATCGATCCGAAATACCCAGACCGGACGCTGCTCTCCCCCAACCTGGGGATCGATTTGGATAGGCCGGAGAAGGCGGGACTGATCGCGGGAGCATGGTATCCAGCCAACGGAAATCCGGGAATTTATGCGAGCATCCTCGAGCCGAATCTCGTCGATCCGGCTATCCTGCAAAGCTATAGGGCGAGTGTCAATAGCCTGGACGGCGTGGAGGCGTCGGCGCTGTGTTATCTCGTTGCCTTCGATTTGAATCGCTTCCAGTTAGGATTTACGGTCGGTACGAATCACCCGGGAGTTGGATGGTCCCATCAGGTTCACACAAGAAATCCGGTGCTGCCCGGGCCGGACGGAATCGAAAGCGTGAGTCCCCTGATCGCAGCCGGCCTGATCGGTCCGCAAGACGCGCCCAAAACTGTTGCGACGTTTGCCGGCGGCTATAAGCGCTGGCATGGCGCGTTCAAATATGGCGATTTCGCCGCGCGGAATCACGGCAGCCATTACGGCTTCATCGAGAAAGGCGTTGTCTTCAGCAAGCTCCTGCCCGGCTTGGCGACTGTCTATGCGCTGGCGGACGGATCGGTAGGAATGAAAACGTGGAGCGAAGCCGACAACGCGTTGCTGGAAAACGTTAAGTACGCCCGGCAAAATGGCGTGCCGGTGATCGAATTTGACGGAGCCTCCCAGAGTGGGAAGCCTGGGGCTCTGGTGAACCGTTGGGGTCCGGGGAACTGGTCCGGCTCTGAGGACGCGCATCTTCGGACCATGCGCGCCGGTCTGGCGTTGCAGAGAAACGGCCGCAAGCACTTCCTTATCTACGCGGTTTTTTCAGACGCCACTCCTTCGGCCATGGCTCGCGTCTTCCAGGCTTACCACTGCGATTACGCCATGCTTCTGGATATGAACGCACTCGAATTCACCTATCTGGCGTTGTATCGCCGGCACGGCTCGCAAATCTTCATCGACCACATTTTGAAGGGGATGAGCTACTTGGAAAAAAAGTCCGCGCACGGGGAGATCGTTCCCCGGTTTATTGGATATGCCGACAACCGGGATTTCTTCTATGTCATGCGGCGCTAACCAGGTTCGTTAGTCGACCGCTCCCTGACGGTCGCGGCTCAGAATCGGCGCCTGCGCTTACAGCGCCTGACAGAGCCGCGACCGTCAGGGAGCGGTTAACGAGGAGAGCAAACCATGAAACCTTCACGAGTGCTGGCCTTGGGAGCGGCGGCTCTCATTGGTGTGGTTCTTCTTGGGGAATACCCCACCCTAAAAGAACAGAACGAAGCCCTATTCCGCCAACTCCAGCGGGTTCACGGACTGTCAGACGCCCAGATGAACGCCATCCGTCAGATCGTCGCCAGGTCCGGCATCATGGGGCAGGGAAATCCGGCGGTAACCCATCATCCTATGACGCCGGAAGAGGCTCAGGCCAAGGTGAGCCGGTTGGGGGTCAGTTATGAAAATTCGCGCTTCGAGAAGATCTGCGGCGCGAAGTACATGGCGCCGCTCTACAACCCGGCCACTCAGCAACCGGGAGACGCCAAAGCGTGCATCGATCAATTCGAATTCCCCGACATCCCCTATGCTTATCCGGTGGTCTGGGTGAAGGCGCGGGAAGCCGCGGAGGTCTGTTCTATCATGGGCAAACGCCTTTGCGACGCGCACGAATGGGAGGGTGCCTGCGATGGAGACCTGCAACCTCCCGATTACCGCTGGGATCTGGCGAAGGGCCTGAGCGCCGGCTCCGCGATCGAGCGCATGCGCATCGCCCACAACAGCGCGGATGCAGCCACCAAGCGCTGGAGCTATGGCAACACGTACCAGAAGGGCGTTTGCGCCGCTTCCAGCCACAAGTCTCCCAACTGCAATGGTGGTAGCTGGCCGGACTGCGGCTCCAACACTTTCCCCGACGGAGCCTTTCCCGAATGCCACAGCCCCTTGTACGTCTACGATCTGAACGGCAACGCGGCGGAGCACATGAATCTTCCTTTGAACGAAAGCCAGATGGCCAGCCGCGGCAGCCGTGAGCTAGGCTACACGGAAATGAAGGGCAGCTGGTTCATTTTCGACACGTACCACGCTCACGAAGACTGGTGCCGCTGGCGTGCTCCTTTCTGGCACGGCAGCCGGGTGATGGACGAGCACAGCCACGCGAATTACCATTTGAGCTTCCGCTGCTGCAAATCGTTGTGAGGGTGGGGCAGGCTTCAGGCTGCGGCAGGTTTCACCCAGCCTTTTGCCCAAGCCTCTAAAACCGGTTGTAGAGAGCCCTCGTCGCTCAAAATATTGGCGAGCATCGGATCCTGCAACACGTCGAAGATGGATCGCTGCTCCTCGCCGACGATCATCACGTGGCTGACGAGCCGGATGCCGTGGCTATAGTCCGCATAGCCCGCGCCGTGCACGGTGCTGAGCGGCTGAATGGGAACTCCGACGCCTCGATGCCAGCCATAGATCGCGATCTGGCTGGGCCGCCTGGCCAGGAGATTCGTAAGCACCACGTCTTTCTTATGGCCGGCAACCAGCCCGCCCTCGCGAATGCCGCGCTCCTCGGACTGCCGATCGATCATCGAATTGTGCGTTCGATAGTAGCCGGTAGAGGTCATTTGCGGACCGGCCGGCAGGGGTTGCGGCGTGAGCCGATGCGCCGATTCGGCATAAATGGCATCGACAATCTTCTTGGTCGGCAGGACGCAGTTGAAGCGGTCCGCAACGGCCCTGGCGGTGTAGAGATTCATGGGGATCCGCAGGAAATCGCGGTCCGATCCGATGGCAAGGTACTCCGGCATCACAAAAATGGTGGCGGCTACAGTCGCGCCGTTCGCCAGCCGGTGGCGGAAACTAATCGGGGCGAGCTTCCTGAGGAAATCGGGCAAATTGCCGCTGAGAAGTTGATCTTGAATGGCGCGCTCACGCTCGTGCCGGTCCGCGCCGATCACAGATTGGGCGAACCGCGATCCTGTAAGAGCATCGGGAGCCCTGGGCGGAATGCGTTGGGCCAAGTCGGGCATGGGAGTCGAGTCGCTGGCTCGACTGCGCACCCGTCCTGGCAACAAGGCTGCAAACGCAAGCTTGAGCCCGTCGCGGCGGGTAAAGCTACGCCTAGCGGAAAGAGACAACATTCACTATTTTAACGTTGAAAAATTAGTAGCCAGCGAAAAGCCGACCCCAGCCCGTTTGGAGCGCTTGGCGGATGCGCGCGCGGCCGACGAAGTTGTACCAATAGACGTCGTGATACAGGAACGAAGCCAAATACGACCAGGGAGCGATCACGGTACGGAGCAGCAGCTGCTCCAGCGGCTTCAAAGGACCCCAGTAGATCATCTTCTGGCCGTGGCTGGCGAAGGTGTCGCCCGTGTGAAAGTGGAAATTCACGCCGCTGATGTCCTCGCCGACCAATTCAATCTCGTTGACGTTGCCGCACCCGAGCCCCTGTTCATGCGCCAGGCGAATGAATCTGATCGAAAGAGGATCGAAGCCCATCATTTTCGCCGCAACGGCGTCAATGGCGACCATGTCTCCGCTGGCGAGAATGTAGTTTTTGACGTGCGGCGTCAAGCATCTCGGACCAGGCCCGTCGCCCGCAAACGTTCCGTCCATCAGCGCGAACAGTCCGGGATGGATTTCTTTTTGAATTTCCAGTAGGTCCACCAGCGTCTCGTGGATCACGCCATGAGTCCAGTGGCGTTTTTCGAAAAGCAGGCCGCCGAAGGCGTTCTTCATGGCCCCTGTCATCTTGGTGAAAACGTGGGTTTTCATGGTGGGCAAATGAATCACGTTCGACCCCACCAGCCGTTTGGGAATGCGAATGCCCTCGGGATAAACCTTATCCAGCACGAGCATTTTTGCTTGGGGCGTGTACCGGATCCACTCCTCGTCCTTCTCATAGAGATGGATATTCCGGAGTCCGTACTTGCCGGCGACAACCTGCTTGTGTTTGTTGGCCCGCTCTCCGCGCCTGGCGCTGACTACAACCGTGCGATTGTGGCAGCCGTACAGCCTTTCCTTACAGTAGCCGTCTTCCAACAGCGTGGAAATCACGCCATCAAGCTGCCAAGGCGTAGTGGAGCAGCCCGGATAGAAATAATGCCAACTGATGTTGATTTTGAGAGCGGTGTCATTCCCCTTAGGCAGATATTGCTGATAATCCGCCAGGCGAATTAAACGCTTGTAATCGCCGATAACGGCTTGCGGAGTCGTCTTGAGAACGGCGACACGAGAACGCGTCATATGAATTCCGCGCCGGGCCACCCGAACTGCACGGGGGTGATCCCGCTATTCTCTATTTTTCCGATGCAAATTGTCGTCCGCAGACGTACAAGCGGAGGTTGCGGGTCATCCCGGCGAAACCAGGCTCCACAGATAGAGTGCAATTCCGGCCGCGGCGATAGGGCATCCGATTGCCAGGAATGCGACGAATGCCAACGGATGGACGCCGACGAGGGTAATTGACTGAATCGCCAATCCGGCGCAAACCAGAAAGCTCGCCCATCGGATTCGCCGTTCGATTCGGGGAGCTTTTGGCGTAACTTGGGATCCTTCGGGCGTCACTTGGGTACCTTCCAAAAATTCATCTGACCTAGAGAGCCGGCATCGTGGATAAATTCATGACATCCGCTTGAAGAGCAGGAGAGCTGGTTGGATTTCATCCGGCCGAGGAGATCCCGGCTTTTTTGGTGCGCCGAAGCCTCCTCGAACCGCCGTGCGCCTAGGTGGCAATGGAGGCATTCGCGGTTATTGTACGGCTCGTATAGCTTGATCTCTTCCGCTTTGGGCGGTTGCCCAAGATATTCAACATAAAGATGCCGCAATCCCCGGATCTTCGCCTGTACTCCGCCGAACAGCGTATAGGTGGTATGGCAGGTGTAGCAGGCGCGTTCGCGCGGTACAAGATTGTTTTGAAAGTGGCGCGCTGGAATATAGCTCGGATCGTCGATGAGGAGGCTCTTTCCGTAATCTTCCATCACATGGCAGGAGAGACAAAACGAGCGGGACTGTGCGCGATCCATGTGCTCCTCAAATGCAAGACCGGCTGCCGCCACGGGAAGAACCAGCAGCGCCAGAAACGCCAGGATCTTGCCTTCGCGCGAACGCGTGAGACGGGTGCGGGCGCCCAATATCAACGCGAGCAGCGCCAAGAGGGCGAGGACCGACGGAATCAACCAAACCGGCATGCGCTATTTTTTCGTCAGGCCGCGATAGTAATCGACGACGGCCTGGATCTGCTGCTTGGCGAGCTGCTTTCCGTAGGCGTCCATGTCCGCTCCCTTGCCGTTCTCGACGACATTCATCATCTCGGCAGCGCTCATTTTGGATACCGTCTCTCGAACATCCTTCACTTTGAGCTTACGGCCTTTGGCCGTCTTGCCCGAGCCGTCCGCGCCGTGGCAAACCGCGCATTTGTCGAGATAAATATCCTTGGCATCCTGCTGCGCCCCGGCGCTCCAAGCGCCTAACAGTACCGAAGCCGCAATTATTCCAACATGGCTAGCTTTCATATTTTCAGAAACTCCTCGTATATGCGATGCTGAGTAAATTTGCACTGAAATTATTTCCCGGAACGATCTCCTCGATGTAGTAAGTCCGCTGCAAGTCCACCCGCAGACGGCCGATTCTGGGAACGTCGTAATGGACCGAACCGGTGGCGTAGGGAAAAGTCATTGGGCCGAACAGCGGCGCCTCTCCCAGGATTTCTCCCAACCCCGTAGTCCGGACAAAGTTCCCGGTCAGTTCGGCGCCGAAGCGGCGCACGGGCTCCACTCGGATTCCTCCCATCCAGACGCGATTTACCGTCTGGTCGCGAAGGGGGACATTTACGGTCGGCGCTGGCCCGCGCAGGAAGGTGATGAAATCGCGTGTGAACAAACTCTCATAGCTGAAACCCGCGAAGACGGTCAGGCGGTCCGCGAATTCGTAGTTCGCCGTGGCGGCGTTGCTTCGGACCGTACTTCGATAGTCCGTCGTCGGCAAGTCCCGGTTCCGAAACACGCCCGAATCCTCGATGTAGAACTTATCGGTGGCGTGAAATCGGGCCACAAAGCGGCCGCCCACATCTGTATGCGGGGCGATTCTCGTATAAGAAGTTCCGTTATTAATCTCATCAACACTCGCGCGGATGCTCAGCTTCTTCGACGGCTGATAGTAAACGCTTCCGATGGGCCAAGCGGCCTTGAAGCGCTTGCTCCGGGTAGGATCGGAGACGCCATCTTGAAAGTTTTCGACGTCGCTCTTCATCAGTCGGACCCCGGCGCGTAACAGCAGGGAGGACGCCGGAGTAAAAGCCATGTCCAGATCCAGCGTGCTCGTGCCCAACGCCCACCGATCCGATGACGCGCCAGTCTGAATGCCCCCCGAATTTATGCTGCTGAATTGAGCTGCGCTATCGACGGTGAACCGCGAATAGCGGTAGTCCAGGAGCAAGTCCCACCATTCCGTCGCCCGATAAGTGAAACCCTGGTCTATGACATGATTCGGCTCGGTGTCGACGGCACGCGTGGAAAGTGAGACCTGATAGGGCGCATCGGCTGTCCCGGCTGTGTTGGTTCGAGCTGCGCCATCGAACGACATATCCAATGATGCGGGTCCGCGATAGCGATAAAAGATATAGCCGCCGCGCGCGTCCAGTTTCGAATTGAGCTTGCCGGTATAGGAAAACTCGCTTACAGGCGTGGTCAGGCGGCGTGCGTCGGCATAAGAGATGCCGCTAGCGAGCTCGGCCGCGGTCGTCGGGTCGCCGATATTTATGCTGCGCTCAGGGGCGGCATTGTCGCCGTTAATGGCGTCGCTGAAGGACTGATAGCCGAGCCGGTAGTGGAGCGTCCAAGCGCGCCAGGTGTAATCGACGCCGCCGACGACGCGATTCGTCTCTTCAATCACCGGCGCCACGATGTAATAAGGATTCGCGCGAGCAAACGCTCCCCAGGTCGCAGACGACCCGAAATAGTCCAACGATTGCGTGGTATCAGTTACGCCATCGCGCGTGTTGCGGTAATACTCAAAGCTGAATCGAAGATTCGTCGTGGCGTGCACCAGCAGATTCATAGAGCCGAGTTTTCGGACGGTGGCCCAATTGTGCTGATTCGTCAACCCGTAAAGACCGTTTGGCAGCGCGGCGCTGTCGTTGTGATTCCAGTAGTAGTAGCTCTGACGGAAGTTGACGCGCAGGTCGTAAAGATTGGGTTTCCGCACCGTGAGCTGGACGGTGGAGTAAGGGTCGCCGCCGATCCCGCTGGCGGTGAGCGAATAGTCGTCCGCGAATCTGCTCCGGCCCTCCTGCGCTTCGCCGAACAGGCTGAAATCCAGCAAGCGCGGCCCGCTCTTGAGATCGAACAACTCTTCGAATTTCGGCTCGTAGCCTTTGATATCAGTGAAGCGATATCCAAACGTGACGGAGCCGCGGTTATCGAAGCCGCCGAGCGACAGAGGCTTCGGACTGTCGTCTTGCGCCATCAAACTGAGCGGCGCTACCAGCGCGGCGGCGCTAATGCAGAAAATTCGCATCGAAATTCGATCCATGAATGCTGGAGTGGCAACGAGTGCAATCGCCACGGGTCTGAAAGCTCATGCGGCTGTGCGGCACGTTGGCCGCAAACGGACTGACGTGACATTCGAGACAAAGAAAGCGCTCCTCGTGGCGCGCCAGCAGCATCCGATTCACGCTTCCGTGCGGAGTGTGGCAGGCTGTGCAGCCCCCTACTTTCGCGGCCGGATGCTCGAAGGCGAAAGGTCCGCGCTTCTCGACGTGGCATTTCGTGCAGGTCTCCCATCCGGCTTGGCGCATCGAAGCGCGATTCAGGCTTCCATGGGGATTGTGGCAATCGCTGCATTTCAATTCACCTTCCGGCACGCGATGATGCGTGGGAAGAGCGAACTGCGCCTGGATATTAGCGTGGCAGCCGAAGCAGAGATCGGGCTCGGGTTTTTTGAGCAGACTATTGTGTAGCCATCTGGCTTCCTCGGGACGCTTCGGCACACTGAAAAAATTCGCTTGCCCCAGGCCCAGAGCGACGGCGTTTGGCGCTCGGGCGGCCTCGGCCAAATGTGTTGCGTGGCATTCGTTACAACCGACTCCGTGAAGCAGATGGTTGGAGTGGGCGAAGCCCTGTTGTTCACGGCTGCTCTGATGGCAGATGAGGCATCTCTCGGAATTTGATTTGGCGCCGGCGCGGAAGGAAAAGATCAGTTTGGCCGCCGCGGCGGTTTTGGCATCGTCGCCGCGGGCCGCTTCTTCGCCGTCGGCGTGGGCCTTGCCCGGACCGTGGCACATCTCGCAGCCGGAAATGGACTCCCTGCTGGCCGCCGCCAGGCGCGCGTGCGGGGTCTTTGCGTATTCCAGGGACTCGGCGCGATGGCACGAAGTGCAGCGTTCGGCGCCCGCGTAAGCCCCGCGGGCGCTGGAGGTGAGGGGCGCTGGCGCAACCGAGGCAGGCTCGGTTCCCGAAGGTATGGTTTGCGCCAGCGCGCATCCACTCAAGCCGAGGAGCGCGAAAAGATAAGCGATCCGCATCGTGTGACCGCTTCCATGCACGGCGGGCGCCGTTGATTTCATTCGAAGCCGCACAGGGCCACCCGCGACTCTCACAACAAGAAAGAACCGAGCTTCTGGACGCCGCAGGCAGGCTCCGTTGTGCGGCTTGTTCTTTAGGAGATGGGGCGCTCGCTTGGCGATTGCGCCAAAGGACGCAGTTTTGTGGGTCCCGACGCGCAGCGCGCGGCGGGCGGTGATGATTCATTGGAGAATACTTGTGGCGCCGTGAGTGCAAAACCAATGCGCAAGAGGACACCGTGACTACGAAGATCGTTTTGGGATTCGCCGCCGCAGCCGGCGCCTACCTGTTGGCCGCGGCCCAGAGCGCGCCGGCTCCCTCCGGCTCGGAAGAGAGACGCTTGATCGACTCGCTTGAAGGTCAGGCGCTCTATCGCGAATATTGCGCCGTCTGCCACGGCGAGAGCGGCAAAGGCGACGGCCCCATGGCGCGCGCGCTGAAAACGCAGCCCGCGGATCTGACGCGCATCGCCGTTCGCAATGGCGGCAAGTTTCCGGTCGAACGAGTCGAGCGCATCATCTCCGGCGAGGCGCCGATCGAAGCCGGGCACGGCACACGCGAGATGCCGTTGTGGGGACCGATCTTTTCCCAGATCGCCTGGGACCAGGACTTAGGCCGCGTGCGCGTCCGGAATCTCGCCAAATACATCGAGAAGTTACAGCGCCAATGAAACCAGCTTTTATAATGATGCTTCAGCCCGGATGCAACCAAGAAAACAAACACATGCAACCGGAGATGCCGAGCGGCGTTTCCAGGAACTGCTCGAAGCTGCCCCGGACGCCATCATGCAAGTGGACGAAACCGGAAGAATCGTGCTGGTGAACCGGGTGGTGGAAGAGATGTTCGGCTACACACGGAAAGAGTTATTGGGAAAGCCGGTGGAAATGCTCATCCCAGAGGAGTTGCGCGAGGCGCATGTCGCGCGCCGCCATGAATATCGTCAGCATCCTGCCACGCGCCCGATGGGAGCCGGCCAGAGCCTCAGCGGAGTCCGCAAAAACGGCTCGCGCTTTCCGGTTGAGATCAGCCTCAGCCCGTCCCAATCCGAGGAAGGTTTTCTGGTCACCGCCATCGTACGTGATATCAGCAGCCGGAAGCAGGCCGAGGAGAGACTGCGCCAACTTCAAGAAAGCTATATCAGCGAGCTCACGTCCACGAATCGCGAGCTGGAGCTACGCAATCGCGAGATCGAGCGAGCCGACCGCCTGAAAAGCGAATTCCTGGCGAGCATGAGCCATGAGCTTCGCACACCTCTACACACCGTCATTGGATTTTCCGAGCTGCTGGCGGAAGAGCTGGAAGGCCCGCTCAACGAAAAACAGAAGCGCTTTGTTAATCACATTCACCACGACGCGATTCATTTGCTGGAATTGATCAACGACATCCTGGACCTGAGCAAAATCGAAGCGGGCCGTCTGGAGTTGCGGACGGAGCCGTTCGACTTGGGCGCCGTGGTGGAGGAATCGCTCACTTCCTTTCGAGCGCTCGCCCGGGCGAAGTCCATCTCGATCGAAACGGACCTTCTACCGAATGTGGCTCTCGAAGCCGACCGGTTGCGCTTCAAGCAAATCGTGGTGAATTTGCTGAGCAACGCAGTAAAGTTCACCCCCGAAGGAGGCCGGGTGCGCATCGCGGCTCGGCTGCAGGACAGCTCCGTCATCGTTTCCATCGCCGACACCGGCATCGGCATTCCCAAGGAGGCCCACGCGGCCGTGTTCGACGAGTTTTACCAAATCGGCGAAACCACCAAGGGCGTCCGCGAAGGCACGGGCCTCGGACTGGCGATCACGAAGCGTCTGGTGGAGCAGCACGGCGGACGCATCGAGCTCGAAAGCGAGCCCGGAAAGGGAAGTTGCTTCACCTTCAGCGTTCCTCTCCGGCGCGATAAAGCCGCGGGGGCGCAAGAATGAAAACCGTGCTGGTAGCCGACGACAAAGCCACCGGGCGCGAATTAGTGCGGACTGTGCTCGAGAACAGCGGTTATCAGGTGGTGGAGGCAAGCGATGGACTGGAAGCGTTGCGGCAGGCGCGCCAGATTCGTCCCGATTTGGTGATCCTGGATCTCCACATGCCGGGCCTGGACGGGTTCGGCGTCGTGCGCGAGCTTCGCGGCGACGAAAGCTTCGCGGCGACTCCCATCATCGCTCTCACCGCCAGCGCGATGATGGGCGACCGCGAGCGCGCCATGGCCGCCGGATTTGGCGGATACATTACCAAACCCATCCGCTTGAGTGCCTTGCGCGAAGAGGTGAAGCGCCTGCTCAGATAACTATGGCTAGCTGCGAAATCCGTTTGTTGATCGTCGACGATAACGCCGCCAGCCTGGAGCTGCTTTCCTCGGCGCTCACTCAGCCCGGATTGCGCATCTTCACGGCGGGCGATCCTGAGGACGGCTTGAATCTGGTTCATCGCGAGCGTCCGCACATCGTAATCACGGACCTGGTGATGCCGGGCATGAGCGGCATGGAGCTGTTAGAACAAATCGTGGAATTCGATCCCTCGATCGAAGTGATTTTGATGACGGCTCACTACTCGACTGAATCCGCCGTGGAGGCGATCAAGAAAGGCGCAAGCGATTATTTGAACAAGCCGGTCTCCATATCGTCGCTGCGGGAGAGGGTTGGCAAGCTGCTGGAGAACGCACGGCGCCGGCAACGGGCTGTTCAGCTCGAAGGCGAACTGCTCGAGAGCGCGGAATTCGAGAACATCGTGGGGAACAGTCCGCTGATGTGGGAGATGTTTTCGCGCATCCGCCGAGTGGCTCCGCACTTCCGCACCGTCTTGGTGACCGGAGAGACTGGAGCTGGCAAGGACTTGGTGGCCCAGGCTCTACACCGCCTGAGTCCCGCCGCCCGCGGTCGCTACGTGGTGCTAAATTGTTCAGCCGTCGTGGAGACGTTGTTTGAGAGCGAGCTGTTCGGCCACGTTCGCGGAGCCTTTACCGGCGCTGCCAACGACAAGCCAGGCTTGTTCGAGCACGCTCACGGCGGCACGCTGTTCCTGGACGAGATCGGCGACATGCCGCTCGCGACGCAGGCCAAGCTTCTGCGCGTGCTGCAAAATCAAGAGGTGCTCCGGGTAGGCTCGCTCACGCCGAGGAAAGTGGACGTGCGCGTGATCGCCGCCACCAACCGCGATTTGCGCGTATCCGTCGCCGAAAAGGAATTTCGAGAGGATTTGTATTACCGCCTTTCCATGGTCGAAATCCGAGCGCCACGTCTGGCGGAGCGCAAAGAGGACCTTCCTCTTCTGGAGCGGCATTTTATTTCCAAATTCGCGACCCAATACGGAAAGGAAGTCCGGCGCATCTCGCCGCGAGCCCAGGTAGCGTTAAGCGCCTATTCCTGGCCTGGAAACGTGCGGGAATTGGAAAACGTGATCGGCTATGCCGCCATGATGGTCACCGGGGATACGATCGATGTCGGGGACCTGCCCGGCCAATTTCAGCCTGGCGGAAATACAACGCCGCTCGCCGCCGGCGCCGAGGCGCAATCGGAAGCGGGGACATTGGAAGAACAGGAACGGCGATTGATTGCGCACGCTCTCGAAGCGGCCGGCGGCAATCAGTCTCAAGCCGCTCGCGCTCTCAAAATCGGCCGCGACGCTCTGCGGTACAAGATCAAGAAGCACAATTTGTAACGCAGCAATTCCGTTCGCAAAAATTGAGCCACGGATTCACGCGGATGGACACAGATCCGTGTCTATCTGTGTTCATCCGTGGCCAATTGATCACGCCTCGGACCGCTTTAGTGCCGCCAGCACCCGGCCGGGCGTGAGCGGAAACTGCCGCATCCGCACTCCGGTCGCGTCGAAGAAAGCGTTAGCGATGGCCGCCGCGGCAGCCGCCATCACTTCTTCGCCCGCTCCTGTCGAACGCTGATCCAGGCGCTGCACGACAACAGGCGTGACTTCCGGGCATTCGTCGAAGCGAAGAATCGGGTAGCTCGACCAATCCAGACTCGTAACGCTGCTACCGTCGAGCGTCACCTCTTCCTTGAACATCCGGCTCGCAGTCTGCACGAGCTGTCCGCAGATTTGGCTTTCAACATTGCCTGGGTTTACAGTCTGCCCCGCGTCGATGGCTCCGTATAAGTGCTTTGCCACCACGCGGCCCATTTCTTTATCGACTTCGATCTCCGCGACCGCCGCGCCGTAGGAAGCCAGATGCGTGCCCAGCCCGATGCCCCGGCCTTTGACGATCTTTGCGTTATTTAACATGGAGGCCGCCTTTCGGGGCGTCCATTTAGCCGCCTTAGCGACGGCGTCCAAAACGCCCAGCCAGCGCGAATCCTTGATATTAAGCTGCCGGAACGCGTAAGGATCCATCGCGAGCAGATAGGCGAGCTGGTCGATGGCCTGCTCGGACGCGAAGGAGAAGGAAAGATCCAGCGGCGAGCGCAGCCATCCGCCCTTCAAATACGAGGCCACCGGAAGCTTATGGTTCACCAGCCGCAAGTTAGGGATGTCATACATACCGCCACAGTCCAGCGGATTGACCTGTTGCGACACTCCGCCCGGCCATTCGGCGGCCGCGCGCCCGAGCGCCAGTTGCTCGGCCGTTTCGACGTTGCTCCAGCCATGCTGCCAGCCCTGGTACTCATAGGCGACGATCTTGCCGGACGCGTCCGCGGCGGCGCGAACTTCGCCGACGTGCGCGGGACCAAGATTGTCCCATCCGTGCTCGTCCCAACGCATGAATTGGAGGCGAACCGGCTTGCCGGCCAACTGAGAAAGAATGGCGGCGGATTGCGCCACATCGTCGTAACAACTATGGCCGTATGTGCCCGAGCCCTCGTAGTACTGCACGCGAACTTTGTCCGCGGGCAAGCCCAGCACGCGCGCCAGGCTGGTGCGCGTTCCATATACATCCTGCGTCGAGCACATGACCAGAGCCGAATCGGTTTTCACGTCGGCGAGTGCGCAGTTCGGCGCAAAAGGCGCATGGGCCTGATAGGGTCCGAGGCACGTCTGCGGTGCCGTGTGGGCGGCTTTGGAGAACGCTCCGGCGAAGTCGCCCCGCTCCTGCACTACCCGGTCTTCGGTTTTCGCGGCGCGCATCTGCTGGTGTAACGTAGCGCTGGCCGGAAGAGCAGGCGGAGCCTCCCACGTCACTTTCAACTGCCGCGCCGCTCGCACCGCATCCCATTCGTTCTCCGCAGCCACGCCGATAAAATCGCCCTTGCGCAGGATTCGCGCGCCAGGAATGTCGCGGATGGATGCTTCGTCGACGCCGATCACCTTCGCTCCCGCGCCGTACATGCGCTGGCCTCGCGGCCGCACCACGCGTCCGTGCAGCATCCCCTCCACGCGCACATGCTGCATGTAGACATATTTGCCGCTTATTTTGTCCGCCATGTCGCGGCGCGGAACTGACGTGCCGACTACTTTGTAAGCCGCCGGCGGCTTCACCGGAGCCGAGCCGCTAAACGGAAGATTGAATAGCTTGTCTCCGATCAACCCGCCATAGCTGACCTGGCGGCTCGAGTTTCCTGCTACCGACACGATCCCTTTTGACACAGCTAGCCGTTCCACCGGCGCATCCAGCTTCTTCGAAGCGATCTGGAGCAGCGCTGCCCTCGCTTCGGCCGCTGCCGTCCGCACCTGCGGTCCGCCTCGGGCGATAGAAGCGCTGGAATAAGTGCCGCCTTGATTCGGCGTGATGTTGGTGTCCAGACGGACGGTCTTGATCTGGCTCATTTCGAGATCCAGTTCGTCGGCCGCGATCTGAAGCAGGCCCGTCGACGCTCCCTGGCCCAGTTCGGCGAATCCGATGTAGACGGTCGCGGTGTTGTCGGAGTGAATTGCAAGCCAGGTATCCACCTGCCGCGCGTCGGGCGGACCAGCTTTATCGCCGCGCGTCGTTGTTTCCGATGCCTGGGCGTGGAGAACCGCTTCGTCGCCCAGAGCAAAACCGATCACGAGGGCGCCGCCGGTCTTCAGGAAGTCGCGCCGTATCATGCTGCCCATCGCGCGCCTCATTACACAACCCCCGTCATCGCGCGCGAGGCTCGTTGAATGGCTCGGATAATGCGCGGATACGTCCCGCAACGGCACAAATGGCCATTCATCGCCGAACGGATTTGCGCCTCGGTCGGACGCGGCGTTTTCGATAAGAATTCCGCGGCTTTGACGATCATGCCGTTATAGCAATAGCCGCACTGCAGCGCCTGTTCGTCCAGCATCGCCTGCTGCACCGGATGCAGCGCGGCGGGCTTAGCAAGCTTCTTCTGTGCCGCATACCAGGCAGGAATTCCTTCCAGCGTGGTGATCGTCTTGCCCTCCACTGCCGAGACTGGCGTCACGCAGGAGCGGGTTTCCACTCCATTAACCAGCACGGAGCAAGAGCCGCATTGCGCCAAGCCGCAGCCGAAGCGCGGACCTTGCAACCGCAACTCGTTGGATAAGATGTACAGCAACGGCGTGTCCGGTGCGGCCGCCACCGTTGACACTCGTTCGTTGACTCGTATTTTGAGTTCGCCCGCCATGCTCCAGCCAACATATCATGCATGGCTGGCCAGGCGGGCAGAGGACGCAGAAGGATGAACCGCGGAACGCGCGTTAGGCGGCCTTCTGCACTTTGCCGCTCTTAATGCAACCCGTGCAGACGCGCAGGCGCCGGCTGGCGCCGTTCACAATGGCCCGAACTTGCTGCAAGTTCACGTTCCAGCGCCGCTTGGTCACATTGTGGGCGTGGCTGATCCGATTGCCGAACTGCGGACCGCGCCCGCAAATTTCACACACCTTAGCCATGGATCAAGTTTAACACGCCCACTCCGCGCGCTCGTCCAGCCGTAGGCCTCGGAAACAGTATAGGCTCTGGCGGACTCTACCCACGGGAGGATTCCATGCAACACCTTCATGAAGGCCAATGCGGGCTTTGCACTCATTTCGGGGAAACTCACCCGTCGAACCAGGCAAAGTTGATTGAGCTCCGAAAGAAACACGAGGGCCCGGAGACGCTCATAGACGACTGCGGTCATCCCCGACATGCTTCCTTGCATCTCAAAGTCACACCGATTAGTGGCTGCGACGGCTTTGAACTTGCACGTCCCTCCACTGCTCAGCCGCGCGCCGCAATGTAGACGGCGCGGACCCAAATCCGCTAGCTTTTGCGATTTGATATCGACGGGCTTTCCTCCCGGGACCACGTCTCAACACCGTTTCGGAAAGCGACGATCGCGCCGTGCCTGCGGACTGGGGAAACCCAAAACAAGAATTCGCTCCTTCCAGAATCTGAATCCTAATAACAGATAGATGTTGATGTAACACAAGGCTGGAATATTTTCTTCCGCTCCTTGTGCGGGAAGGAGGATTTTATGCCTACAGAGAGCATAGCCGGCGACATTAAAAGGCGTTCGGCTTGGAGCATGTTGATGGGTGCCCTAACCGCTCTTTTGGGCTTGTTTCTCATTGCGTACCCGATGGCAACCGCGACGGTCACTACCTTGCTCCTTGGGTGGATCTTGATCTTTGTCGCCATCGCCCAGATTGTGTTTGCGTTTCACTCTCATACGACGGGCGGATTCTTCTCGAAGATTCTTCTAGCCGTGCTCTATGGGATCGCCGGCATTGGTTTGGCGCTGTTTCCCGTGGCAGGCGTGGCCGCGCTGACGATGATGCTCGGAACGCTTCTTCTCGTCTGTGCGGGAGTAGAAGCGGCCATGGCGTTCGAAGTGCGGCCAGTTGAAGGATGGGGGTGGTTTCTCTTCGATGCCGTCGTCACGTTCCTCGTGGCCATGCTGATTCTGGCGAAATGGCCATCCAGTTCTTTATGGGCGATCGGCACTCTCGTTGGCGCGGCAGTGCTGATGGGCGGTATCTCCCGAATTATGATTGCCTCCCGTATACGCAGTGGTGTGAGCCGTATGGAACACTTGACTCCGAAAACGGCATAGCAGTTGCACTTCTATGGATGAAGTGAAAGGAGCAAAAAATGACTACGACACAAGAATTAACGGCCAAAGCGCAATCCTGGGGGACGGCTTTGAAAGAGAGAGGTCTCACCATTCCCGAGATTGCTCTGATCGCGGGCACACGCGTCGCGCTGGGCGTCGGTGTTGGTTTGCTAATTGCGGATCAGCTTAGCAAAGATGAGCGCAAAGGCGCGGGGTGGGCGCTAGTGGGCGTCGGGATTTTGACGACGATCCCGATTGTGCGTGGCGTGCTCGGTAAGCCGCCCTTGGGAATGTCCGAAGCAGCGCATTAAACGTTGCGTCGCCGTTCGGACTTTCGGACGCACAGTCGAGCGGCTCATCCACATCACTGCGGCCACGGCCATCAGCCGCGAAAACTGGCAGCAAGCCAAGGAAATTAAGGCCAGGCCCAAAGGCCCTAAGAAGGCCCGGGCATTGCTCTCGGGCCCGACCCCACGCCGGGGGCGCCAACGATCTGGCGAAAGCGTAGAAACCTATTTCTAGATCTCGGATTTCAAAAATATGTCCATTGGCTTCCTAGCGAAGCCTCAACGATTGTTGGACGCCGTACATGCGGGATGATTCGTCGGGGCCCGAGAGAGAATGGTTCCTATTCCGGTTCCGCTTGTGTTGTTCTGGATCTGGCATCCGGAGCCACCATTTGACGGAGATCCGCCCTGAATGACAATTCCGGTTCCACCGCCCGGAGTTGTTGAAGGTATTGCCATTTATGGTCCAGGAATCCGCATTTCCAACGGCCAAACTTACGCCAACACCACCAGCAGTATTAATGATATTACCGTTGACCTGAGTGGTTTGGGCACAACCACCAACACAAAAGGTTCCGTTGACTAAAACTCCGTGCGCGGACGAGCCTGCCAAGACATTTATCGTGTTTCCAGTGACATGGGTTCCGTTGCCAAATACGGTGATGCACCCATTACCATCAGCGGAGCAATTGGTAATGGTGTTATTGCTGATTGTAACTCCCTGAACCCCGTTGTAGTAGTTATTGGTGCGTGATGGCGGATTAGCTACGACGGCGTCCTCGTAGTCGCAGATTATCGCGCCGTTGACGTGATTCCAGTTTCCGGTGACACGAACGTCATTGCCGGCAAAAGTGATATTGTTCCCCATCCGCTCGAACGCACACAAAGGACCGCCTGGGACCGCATTGGCGTAAATGTGATTTCCACTGAATGTGTTGCCTGCATTAAACTCGCCCTCTCCCCACGATCCGAATCCGCTCGTAGGACTTCCGAATGTGTTGTTAGTCCACGTGTCGTAGGAACTGCCTCTCTGTGGCAGTTCTGCGGATATAGTAAGCAGGCTGCCGTTCACGGTATCCCACACGTTGGAGTCGAAAGTTGAGTTCATGACCGTGTTCATCTCTGGCACTTTGGGGCCGCTGGCGCTCACGTCGGTTAAGAACTGGCAATTCTTAGCCGTGAAGTAGAAAACCTCCGTAATAAAAATGGGATTTTGTCCCTGCACTATAACGCCGCTTATTCCGGCATGGTAATTACCTAGCCCCTGTGCCGAGACATTTTCAACCGCAGGGATGAAGCCATTTACGACGAACGGAATCCCCACGGGATTGACTAACGTGAGTACGCCAGTAGCTTTGTTCACCTGTGAGAGTTGGCTCTCATTCTGAGGTTGCACATCATCCGGAGACTGGGAAGCACGGTAATAGTAGGCCACGTAATCCCCTGTATTGAAATGGGCCGCATCGGCGGCATTTGCTAGCATAATGGTGTTAGAACCCAGAGTTGGGTTGGCCGCTAGATTGTAGTAGACATTGGTAAAGGCCTTGAAAGTGGGAAAGAATACACCTACATTAATGACGACAGTGAAATGTCCTTTCCTACTCACCCTACCGGCAGCAGTCTGCAAAAGCTTAGATTGTCCAGGAATACCCTGAATGGTCACCCCAGAAAGGAGATCCAGATTACGCTGAACGAGCGAGTCCGGGTTGACGGAGCTACCCATGATGCAGGTCCGTCCTGGCATAGTAACAGTCCAAAGCTTTCCAGTACGCCTCCAATTAGCATTGGCTTGATTTATGGCTTTTTGGAAGGCCAGTCTGTCGTCTGTAACACTGTCGCATTTGGCGTTGTAGGGCGCCCTGGTAACGTCTATCGTATTAGGAGATCCAGACGTTGGCGCGGGCCCAGGCGGAGAAGAATTCGGCGGTAAGATCTGAGCGCGAAGCCCAGCCGCCAGAATCAGGGAGAGAAGGGCTCTTTTCATAATAGATCTCAAATAGCGTCGTTCCCCTGTGACGTATCCAGATCAAGCACCCACAACAACAGCCCTAGATCAAATCTAGCCCATTGGGACTCCAGTTGCAAGACCGCTGGGTTAGTTCGTTGGCAGCTCGCCAAATGGGCGCGTCCACTGGCGAATGGACAATTGGCGGCAAGCCGCAGGTTCTCTCCGGCAAGGCGAAAGACGGAAATCGCGGAACGTTCCCCTGAGTGAAATAGTGGTTTCCACACTGAGGAGGCTTGGACCGAAGGAAATTGGCCAAGTCTTTGGGCGCGAAGACGGCGCGACGCTGACCACTGACTCTCTCGACCAACAGCACGCCCGCGTCCGCGAGCTGCGGACGCTGCCTGTGGACTTCATGTTACACTCGCTTCGGCACACGTTCGGCGCGCGCCTGGGGAATCTGGCGCGGTTGCTTTCACAATCATGTTTCGCAGCGATACGTGCATCCCTCGCCGGAGGCGATCGAGCGGGCTTTCGAGCGGCTAAATGCGCTCAACTTGCAAAGACTCCCCACAATTTCCCCACAATCGGACAGGCAGATTCGAGTGCTGTACAATAACTCCAGCATTTTCAATATGCCCGGGTGGCGAAACCGGCAGACGCAAGGGACTTAAAATCCCTTTCTCCGTAAGGAGAGTGTGGGTTCAAGTCCCACCCCGGGCATCCATCTATCCCATTCATTCCGCTCGGGTTGTTCATCATCTCCTTGTGTGCCAGAATTGTGCCAAAGTTTATTCAGCAAAGTTGTGATTCTCGACTGTCTCCCTCGGCTCCACTTCGCATAGTGCTTCCGCACGATGGCCTCCGAATCGCCGAGAATATCGGCGGCTTCCTCAATCGTTCCGCCCATCTCCAGTACCTCGGTGGCAAGCGTATGCCGGAAGCGAGCGAGCACGCGCCCGCCACGCCGGAAGCCCGAAACACGGCCTCCAGCGTTCGGCTCGCGGTATCGATAGCGGTTCGCCGCGTTCCGTTCCCGCTCCAGAACAAATAGGGGCATGACTGGTCTGCTTCGCGCGGCGCAGGCAGCACGTCAAGCGCG
>DASQJB010000203.1:0-57111 GCA_035631295.1 Bryobacteraceae bacterium | reverse complement strand
CTCGCGCCACACTTCTTTGCCTGTTCCCGTTTCGCCAAGAATGAGCGCGGGCCATCGGCCCCCACCGACTTTTTCAATCAAATCCAGGACGCGGCGGGCGCGCGGCGATCGTCCCCAGCAGCACGGGCCGCGGGAACGCGTTCGGCGGGCCGCCGTTCCCCATTGCGTGCGCGAATCTCTCGGAAGACATCTCTTTCGTCCTTCAAGATAGCCTTCAAATTGCGCTGATCGGCGTTGGCGCAGTAGTCATCGGGATTCGTGTGGCGATCCTTGCCTGGCTCTATTCGCGCAAACCACGCGGGAAAAGCACGGACATTTCAAACGCTCCTTCGAACCCAATCTGCGTACACGCCTGCTGGAAAAAGTTCAGAAAGAGCGAGTCGGGTTGACTTGGGGTTGACGGAAATGCCCGCGGCCGTGCCCGCCAAGCTCCGAGAATACGCGCTGCTCGAATCCGGCACGCTGCAAGAACGTCCCGTCACAGGGTCTGTCCAACAGATTTTCGAGCAGTCCGGCCGGCAACTGTTGATCCTCGGAGAGCCCGGCGCCGGCAAGACGAACCTGATGCTGAAGCTTGCGGAGAGCCTCGTCAAGCAAGCGAAGAACGAACCCGCGTTTCCCATCTCCATCGTCTTCAGTCTGCCGCGGTGTGGTGAGTCCATGGTTCCACGGTGCGCACAGGGCGCCCGGCTTGGGAGTACGCTTTGGACTGGCCGCGGCAATCTGTAGCGCGCTGAGCGCCGTAGTGTGGTTTATCGAACTTCACACCATCATTCCCCGCATGGACGGTCGCTCCAGAAGCTTTAAGCTGTTGCATTTCTTGGTGGGCGCCGCGCCGCTTCTCTTGGTTGCGGCCCTCTTCCAAAGAGCTGCCTCCAACTCGGGTCTACGCCGTATCTTTGTGTCTTTAGCAGTTGGATGGATCAGTTCTTCCCTGGTTTCGCTTGCCGTGCGACGCCATGTCGTTCATCTCTCGCTCTGGATGAGGAGGGCCGCTCCGCTGCGCTATGCAAGGGGTCGAGCACATCTTCCTGATCCGTCGCGGCGACAGTTAAGGATTTCTTCACATCACGCTGAGGACTACGTGGCCCGCGTATACGGCCCGAGCCTCTATTCGTAATATTGCGGCGCTTTCTTCAGCTTCTGGTTCGCGATCAAATCGTGCTGGATCCAAAGCTGCGCGCCGGTCTTCTTGAGAAACGCTTCCACTTCGGCGCGCGAAGCCGCGGTTTGCTCCGCATTGAACTCGGAGGTGGGAATCTTGTGGAGCTTGCGCTCTTCCGGATAGTGATAAAGGTCGCCGCTGAGCACCACTGGGCCGGTCTGCTTCAACTTAAGGAAAAGCACCTGATGGCCGGGCGAGTGGCCGGGAGCGGCCTTGATCACGACCGATCCGTCGCCGAAGATGTCATAGTCGTTCGTGGTGATGAACATGGTTTTGGCGTTTTTGAGCTCGCTGAAATTGGCGGGCTCGGTGCGGGTCGAAGGCGGGTCGGAAAACATGACGTCGCGCTCTTCCTTGCGGACCAGCCAGGTGGAACGAGCAAACAGATTCGAGTTGCCGACATGGTCCCAGTGGAAGTGAGAGATAGCGAGATAAGTGATATCGGCCGGACTGTAGCCCACTTCTTTCAGTTCCGTCTCCAGGGGGCGGCGGACCGTCGCGTAGCGAAGGGTCGCCGGACCGCCGCCGGGTTTGAAATTACGGTCGGGGACAGCGCCCGTGTCCCACATTAAGGTTCCCTTGGGATGCGCCACGAGAAAACATGCGACCGACATGTTCTTGGAGGCGAGCTCCTCCGGCTTGAACTGGTAATTCGAAGTATCCGGAATGTCGAGAACGCCACAATCGAATACGTATAAGCGAAGCGTCTTGGGCGGCGTTGCGGCATGAATCGGCGAGATCGAGCCGAGCGACGCAACGGCCAGAGCAACGGGGAAGAATCGCTGAATTGACATTGTTATTGCGCCGGGGTTCGAGTGGTGGGCTTAAGCTCCACCCGGTATGCCTGATAAGGAAATGCGCCGACGTTCTCGATGGAGTGCGAAGGCTGGCCGTTTGGGTCATAGGTGACCTGCAAGTCCTTTAACTCGGCCCGCGCGGTCTTCTGGCCATCTGCGGTGTAGCGCACAGAGGCCGGCAAGCCGAAATACACGACCACGGCGGGCCAGGTGTGCGTATGCCAGGGTTCCCTTTCGCCGGGGGGAATCTTGACGCTCAGCACTCGCACGTAGGCGTTTTCCAGGGCGATGGTCATGTTGGGATCGTGAACGTTGACTGCGTCGGTAGGCGGCAGCCCCGCGGCCGGCGACGGAGCAGGCTGGCAGTCCGCATTCTTCAACTCGATTAAAAGATTGTGGCGGTCGCGGTCGCTGCTGTCAAATCCTTTGCTCGGCCCCCCAGCGGACCAGCGGAGGTTCACAGCCTTCCAAGGCTCTTCGCGCGGGGAGGTTTGCTCGAAGAAGGCGCTGGGCCAGAAGTGCGTGTGCGGCGGCTCTTTGCTGTGCAGCGGAACGGTGGCCTCCAGGACGCGCACCGCATCATTTTCGAGGACCACTTTGTGGTGATCGGGGGCGGCGATCACGGCTTCGGTGGAGTCCAGTTTGATTTTGCCGCAGCCCGCCGCGGGCAAGCTCGCGGGGAAAAGCAGCGCGAGGACGGCGGCCGACCCGAAAGAGAACCATCGCTGAGCCGTGTTCATGGCCAACGATGTTATCACTCCGCGTTCTCCACCGCAGCCGCCTATGATAGATTGTTACCCGAGTTGTGGAGGTGCCCATGAAACGATGGTTGATGCCGTGTATGGCCGGAATGGCGCTCCTGGCTGCGCCGGCGCTGGCCCAGTCCAAGGCTAAGGCGCAGAACGTGCCGGAAATCCCATTTGACACTGTGCCGAATTACTTGAAAATGCCGCCGGGCTTGTATATGGGCGAAGCCATGGGGGTGGCGACCAACTCCAAGGGCCATCTCTTCGTCTTCACCCGCAGCGCCAACACACGCCTGTTCGAGTTCGATCAAAACGGCAAGTATGTGCGCGAGATCGGGGAGGGAAACTACGGCTTCGAATTCGCCCATTCGGTGCGCGTTGATCCGGAGGACAACGTCTGGGTGGTGGACGAAGGGACGAACATGGTGATCAAGTTCAATCCCGCTGGGAAGATCGTGATGGTGCTGGGCCACCGGCCGGAAGTAGTGGCCGGAGCGGTAGCCACCAATCCACCACCCCCTCGCCAACCCGCCGGGAAGTATACACTTGGCCGGCCGACGGATGTGGGTTGGGACCCGCAAGGCAATATCTTCGTTTCCGACGGATACGTCAACAATCGAGTGGTGAAATACGACAAGAACGGTAGATTCCTCGCGCAAGTCGGCAGCGAGGCCCCCGGATCGGGACCCGAGCAACTTAGCCTGCCCCATGGGCTGGCGGTGGATGCGAAAGGCAACGTGTACGTCGCCGACCGCTCCAATAACCGGATGCAGGTGTACGATAACAATCTCAAGTTCAAGGCCTCCTACGATAACATCGGCACCTCCTGGACGGTGTGCGTCTCGCCGGGTCCGCATCAGTACCTCTTTACTTCCAATTCCAATCCGAATGGCAATCCGCCCGGATCTTGGGACAACACTGGTGAGATTTACAAGATGGAGCTGGACGGGACAATTCTCGGCAAGTTCGGGCACGCCAGCAAGCTGCCGGGAGGCTTTCAGGTGGTGCACATGATGGATTGCCGCAATCCGAACGAAATCATCGTGGCGGAAATCGAGTCGTGGCGGGTGCAGAAGCTTCTGTTGAAGCCTCCGACGGAGAAACCGGCGTCGGCCGCCGCCAGATAGAGAAACCATTAGGGGGATTGTCATGAGAAACGCATTGCTCGCGATCTTGATAAGCGCGATTCCCACCGCAGCGCAGGCGCCCGAAATTGCTTTCGATTCTTCCGCCGATTTCCTGAAGCTGCCGAATAACATCTACCTGGGGGAAGTCGCCGGCGTGGCTGCGAACTCCAAGGGCGACGTCTTCGTTTACACCCGCACCGGCCATCCGACGATCACGATCGGAAGTGCGCGGCCATTCGCTCATGGAGGCTCGCGGCTGTTTGAGTTCAACAAGGGCGGCGGATTCGTTCGTGAAATCGGGCAGGACTCTTACGGATTCCTGGAGGCCCAGCAGGTGCGGATAGATCCGCAGGATAACGTGTGGATCGTCGATCAGATGTCGAGTATGGTGATCAAGTTCGACCCGAACGGGCAGGTCGCGCTCTTGCTCGGCAGAAAAGCGGAAGCGGAGCGTGTGCCGGCTTTGCCGCTCACGCCTCAGCCCGGCGGCGCTGCTGGCGCACGAGGCGCGGCCCCAGGCGCGGGTGAACCTGCCGGAGCCGAGGGGGGCGCTGGGCGTGGACGCGGTGGACCTCCCGGCGCGGGCGCGCAGAGCGACATTTTCAACCGCCCCACCGACGTGGCCTGGGATTCGGCGGGCAATATCTACGTGGCTGATGGTCTGGGCAACGCTAGAGTGGCGAAGTTCGATAAGAACGGCAAATTCGTCAAGTCCTGGGGATCGCGCGGCTCTGAGCAGGGGCAGTTCAACCAGGTGCACGGCATCGCCATCGACGCGAAGAACAACGTGTACGTGGCAGACAGCGCCAACAAAAGGATTCAGGTCTTCGACGGCGACGGGACTTTCAAAACGCAGTTCACGAATATCGGAAGCCCGGCGGCGATGTGCATCACCCCGGGCGCCCGGCAATTCTTGTACAGCTCGAATTCCAATCCTCCCGACGATATTGACGCTGGAGGCGAGATCTACAAGCTGGACTTGACCGGCAAGGTCGTCGGAAAATTCGGCAAGGCCGGGAAGCTGCCCAAGGAGTTCGGAACCGTGAACGCCCTCAGTTGCCGGAGTGAAAGCGAGCTGCTGGTAGGCGAGATAGGCAACTGGAGAGTCCAGAAGCTGACGCTGCGCTAACAGCCCGCATCAGTGGGTGAAACCATAGGCGATGTAGTTCACCGCGATGCGGATCCCCAGGCCGGACCACTTCTCCGGATAAGAAGGATCGTCGGCGTATTCCCACGAATCGCCCAAATCCGAATTGGCGACGATGGCGACCGCGACTCGATTCTTTCCATCGTAGATGGCGCGCCAATAAGGCGTGTCGCCGTCGTCCTGATACGGGCGGCCGAAGCGGCCCCACGCGCCCGTGACGCGGAACCGGTCGTTCAAATCGTAAATCGTGTGGAACAACGCATCGGCGTTGTCGACGTCCACCGGCTTGCGATCGGGAAAGATGCGGCTCATGCTGCGCATGAACACGTCCCACTCGAAGGAGCCCCAGAAATCATCCACCATCAGGAAACCGCCGCGGTCCAAGTAGTCGCGCAGTTTCTTGGCTTGGGTGTCGCTGAGATTCCACTCGCCGGTGCGGACGGCGTAGATCCAGGGCCAATTATAGACCTCGTCGCCATCGTCGAGATTCACAGGCTGCTCTACGGAGCGGGTGTTGATGCGGGTGAGCCGGCGCAGCGCCTGCGCAAGGTGACGGTCGGCGCGCGGGTAATCCTGCGTCCAACTGGACATGCCTTGGGCCCAAGCGTTGCCGGCGCGATCGAAACGAGCTGTGGGCGCGGGTGGATACATCAAACGCGCAAAGGCGAACTCGGCCGGTTGCTTATAATCGTCCGGCAGAGGGAAGTCGTTGTATTCGATCGCGGGATATTCGCGGAAGGGGCGCTGAAACGCCCACAATGAGCCAGCAATGATTGCGATCGCAACCGGCGCCAGAAACAACTTCCGAACGCTCATGGCCCGAGGATACCAATTTCACCGGGGTACAATGCGGCATCATGGCGAAACTCCAGCGGCTCGCCGCGGCTCTACCGTACTGGAGGAAACTGAGGCGGATCTTCGACGCGGAGTTCTACTTGCGAAAGTATCCGGATGTGGCGGCCGCGGGCGGCGATCCATTCCGTCACTATCTGGAGTACGGCGCAAGCGAGGGACGGAAGCCTCATCCATTGTTCGAGCACGACTACTACGTCCTGTACTGTCCGGAAGCGCCCCAAGGAAGCGAGCCTTCCATTTTTCATTTTTTGAAGAGCCCGATTCCCAAGGGCAACCCGCATCCGCTGTTCGATTGTGAATCGTACCTTCGATTCCATCCGGATGCGGTTAGGCGGCGAGTGAATCCTCTGCTGCATTACCGCTCCCTTGCGGTCGCGGCTCAGAATCGGCCCTTGCCTCCACAGCAAGTGGCTGAGCAGCGACCGTTAGGGAGCGGTTGCGCCGCATCGATCGAAATCATGGATGTTCTAGTGACAATCGTGTTCGGCGAAAGCGATGAGCGCAGGGAGGAAGACGTCGTGCGAGTTTGGGAAGACGCTGCCGGAATAATGCAATTCATAGCGCCGCCGGAGCAGCAGCCGTTCTTCGCGGCGATGAAGTACGATCAGCTCCGGGCGCAGACTCAAGAGAGCGCCGCAAAATAAAAACGGCCCCGATTGCTCGGGGCCGTGAGTGAAAATCGCTCCTATCGGAGCCTGCCGTGGCTACTTCTTTTTCTTCGGAGCAGCCTTCTTCTTCGCAGGCGCCTTTTTCTTGGTTGCGTTCTTCATCGATTGATTCTCCCTTTACATCAGATTACGCGCCGCTCATGGAGCGAGCGCGGTTGTGTCCCCTTTATAAGATTGTTTGCGTTGAAAGTCAAGAGAAAAATGAAGGCGAGGCTCGGGACGAGAAGAGTGGAGCCGAACAAGCTCCTCGATGTTTCTCGAAAACGCCCCGTGCAAGCGGCGCGTCTCCTCACTAGAGGCGGCTCGCGAAGAGCGCCGGAGCGCGAAAAAACGAAGTCGAGTAGAATTGTTTTAGTGTTGAAGAGGCCGATTTACGGGGCTGTCGCGATCGTGGCCGCTCTGCTCACGTTCGCGGAGGGCTGCGGGAAGCGCGTGTCGGCCCACGCTCCCTCTCCGCCGAAACCCGCTCCGATCGGCTGGACCCAGACCGGAATCGCGAGCTGGTACGGCGCTCCCTATGACGGCCGCCCCGCCGCGTCCGGCGAGATTTTCGATACCCACAAGCTGACCGCCGCTCACCGCTCTCTGCCATTCGAAACCTGGGTAGAGGTGACCAACCTTCAAAATGGCGAGCGCGTGCGGGTGCGCATCAACGATCGTGGTCCGTTCATCGATGGCCGCATCGTCGATCTTTCTTTCGCCGCTGCCGACGCGATCGATCTGGTCCGGCCGGGGGTGTCGAAAGTGCGCTTGAAAGTAATCCGCGCTCCCAAGGAAGACGCGCCGGCGAACCCCAGAGCGCCAGCAGACCGCGCACCTATAAACAAGGATGAGCCTGCCGAAAGCCCGAACCCAGACGCGCCTGTCATCTCAAGTGCGCCAACGAAGCCAAGCGCCCCTGTGAACCCAACCACATCTGTGAACCCGAGCGGATCTGTCAAACCAAGCACATCTGTCAATAACGATCCGCCTGTAGCAATTTTCGCCTCGGCAGGAGAGTTCGCTGTGCAAGCGGGAGCGTTCTCGGACGTCGCGCGCGCGGATGCTCAGGCTGCCGGGCTCGCTCGCTTCGGCGCTCGAGTGGTAAAAAGCGACACAAACCCGCCGTTATGGCGCGTGCTGGCGGGAAGAAGGCTGACCCGCGACAGCGCGGAGGGGCTGGCCGCGCAGATCCGCGCCGCCGGAAACGAAGCCGTCGTGGTCCGCGACGCGGGCGTAAAGTAGCGCGGAAGCCATCCGGCGTCGTTTTTACAACTTTTTTACAACCCCTATACGACCTCGATTGCTCTATTTTCTTAGCATTCTCTTAGGAAGGAGAAACAATCGTGACTGCTGCCGCGGCAAGCCGCCAGCCCTACCAATCTCCCCAGCCGGACGGCTGGAAGATGCAGACCGATGACGAACTCGTCCGCGCTTACCGTGAAGGATGGGGCGCCACGCGCGAGAATGCGATCGAGGAGCTTTTCCGGCGCCATCAGGCCCGAATCGTGCGTTGGTGCTGCCGCTTCACGCGGGATCGCGAATCCGCTCTGGACCTGGCGCAGGAAATTCTTCTGCGCGCGTTCCGCAACTTGCACAATTACCGCGGGGAATGCCGGTTTTCCACATGGCTCTACGTAATCGCGCGGAACTTGTGCGTGACCGCGATGCAGAGGCGCGCGGTCGAGCCTGTGTGGGCGGCCAAAGCTATCACCGCCGACCTTCCGGACCCTGCCGCGTCCGATATTCACTTGCAGGTGGAGATGGAGCAGAGCCGCCGCAAGAACTGGAACATCATCCTCGAGACTCTGGACCAGACCGAGGCCAAGGTGATGCTGCTGCATTACGGACAAGAGCTTTCCTTGAACGCAGTGAGCCGCATCCTGGGGTTGACGAACAAGAGCGGCGCTAAAGCTTACATCGTCAGCGCGAAACGGAAGCTCCATGCGGTGACTGCGGGGCAAGCCGGCAAGCAGCGGAGGATTGCCGACCCGCCCAGGAGAACCGCGGGCAATGCCGGCACAGGGCCGGCGCGGCCCTCAGGACAGCCGGTGAACTCGAGCGGAACGGCCGCGCCGAGCTTCGTTGTGCCTGCGAATTCATTAGGAGACCGCCGGCAACCCGCGCGCGAGATGGCGGCTTGCGCGGCAGTGGCATCATGAGATTTGCGCTCTTCGCCTCTTCTACCCATTTTTCTGATCGTCGCCGTGGACGTGCTCGGCCTGACGATCATGATTCCGCTGCTCCCCTTTTACGCTGAGAAGCTCGGCGCTAGCGCCTTCCAGGTGGGCTGGCTGATCGGGCTTTACGCCGCATGCCAACTCGTCTCCGGGCCTCTGCTGGGGCGGCTCTCGGATCGCATGGGCCGAAAACCTCTGCTGATCGTCAGCCAATTGGGAACGCTGATTGGATTTCTGATCACGGCTTTCGCGCCGAACCTGTGGATTCTTTTCCTGGCTCGCGCCATTGACGGGTCCACCGCCGGGAATCTGTCGCTAGCTCAAGCCTACATCTCGGACGTGACCAAGCCGGAGGATCGCGCCAAGTCTTTCGGCATTATCGGCATCGCCTTTGGGATGGGATTTCTGATCGGCCCCGCGATCTCGGGCTTCCTGGCGAGGTTTGATTATCGGGATCCTATCTTTGCGGCCGCTGCGCTTTCGGCAACCAGCATTCTAACGACCTATTTGCTTCTGCCAGGCGGCAAGCCCGCCGCGGTCGCCGCCAGCACGGGATCCGGGCCGGGCGGACGGCGGCTCTCGTTGCTTGAATGGGGCGCGTACGTAGATTATTTCCATCGTCCTACCCTCGCGCGGCGGCTGTGGGAATTCTTGAGTTTCGCGTTCAGCTTCGCGATGTTTACCGCGGGCTTGCCTCTGTTTGCCGAGCGGAGGCTGGTCTGGAATAGGGAACCGTTCGGTCCTGTACAGCTCGGCTATATCTGGGCCTTCGCTGGATTCCTGGGATTGTTTCTGCAAGGACCTGCGCTGGGCAAATTAGTCAAGCGATTCGGCGAGCGGAGATTGAATCGCGTGGGATTCGCCGGCTACGCGGCAGGATACGCCATTCTGGCGTTCACTCATTCGCTGCCAGTGCTGATCGCCGCGACCATTGTGGCGTCGATCGGAACGCTGGTGCGCCCGACTTTGACAAGTCTCATCACTCAAGAGGCCAGCCGCGAAGAGCAGGGCGTGGTGCTCGGATTGACGCAGTCGCTAACCTCAGTGGCGCAGATCCTCGCTCCGGTATTGGGCGGATACATGATCGAGCGCGGAGTCCTCACGGGATGGGGATTGGCCGCCTCCGCCTTCGCGGTAGTGGGATTGGCGCTAGCATCGCAGCCCGAACCGGAGCCGGCCATCGTTGGCGCTCAGCGGCCCATACCGAACCGCGACCGTTAGGGAGCGGACAGATGGGCCCACATCCACGCCGGTTTCAGCTTTCTCACTTTTTCGAAGATGGGACAATCCACATCGTGCGCCCCAGGCAGATAGCCTGTCGAAACCAGGAACTCATTGACGATTTCGCCACCGGTAAACCGGAACGTCTTCTTAAACAGCTTCACCCACTCTGCGCGCTCGAGCGGGTGATGATGGTCGAGCCATTCGGCGAAGGAGCCGCAGGAACGGCGAATTTCGCGCAGGCGGCGCGCATTTTCGATGGCGGCTTCGATCTTCAGCCGGTTGCGGATGATGCCGGCATCGGCCATGAGGCGGGCGCGGTCGCGATCTTTGAAGCGCGCCACGCGATCAATATCGTAACCGGCATAGGCGCGGTGGAAATTGTCCTTCTTGTTGAGGATCGTCGTCCAGCTCAGCCCGGCTTGGTTGATTTCGAGCAGCAGGCGGCCGAACAGCTCGGCGTCGGTCTTCAGCGGAAAGCCGTATTCGGTATCGTGGTAGAGTCGGTGTTGTTCCCCGATGCCTTTGTGGACGATTCGACAGTAGGACATGGGCCGTTAGCTCCAGCAGCATCGCCTTGACATGAACGCAGGCGAAGGATATATCTCATTCATGATAAAGTCGCCGTTCTATTCTCTCTCCACGCTGACATTGATCACATTATGCCCCGTCCACGGACAGACCATTCCCCGCATGCCGGACGGCAAGCCCGATTTTCAGGGCGTTTGGCAGCATCCTTACGTTCCTGATATGTCCAAGGACGCGGCGAACCAGAAAGGCGCAGGCGCGCTGCCGTTCACCCAGGCCGGCGCCGATAATTTCAAGAATTACGACGTTTCCAAATTCGATTACACCGGCCACTGTTTGCCATTCGGGCTCCTGCGCTCCATGAATGTGGGCGGCTATCCGGTCCAAATCATGCAGAATTCGAAATACGTCGCGTTCCTGTTCGAGCAGAACACATGGTTCCACGTGGCCTACCTGGACGGACGCGATCATCCCAAAAATCTGGAGCCGACCTGGTTCGGAAATTCCATCGGACGCTGGGATGGCGACACGCTAGTGGTGGACACGGTGGGATTCAACGGCAGGACCCGGCTCGACACTCTCGGCCACCCGCACAGCGACCAGATGCACGTGGTCCAGCGGTTTCAATATACGGATCCGGATCACATCGCGTACGAGGTCACCATCGACGACCCCAAATACTACACGAAGCCGTGGAAGAACACGCGCACGTTCTGGCGCTTGCCTCCGGGGCAGGAATTAATCGAGTATTCCTGCGAAGAGAACAACCGCGATTTCACCGAAGGGCACATCAAGTAGAAACTCGCGGGAAAAGCTTGTATCAGGGCACCACTTCAGTCGTGCCATCCGCGGCGTTTCGTGGCCCGGCTCACGAAACCCCTGTGATAACATGGGCGCAGTCATGGTCCTGGAGCTGGAAACGCTGCAATCGCAAGTCCAGCGCATCCTTCAGAGCAAGGCGTTCCGCACCTCGGAGGTGCAGCGCAATCTGCTTTCCTATTTGGCGGAGAAATCGATTTCCGGAAATGCCGATGCTCTGAAGGAATATACCGTCGGCCTGGACGTCTTCGCCAAGCCCGCCTCGTACGATCCGCGGCAAGAATCCACGGTGCGTATGCACGTGGCGCGGCTGCGCCAGAAGCTCGCCGAATACTACCGCGTGGAAGGCGTCGACGATCCGGTGATCGTCGATTTGCCGAAGGGCGGATTCAAAATGACATTCGAGCCGCGGCCTCCCGAGCGGCGTTTCGTGGAGGCTCCGGCGATCGTCGAAGTTCCTCGCCCCCGATACCGGCGCGAGATGATGTTGGCGGCAACGTGCGGCGTGGCAATCGTATGCGCGCTGCTTCTCGCGGCGGCTCTGTGGCGGGTGGAACGCAACACGCCCGTATCGGCCGCAGTCGCCGCCTGGACGCCCGAGCTTCGCGAGCTGTGGGCGCCTATTCTCGCTTCCAACCGTCCACTGGTGATCTGCCTTTCCTCGGCGTCGTCCGGATCTACCGTGTTCGGCACGGCCAGCGGCGCGTTCTTGCTGGGGCAGTTTCTGGGACAGCGCAAACAGGACATTCAACTGACGCCCAGCGACCAGCTCTCCATGCCGGAAATCGCCATGGGCAACGTGGTGTTCGTAGGTTCCGCGACAGGAAAAGGCGCCATCAAAGCGGTTCCAACGGATCGCCAACTGGTGCTGGAAAACAACGGTGTCCGTAATCTCAACCCGCGGCCGGGCGAGCCGGATTTTCTGGCGGATCGTCCTCCGCAGGACCCGCAAGATTCCGCCGACAGCTACGCCTTGATCAGCCACGTGCCGGGACTGGTCGGGGACGGTGAGCTGCTTTATTTTTCCGGCAATCAGGTTCCCGCGGTAGCCGGCGCGGTGCAGGCCTTCACAGACGCTAAGTTCGCGCGGATCCTGGTGGCCAAAATGAAACTGCCAGGCGGAGGATTGCCGCACTTTTACCAGTTAGTGCTGAAGGTTCGATCGATGGACGACATGCCGATCGACTTCACCTACGTGTTTCACAAGGAACTTGCGCCGGCGAAGAACCCGTCGTCAGTCGTGAGCCGTTAGTCGTCAGCTATCCACCGCCGGCTGGACTGGAACTTAAACTGAAAATTAACGAACGACTTGTTAGCATGGAAGGTTCTCCGTGCGCCTCCATTACCGCAGCGCGGTCTTTCAGCGCCTGTTCTGGTGCGCGCTTCTCTCTGTGCTGATCGCCCTTGCGCTTGCCGCGGGTTGGCCACGGTCCACGATGCTGCTGGTCTTAGCCGGCTGGGTGATCGCCTTCGCGCTGGCGCTCGCGTTCGCACACGGCGTGGACCGGCGGCTTGCGAGGATGCGTGAATTCACTGAGGCGTTGCTCGAAACCGAAGACGAACCGGTGGGAGGCCGCGCGTTGGACCAACTCGCCGCGCTTGATCAATCGCTGTTGAGGATGGCCCGCCAGACGGGCGCTTTGATGGAGAGGGGAAAGGCTGAGGCGGCGCGGCAGGAAGCGATTCTCGCATCCATGGTGGAAGGCGTCCTTGCCGTTGACGAGCGGCTTCGCATCACGTTCTGCAATCGTGCGCTGGCGCGATTAGCGGGCGGGCGAATGCCCGCCAGTGGCGCCCCTTTAATCGAGTTCGTTCGCGACACGGCGCTGCAGGAAACGCTCAGCGAAGTGATCCGGACCGGCCAGCCGGCTAAGCGCAGGCTGCAGATTCCTCCCGCTTCAACGGGCCGCTCCTTCGAATTGCAGGCCGCTCCCCTCGGGACGCCGCCGAAGGCCGGCGCCAAGTCCGGCGAGAGAACCGGGGCCATCGCGATTCTGCACGACATCACGGATCTGGAGCGGCTGGAGCAGGTCCGCAACGATTTTGTGGCCAATGTCTCGCACGAATTCCGCACGCCTCTGGCGGCGATATCCGGATACGCCGAAACGCTGCTGGACGGCGGTCTGGAAGACGAGGAGCACAACCGCCGGTTCCTGGAAATCATCAGCTCCAACGCGACTCGTTTGAGTAGTATCGCAGCGGATTTGCTCACCCTGTCGGAGCTGCAAACCGGCCCGGGCCCCAAGGAGACCGAACTTGTTTCGGTTGCGGAGGCCGTCGACAGCGCTCTCGCCACGGTCGCAGCCGAAGCTGCCCTGCGCGGGGTTTCCCTTGAGCGCGGCCCCCTTGACGACTTGACTGTGCGCGGTTCGCGTTATCGGCTCGAGCAGGCGCTGGTGAACTTGCTGGCGAATGCGGTGAAGTTCAATCGTAGCGGCGGCAGCGTGCGCGCTGAAACGCAGCGCGACACAACTCAGGTGAGCATTCTGATTTCGGACACCGGCGTGGGCATCCCGTCGAACGATTTGCCTCGCATCTTCGAGCGCTTCTATCGCGTGGATAAAGCCCGCTCGCGCCAAGTGGGCGGCACAGGGCTGGGGTTGTCGATCGTAAAGCACATCGTGGAGCGTATGAACGGAAGCCTTTCGGCTTCGAGCGAACTAGGCAAGGGTTCGGTGTTCACGATCACGCTGCCGCTTACCTAATCCAGGGCTGTTAGAGGATTTCGAACCGCGATTCGGGCGATGCGGCTGAAGTCGCGATCAGCGCTCCATAATTCGCGAACGCCGTGCTCGAGACAAATAGTCGCGATGCGCGCATCGTGAACCGCGCCGCCTACGATCCTTCCTGCCGTGAGCACCTCCCGCAGTTCGGCCCAATGCCCTTTCAATTCGCCAAGCAGGCGCAGCGAGGGTGATTCCATCCAGATGTCCACTTGTTCGATGGCTTTCGCCACGGGCGTCGGAGGAGCGTAGATTCGCGGATGGGTAGTGATCGCCAGGAATTCGTGGATGCAAGGCCACGGGATCGCCCAGGGAGTTTCCCCCTCGGCCAACGCCGCTAACGCCTTCGCCGCCGCGGAGTGCCATTCCGAATCGCGGCGATGCGCGTAGACAAGGATGTTGGTGTCTACACCGATCATTCTTCTCGCTCGCCGCGCCCAGCATAGGCGCGTCTCCGAATCTCATTCCATGACAGGTTTTCGCGCAGCCCGCGGCCGCCGAAAGATCCATCGCGGAGCCGAAAGGGCCTTCGGGTTGCAGCGTGTTGGATCGTAGTCCGCAGTCCTTCTTCGATCAAGCGGCGAAGCGGCACGCCTTGTGATTCAGCGCAGGCCCTCGCTTCCTCCAAAAGCGAATCCGCGACCTCAACTGTGATTTTCATATTCCCATACTACCGTATTGCATGATATGGGTGTATGGGCGAAATTCTAAAACTCCGCGTCAACCGGCTGTAACTCTTCTGCAATGCATTTGTTATATCATTCCAGTAGTCTTATGGAAATGGACGGACTCGAAATTCAACAGACGGAAGGCGCAAGCCGCGCCCGCATTCTGATTCTGAAAGGCTCGCTGACGCTCAAGTCGCTCTTCGAGTTTCAAGATCTGGTCCGGCGCGATCAGCCCAGCACTTTGATCATCGATTTGGGCGAGGTCCCTTACATGGACTCCGCGGGACTCGGCGCGATTCTGGGCGCATATACATCTTGCGAACGGAACGGCCACAGGTTCGGGCTAGCGCGTGTTTCCCAGAGAGTATTGACGCTGCTTCAAGTCGTGGGAGTGGACAAAATGGTTCCTCAATACGAAAGCGTGGAAGCAGCCGAGCAACAGTTGACGGCCAAAGCGGCAAGCTAGCCACTCTTCTCCAGCCAAACGCCGCAGTGCTACCGTGGTCGAGATGCTGCTGGCCGCGGTGGTCGATATCTCGCAACGTGTCGCCGCGACTTCCAAGCGAAGCGAAAAAATTGAGTTGATTTCGAGCGCCCTAAAGCTGGCGGCGCCGGAGGAAGTCGGAATCGTCGCCGCCTATCTTTCCGGCGCGACCCCGCAAGGCCGAATCGGCGTCGGCTACGCGACTTTGCGCAACGCTTCCGGGCCTCCGGCGGCGGAGGCTAGCATCGAGATCGCGGAAATCGATCGCACGCTCGACTCGCTCGCGAAGGTGCGCGGCAGCGGCTCCGAGCAGCGAAAAACGGAGTTGCTGCATTCGCTCTTTGCTAGGGCTACAACCGCGGAGCAGGAGTTTCTCGCGCGGCTTCTGATCGGCGAACTGCGGCAAGGCGCGCTTGAGGGAATCATGCTGGAGGCGATCGCGAAGGCCTCCGGCATTGGCTTGCAGCGCATCCGCCGCGCCGTGATGATGGCGGGCGACGCGGCCGAAGTCGCAAAAGCCGCGCTCGCGCCCGGCGGCCGGCTCGATTCATACGAAATTCAGCTCTTTCGCCCGGTAAAGCCGATGCTCGCCCAGACCTCCGAGGACGCCGAGGCGGCCTTGGGAGAATTTGGCGAAGCGGCGTTCGAATATAAATTCGACGGGGCGCGCGTGCAGGTGCACCGGTCTGGCGGAGACGTGCGCATTTTCTCGCGCGCGCTCAACGATGTGACCGCAGCCGCCCCGGAAATCGTTGAGGCGGCGCTGCGGTTGCCCGCCCGCGACCTCATTCTGGACGGCGAGGTCCTCAGCCTCACCCCGGAGGGGCGTCCGCAGCCTTTCCAGGTAACCATGCGGAGGTTTGGGCGGAAGCTCGACGTCGATCGAACGCGAGCCGATCTACCGCTAACGCCCGTCTGGTTCGATCTCTTATATCTGGATGGGGCGCCGCTAGTAGACGAAGCGCAGGCGCGGCGTTTCGCGGCACTCAAAGAATTGTCGCGGCCCGAACATTTGATTCCGAATCTCGTCACGGCGAAGGCGGAAGAGGCCGAAGACTTCCTCCGCCAATCGCTCGACCGCGGCCACGAAGGCGTCATGGCGAAGGCCCGCGATTCACTCTACGCGGCGGGCGCGCGCGGGCAGGGTTGGAGGAAGATCAAAAAGGCTCATACGCTCGATCTGGCCGTCCTGGCCGCCGAATGGGGCCATGGAAGGCGACGCGGCTGGCTCAGCAATCTTCACCTTGGCGCCCGCAATCCAGCCACCGGCGGCTTCGCCATGCTTGGCAAGACGTTCAAGGGCATGACGGACGAAATGCTCGCCTGGCAAACGGCCGAACTGCTGAAGATCGAGGCCGCGCGCGACCCCTACACGGTTTATGTCGAGCCTAAGCTCGTGGTGGAAATTGCTTTTGGCGATATCCAGATCAGCCCGCGCTATCCCAGCGGTATGGCTCTGCGCTTCGCGCGTGTGAAGCGCTACCGCTTGGACAAATCGGCAGCGGAGGCGGACACGATCGAGACAGTTCGAAAGCTCGCGCCAGTCGGGTGATACCATGAGACTTTCTCGATGGTCCAGACGATCCCCGACATTCTCGCCTGCATCGTTGCTTCCAAGCAGGCGGCGCTCGCCGGAATGCGTCCGCGACGCGATGCGCTGGAGCGCCGGGCCGCGGAACGAACCCAATTTCGCGATTTTCGCGGCGCGCTAACCGCTCGCCAACCCGCGATCATCGCCGAAATCAAGAAAGGCTCGCCCAGCAAGGGAACCTTCACAGAACAGTTCGAGCCGTCCAAGCTGGCCCGCGAATATGCCTCCGGCGGAGCCGCCGCGCTCAGTGTGCTCACCGACGCCGAATTTTTTCAAGGCGGGCTTGAGGATCTCGAAACGGCGCGGGCCGCGGCGCCCTTGCCGGTGCTGCGCAAGGATTTCACCATCGACGAATTTCACGTTGTCGAAGCCGCCGCGCACGGCGCCGACGCGATTCTACTGATCGCCGCCATCCTCGATGAATCGGAAATGCGCCGTCTGCGCGAGCTGTCCGCGCGCTACCAGATGGCCGCGCTGGTCGAAGTCCACGACGAATTCGAAGTCGATTCCGCGCTAGCCTCCGGCGCGGAAATGGTCGGCGTCAACAATCGTAACCTTCACACGTTCAATGTTACCCTCGAAACCTCGCTGCGCCTGGCGGAGAAAATCCCCAGCGGCGTCGTCAAAGTGGCTGAGAGCGGCATCCACTCACGCGAAGACGTTCGACGGCTCCAGGCCGCGGGATTCGATGCGTTCCTCATCGGCGAGCGCCTTGTAACCGCCGCTGATCCGACCGCAGCGCTGCGGGAGCTGCAATCATGATGGTCAAGATCTGCGGGATCACCCGGCGCGAGGACGCGGAAGCGGCAGTCGAAGCCGGCGCTTCCGCGCTGGGCTTCGTCTTCTATCCTCAAAGCCCGCGATTTGTCACGCCCCAGCGCGCCGAAGAGCTCGGGCGCGGCATCGATGTGTGGAAGGTGGGCGTCTTTGTGGATGAAACGGCCGCGTCGATTGAAGCTGTCATGCGCGCGGCGAAGCTGGATGTGGCGCAAGTCTACGGCGGCGCAGCGCCTGTGGTCGCTCGCGTTTGGCAGGCCTTTCGCATAGGCTCTACCGAGCCGCGACCGTTAGGGAGCGGTCCAGAGGCCGTGCTTCTCGACAGCCTCTCCAATGGCCAAAACTTCGACTGGACCTTGGCCCGCGGCATCGCGGACAAAGTGATCATCGCCGGGGGACTCGACGCCGCCAACGTTGCCCAGGCCGTCCGCATTGCGGAGCCTTGGGGCGTCGATGCCAGCTCGCGCCTGGAATCGTCGCCCGGCGTCAAAGATCACGAAAAAATGAAGCGCTTCATCGAAGCGGCATTGAAAGCATGACGGCAGCATCCCAACCCGATACTTTTCCCGATCCGAGCGGCCACTTCGGCCCCTACGGCGGCCGCTTCGTCCCCGAAGTATTGATGGCCCCGCTGGAGGAATTGGAACGCGCCTATCGCGAAGCTTCCGCCGATCCGGCGTACAAGGCCGAGCTCGCCTATTTGCTGACTCAGTACGCAGGCCGCCCGACGCCCCTCTATCATGCCAAGCGTCTGAGTGAATCCCTGGGAGGCGCGAAAATTTACCTCAAGCGCGAAGACCTGCTTCACACCGGCGCTCACAAGATCAATCACTGCCTGGGACAGATTCTCCTGGCCCGCCGCATGGGCAAGAAGCGCATCATCGCCGAAACTGGCGCCGGCCAGCACGGCGTTGCAACGGCAACTGTATGCGCGCTGTTCGGCATCGAATGCGTAGTTTATATGGGCGAAGAGGACATGCGCCGCCAGCGGCTCAATGTCTTTCGCATGCGGCTCCTCGGGGCCACCGTCGTTCCCGTGCTCAATGGCAGCCGGACCCTCAAAGACGCCATCAGCGAGGCCATGCGCGATTGGGTCACCAACGTCGAAACCACTTATTACCTGCTCGGCTCCGTTCTGGGCGCCCATCCCTACCCGATGATGATCCGCGATTTTCAAAGAGTGATCGGCGAAGAAACCCGCGCGGAGGTACTGGAGCGCGAAGGCCGGTTGCCGGATGTGCTGATCGCTTGTGTGGGTGGCGGCTCGAACGCCATCGGCTTATTCCACGCGTTTCTCGGCGACGAAAGCGTCCGGCTGGTGGGCGCCGAGGCGGGGGGCCGGTCTCCTGAACTTGGCGATCATGCCTCGCGCTTCCAAGGTGGCCGTCCGGGAGTGCTGCACGGCGCGCAGAGCTACGTTCTTCAAGACGCCGATGGCCAGATCGCTCTCACGCATTCCATTTCCGCTGGTCTCGATTATGCTTCCGTCGGCCCCGAGCATGCATGGCTGCGCGACCGCCGGCGCGCCGAATATACTTCCGTGGGCGATGCCGAAGCGCTGGCCGCCGCGGTGAAGCTCGCGCGCACGGAAGGAATTATCCCGGCGCTCGAGTCCGCGCACGCCGTCGCCGAAGCGATCCGGCGCGCTCCCGCGGACGCCGGCAAAATCTATGTGGTGAATCTTTCCGGCCGCGGCGACAAAGACACCGACATCTATCGCGAGAATTTCCCTGAGCTTGATGCATCCAACGCGAATCCAGCTTCTGTTTGAAAAACTGAAACGAGAGGGCCGCGCCGCGCTTGTAGCCTATCTAACCGCGGGCGATCCTTCTCCGGAGAAAACGCCCGCGCTGGTGGTGGCGCTCGAGCGCGGCGGAGCCGATCTAATCGAATTGGGCGTGCCCTTTTCGGATCCCATCGCCGACGGCCCCGTGATCCAGCGAGCCGCCGAACGCGCGCTCAAAGCAGGCACGACGCTCAAGAAAGTTCTGGACGTCGGCCGCAGGATCCGCGAAACGTCAGAAGTTCCCTTGCTGCTGTTCACCTATCTAAACCCGGCCTTCCAATACGGATTCGAAAAGCTCGCCCGCGACGCGAAAGAGGCGGGCTTTGACGGGTGTCTCTTGACCGACGTCAGCGTGGAAGAAGCGGAGCAATACGTCACCGTCATGCGCGCGGCCGGACTCGATACGGTTTTCCTCGCGGCGCCGACTTCCACGGAAAGACGGCTGCAACTGATCGCGAAATATTCCAGCGGTTTCATTTATCTGGTTTCGCGAACCGGCGTCACCGGAGAGCGCGCCACGCTCTCGGAATCGATTGAGCCTCTGGTGCGCCGAATGCGCGCGATCACTTCCGCACCCTTGGCCGTGGGATTCGGAGTTTCATCTCCCGAGCAGGCGGGCGGGGTAGCGCAAATGGCCGATGGCGTGGTGGTGGGGAGCGCGATCGTGCGCTTAATCGAGCGGCAAGCGAGCGAGGAACAACTGGAAGCCTTCGCCCGCTCGCTTCGCGAGGGGATGGCGCTGGCGGCCGCGATATGACCCTCGAAGAAGCGCTTCATGTTCTCGCCGAAAGCCGCGAGAAAATCGACGCCATCGACCGCCAGCTTGTCGAGCTGCTGAACCGCCGCACGCGCATCGTCGAGGAGATCGGCCGCGCCAAGGAAGCCGCCGAATTGCCGATTTACGAGCCCAAGCGCGAAGACGACGTCTATCGCAACATCCTTTCGCACAACGCCGGCCCGCTTACGCCGGACGCCCTGCGGCGCATCTACGAGCGCGTGATCGACGAAATGCGCAGCTTGCAGCATCTTAACGTTGCGGCGCACCGCGACGGAAACAAGGGGGATTCGTAATGCTCGTGGTGATGCAGCAGGGCGCCGGCGAGCCGCAGATCCAGGCCGTCATCGACCGGCTGGTGGAGATGGGCTTCACCGTGCACCGCTCTACGGGCGTTCTGCACACCGTGCTGGGAGGCGTTGGCCCGCCCGAATGTTACGCCCAGTTCGATCCTGCCGATTTCGAGGTTATGGAAGGCGTCAAGGAATGCCATCGCATCGTCAGCCCTTACAAGCTCGCCAACCGCCATTTCCGGCCCCAAGGCACAATCGTGCGCGTCGGCGACGTCTGCATCGGAGGCCCGCACGTTGTAGTAATGGCTGGGCCTTGCAGCGTCGAAAACCGCCAGCAGATCGACGAATGCGCCAGGATCGTGGCCGAAAGCGGCGCGCAGATCCTTCGCGGAGGCGCGTTCAAGCCGCGCTCTTCGCCTTATAGCTTCCAAGGCTTGGGCGAAGAGGGCCTAGCGCTGATGCGCGACGCCGCAGCCCGCCACGGCTTGCTGATGGTGAGCGAAGTGATGGACGCATCGCAAATTCCGTTGCTGATGAAATACTCCGACATCTTGCAGGTCGGCGCGCGGAATATGCAGAACTTCAATCTGCTGCGCGAAGTGGGCGGAGTCGGCAAGCCGGTGCTGCTGAAGCGCGGCATCGCGGCCACCATTGAGGAGCTGCTGCTGGCGGCCGAATACGTCATGACCGGCGGCAATTACAACGTGATCTTGTGCGAGCGCGGCATCCGGACCTTCGAAACGGCGACGCGCAACACCATGGACGTTTCCGCGATTCCCGTGGTGAAGAAGCTCTCGCATCTTCCTATCGCCGGCGATCCATCGCATGGCACGGGCCGCCGCGACATGGTGCTGCCCCTGGCGCGCGCCGCCGTTGCCGCGGGCGCGGACGCTCTGCTCGTCGAAGTGCATCCCGATCCCGATCATGCTCTGAGCGACGGCGCCCAAACGCTGACGCCGCGCCTGTTCGCCGAGATGATGCAGCAGGTGAGGGCCATTGCAGCGGCGGTGGGCCGGGCGGCGTGAACACCGTCAGTGTCGTTGGCGTGGGACTCATCGGAGGCTCCTTCGCGCTGGCGTTGCGAAAGGCTGGATTCACCGGGCGAATCATTGGCGTTAGTTCGCCCGCCGCGGTGCGGGCGGCGCTCGAGCTCGGCGCGATCGATGAGGCATCGCCGCTCGAACCAGCCGCGTCAGCCTCGGATGTCATTTATCTCGCGCAGCCCATTGAAAGAATCATCGAGACTATTCGCGGGATCGACGCTCACGTGCGGCCCGGAAAGCTGATCACCGATGCAGGCAGCACAAAGCTCACAATCTCCGAAGCCGCGGCCAAGCATCTCCGGCGTGGCCGGTTCGTCGGCGGCCATCCCATGGCCGGCAAGGAGTCCCGCGGAGTCGAGCAAGCCGAAGCCGATCTGTTCCGCGGCCGCCCCTATGTACTCACGGGCCGCGATGCAGGGCTGGAGTCTTGGATCGAGCGCATCGGCGCGCGGTTGGTCTTTTTGGACGCCGCCGAGCATGATCGCCTGGTTGCTCTGACATCGCATCTGCCGCAATTGATTTCCACGGCGTTGGCATCATTGATCGTGGACGAGAACAAGGCGGCGCAGGTCGCGGGACCGGCGGCAATGGAATTGACAAGGCTCGCCCTCAGTCCGTACGAAATCTGGCGCGATATCTTTTCGACCAACGCGGCGGGCATCGATGCGGCCCTCGGCGCATTCATCGGCAAACTGGAAGAACTGCGTTCCGCACTCCGCGATCCGTCCATGGAGCGGAGATTCGAAAAAGCGGCGGCGGCCGCGCGGGAACTGCGTAAATAACAATCCTCTTGACTCACGAAGATCGTCGTAGTAAGATCTTCGTATGTCTGATCGAGAAACGCCCCGGCCCACCGACGCCGAGCTGGAAATCCTAGCAGTCCTATGGAGCCGCGGGCCTTCCACCGTGCGCGAAGTTCATGAAGCCATAACCGCGCGCCGTCCCGCGCAGTACACCACAGCACTGAAGCTGCTTCAGATCATGACAGAAAAAGGTCTAGTGCAGCGCAACGAAAAGCAGCGTGCTCATATCTATCAGGCCGCCCGTCCGCGCGAATGGACGCAGCGGCAGCTCGCTGGAGACTTGATCCAGCGCGCGTTCAGCGGCTCGGCGAAAAGCCTCATCCTCGGAGTTCTCGCGGCGCGCAAGACATCGAAGCGGGAGCTCGCGGAAATCCGGGCGCTTTTGGACGAATACGAGAAGGAGAAATAGCCATGACGAACGCCTTGGCCTGGACGCTGATTCACTTTCTATGGGAAGGAGCGCTGATCGCGCTCGCTCTGGCTGTAGCCCTGAGCTTTCTCCGGCGAGCGCGCCTTCGTTATGCCGTGGCCTGCGCCGCTCTCCTGACGATGCTCTGCGCATTTGCAGTAACGTTCTACCTCCTGCGCCCCTACACAATCCGGTCCGCTGCTGCGCCGCTGCTCGTAGTGTGGAGCAGGCTTCAGCCTGCAAGCGAGGCTTTAGCCTCGCCGCCGCCTCTGCCACCTGACCCCCTCCGCTGGCTCGTCCCCCTGTGGATGCTCGGCGCCGGTCTCTGCGGCCTTCGCACCCTTGCCGGCTGGCTCGCCGCGCAACGCCTCCGCCGCACGGGAGTTTGCGCCGCTCCCGAACATTGGCGGCAGCGCATGCGCCAGCTTGCGGATCGGCTCCGCGTTTCAAGGCCGGTTGTCTTACTCGAATCCTGCCTCACCGAAGTTCCCGTGGCCATGGGTTTCCTTCGGCCGGCGATTCTCATTCCGGCGGGCCTGCTCACCGGATTCCCACCCGAGCAGATCGAATGCTTCCTTTTGCACGAACTGGCGCACATCCGCCGCTGGGACTATTTGATCAACCTGCTCCAAAGCATCGCCGAGGACCTGCTTTTCTACCACCCCGCCGTCTGGTGGGTCTCCTCGATCATCCGCGCAGAGCGCGAAAACTGCTGTGACGACGTGGCCGCCGCGATTGGCGATGCGCACGGCTTCGCTCGCGCGCTCGCGGCGTTGGAACACAGCCGCATTGCCGCGCAGCCCGCGCTTGCAGCCAATGGAGGAAGTCTGATGAACCGAATTCAGCGTCTCTTGGGACAACCGCAATCGCGGCGCTCCGGCGTCGCGCCTGCGTTGTTAGCGACTCTGCTGGCGATCTCGGTCGCCATCGCGATCGGAGCCACCGAGAAACCCGCTGCGCCCGCACTCAAACCGCCGACGCAGCCCGCCCTCCCGTTATTCGCGAATTGGACCAAGGACCGCCCTCAACTGCTGCTCGCGCAAACCCCCGCGCCCGCGCAGGCCGCGCGTCCGAATGAGCCCCCTACCGAAACGTCCTATCAAAAGTGGCTCAACGAAGAAGTCGTCTACGTCATCACCGATGCCGAGCGCCAAGCCTTCCGGAGCCTCCAAACCGACGAAGAGCGCCAGAAGTTCATCGAGCAGTTCTGGCTGCGCCGCGACCCCACTCCCGGCACGCCCGAAAACGAGTATCGCGAAGAGCACTACCGCCGCATCGCCTATGCGAGCGAACACTTCGGCACACGCGCGATTCCAGGCTGGAAAACGGATCGCGGCATGGTCTACATCAAATTCGGTCCGCCGGACTTCACGTTCCACTCTCAGTTTGGCTTGCCCGCGGCGGAGGAGTGGATCTACCGCTATATAGAAGGCTTTGGCGTGGACGTGCACATAGAGTTTGTGGACTCCTCCGGGACCGGCGACTACCACATGACCATTGATCCGGCGGCGAAAAACGCGGCTCCCGTTCCACCCACGCCCCTGCCGGGAGTGCGCCCGGGACGTGGAGGCACCGCCGTCGTCGATGTCATCCCGCGCTCCGACGGCACGCTCACGGCCGTTTACGTCGCGGTGGGACAGTCCGTGAAAACTGGCGATGCCTTGGTGGAGATCGAGGAGGTGGGCGGGTTCCGTACAACAATTGTCTCTCCGATTGCCGGCACAATCTCCCTCGGTCCGGCGACCATCGTGGGCGCGCCTGTGCGGGCGGGGCTGCAGCGGTTGCTTACGATCACGGGCAGCGGCGACAGCGCCTTCAGGTAACTCAGTCGAAATCGATATCCCGCTTTGGCGGCGGCTCGTCCGGATTCTCCTTCGCGATCTTCAGCATCTCGTCGAATTTCTTGCTCAGCACATCCGCGTGCGACTTGTGCGCTTCCACCGACTTCTTAAACGCATCCTCACGCCGGTCCGCCGACCCTTTGTAGTGCTGCACCGCCGCTTCCATGTCCGCCATCGACCGCGGCTTCTCGTGTTCTTTGTGCCGGATCACCGCCTGCGTTTTCGGGTCGATGTGCAACTCAGCCTGACAGCAAGGGCAGGTGACGGTGATTAATGTAGGGGACTTCGGCATAACCGATTTATAGCACCTGCTGTAGTAGACTTTACTCAACATGCTCTCCGAGTTCAAGCAATTCATCGCGCGCGGGAATGCGTTGGATCTGGCGATCGGCGTGATTATCGGAGCCGCTTTTGGCAGAGTCGTCAGTTCCGTGGTGAACGATCTCCTGAATCCGGTGATTGGCCTGGCTGCGGGAGGATTCGACTTCTCCAGCTTGTTTATCAGTTTGAACGGCCAGCATTACGCCAATCTGGCGGAAGCCAGGGCGGCGAAGGCGCCGACGCTCAACTACGGAGTCTTCATCAACACCGTCATCGAGTTTTTGATCATCTCATTCGTCATTTTCCTGATCGTCAAGCAGGTGAACCGCATGTTCCCGAAGCCGGCGGAAGCTCCGGCGCCGGCTACGAAAACATGTCCGGAATGCCGGACTACCATCCCCTTGGAGGCCCGCCGCTGCCCGGCGTGCACTTCGGCTTTACAGTAGCCTTAAACTACCCGATCTCATGATGGTCGTAGGCTTCGCGCATTCTGCGTAGCCGCCCCACGTCGTCGGAAAGAGCATCCCGGTCCCGCGGCGGAAGGCGGTTGTTGTCCAGCACGTGCTGAATGGCGGATATCGCGTCGTCCAGGTTTCCCTTGTCGAAGCGCGCCTTGCTCCAATGCTCGGCGAACTCGCGAAGCTCCTTCTCGGCATGATTCAAACGATCGCGATCGGAATCCGAAAAATGCCACACGCCGTAAGCATGGTTCAGGTCATCGTGAACGCGATCGACCAGAGCGCTTACGTCGCTTGGGCTGTATCGGTTTTCTCCTTCGAATTGGGCGGCCGCGAACGGCGCCAACGCCGCCAGAACGGCGGGGGCCAGAAAGATTCGGTTCATAGAAATCCCTCCCTCTTCTGGGAGATGACCTGACGTCGCCTGGTGTTAACCCTGTAATCTCTACTTCCGCGCCGTGAAGTTATTGCCAGGGCCTGGAAACATTTGAGTTAACGGCAGGCGAGTAAACGAATGGGCTGCCGCATGCACTCCCAAATGCGTGGGGAGGGATTATGTACCAACAACAACACCATCTTCATCTTCATCTTCCATTACGGTTTTTCCTGCTGTTTGCGGCTGCACTAACCGTGATGCTGCTTGTGCCGCGAACCGCGCAACCGCAGAATTTCGATCGGCCTCCGCAGCCCGGCCACGTGATCTGCAGCTCCAGCGGAGGCCGCGTTTTCTGTGACGCAGAGACGGGGCAAGGAGTCCAACTTCAGCGCCAACTCTACCAGTCGCAGGGCTGTGTCCAGGGCGAAACTTGGGGCTACACGGAGCAAGGCATCTGGGTGGATCGCGGTTGCTCGGCTGAATTCGTCGTCGCCGGCGCGCCGCCCCGGACCTTGGCCGAGCGAATCCAACCCGGCACAATGATCTCCGTTCGCACCAATCAGTGGATCGATGCGCAGCGGAATGAACAACGAGTCTACGGGGCTACTATCGACCAGGACATCCTCGGCGATAACGGCTTGGTTGCCATTCCGCGCGGATCGCCGGCTGAGCTGATCGTACGTGAAGCTCCCGACCACGATTTGGTGCTCGACCTGGAATCGGTCACAGTGTACGGACGAAGGTACGGCATCGAGAGCGAGTCCCAGCGGATCGAATCGGAACGAAAGCCCGGACTGGGCGAAAATCGTAGCACCGCAGAACACGTCGGCGGAGGAGCGCTGCTCGGCACGATTATCGGCGCGATCGCCGGCGGAGGAAAGGGAGCGGCCATAGGAGCTGGAGCCGGCGCGGCTGCTGGAGCCGGCGAACAGATGCTGACCCGCGGCCGTCGTATTCATGTGCCGCCCGAATCGCTTCTTACATTTCGCTTAGAGCGGCCGCTGATCGTGCGAGAGCCGCGCGGCTAAACGCCAACTGCGTGGGCAGATTTTTAGCCTTGTGGCACAGGCTTTAGCCTGTGAAGGGCGGGCTTTAAGTCCGCCCTATTGCGGTTTCTTCTCGGATGCGTCGTCGAACCGAATCGTCGATGAAGCGTCGAACTTGCGATAATTCCGGAATTCGATCTTGTTCCGCGCGCACGTGCTGGTCCCCCGCTGGCAGTTCAACACCTCGGATTCCGTAGGCAGCAGGAACTGCTCGTTGGCGGCCAGCCGAACGAAATCGTAATCTGTCGCGGTTTCCACGGTGTCGAACGGGAACAGCACGGGCATTCCGCGGCTCTCCTGCTCGATGCGCAGCACGCGCGAGGTCTCTTTATCGATCCACACGCTCCCGCGGAACGCCGGATAGTAAAGTTGCGATGGCGCCTCGATGCGCCAGTGCGAGCGTTCTCGCGGAACGTCGAACTTGTAGACATAAGCCGTCCGCCCGCGAATCGTGTCCTGGCCGTCGCGCTTGAAGCTGGCCCCGGTAGCCGGACTGAGCAGGTCCACTAGCACGGTGGCGAACTCGCCCGTCGATCGAGTCCCTTCGATGTCTTCCATGGCGCGGTTGACAGGCTTGCTACCGATCTTGATGTTCTTGTAGCTCTCCTTCCCGTCCTCATAGGTAACGTCCGCGCTCACGATGTCGAGCGCCCTCCACCCCGCCTTGGGATCGTCGCTCTGATAACGGGTGGTCATCTGCTGGCAATAGAAGTTAGGCAGTCCATCGACGTAGGAATAGGCAACTTCGCGCGCCTTGGAGATGACCGGATCCTCTTGCGGCACAATACCGCCTCGCGGCGCCGGCGCATCTTGCGAACCGCGGGCCGCATTCGCCGGAGGATCGGTGATCACCGGCATTGAGTTAACCGAGGGGCGTCGGGCGGGAGCGCCGCGGCGCAGTTGTGGCTTGCCGGGATCGTCGACGTCGGGCGGCGGGTCCGGTTGCCGCACCAATGTCGTCGGACGCAAATCGGCGTCGGCGTCTTTTTCAGTTGCGGGAGCCGGCTCCGGATTCGCCTTTCCGGCCTGCTCACTGGGCGTTGCGGCCGTCTGCGGCGGAGCACCATTGTTATCCGCCGAAGAGGAATCCCCACTCTTTCGACGCAGAATGGGGCGATCGTCGTCACTGCGGCTCGTGGCGCGCGAACGCGACGCCGTGGCAGCGGAGCTAGAGTCGGCGGTGTGGGGCAGATCCCAGGTTTGCGCCGTTCCCGCGCGTTCTTCTGCCGTGCCCGCCTTCAGCCACCGCACTTCTGTCGCGGTGAAATTGCCTTCGTCGTCCTCCGTTGAGTCGACGCTCACGCGATCGCCCGGCGTGAAATCCTTCACGTCCGCTTCCTTACCGTCCTTTTGATACGCCGCCCGTCCCGTCAGGCGGTACCACACGATGCGATGGTCGTCGGGTTGAATCACAAGCTGACCCGAAACGGCTCGCCGAACCATGCCTTCGGTGGTCATGGTGAGCCCGGTCGCGGCTCGGGAACTGGTTCCCCGGCCGGAGCCCGGGAGTTGCCCGCCATTGGGAGTTCCGTTGGGATTAGGGTTGCCAGGATAACGGCCGCCCGGGAGTGGGCCGCCTCCAGGGAGTGGGCCGCCTCCAGGAAACGGTCCGCCCGGGTACTGTGCAAAGGCCGCCAGAGAACACAGAACAAAAGTGAATCGAACGGCTCTCATGGCTTTAGTATGACGCTTTAGCGCGCCGCCGGGGCAAGCGGAGTTCATTCGTTCCGCGTTTTCCGGGCGGCTACTTATCAACCCCACGGCTCTCATAGCTCCTGTGACGCTCCTGCGCCCGTCTGGGATTCGAAAAAACGTAACGTGGCTACACGCCCGCAAGTCCTTGGTAGGATCGAATTTAACACGCGTACGGGAGGAAGGCTGCTTGGACGTAATCGGCATTGATTTGGGAACCACCAACTGCGCCCTCGCCTACACCCGCGGGGACGCGGTGGAATTGTTCCCCATCCCGCAATTTGTGCACCCGGGCGAAGTCCGCGAAGAGCCGCTGCTGCCCTCATTCCTGTTTCTCGACGAAAGCGGCCCGATCGTGGGCGTGCTGGCGCAAAGAAAGGGGCTGGAAAACGCGGGAAGGCTGGTTTCCTCGGCGAAATCGTGGCTTTCGCATGGCGGCGTGGATCGCGCCGCGGACATTCTCCCGCCGAACGCGCCGGACGGCGTGCCCCGAATATCGCCCCTCGAGGCCTCGCGCCAGTATCTTCATCATCTCCGCGATGCGTGGAACTCCAAAAACCCACAAGATCCTTTCGACGGGCGCCAGGTGCTTGTGACGGTTCCCGCCTCTTTCGATGAGGTCGCCCGCGAGCTGACGGTGAAGGCCGCGACCGATGCCGGCTACCAGAACGTTATTCTGCTCGAAGAGCCGCAAGCCGCCTTCTACAACTGGATCGAGCGCCAGCCGGAGTGGCGCGATCAGGTAAGCGCCGGCGATTTGATTCTGGTGATCGACATCGGCGGCGGCACCACCGATTTCTCGCTCATCCAGGTGAAGGATCAAGCCGGCGACATGATCCTCGAGCGCATCGCCGTCGGCGACCACATCCTGCTGGGAGGCGACAATATCGACGCCGCGCTGGCGCATCACATCGCTCAGCAGCTCCCGAAAAAGATCGACGCGCTTCAGTTTCACGCGCTGTGGCAGCATTGCCGCGCGGCCAAGGAAAAGCTGCTCGAAGAAGGCTCGGGCGACAAAGACCAGCCCATCACCATTCTCGGCCGCGGGACCGGTGTGGTCGGCGGATCTATCAAGACCAAGCTCAAACGCGAAGATCTGGAGACGATTCTGCTCGACGGATTCCTGCCCGAAGCAGCACTCGATGACGAGCCGCAGGGCCGGCGCGCAGCGCTCACCGAATTCGGCCTCCCGTTCGCTGCCGATGCGGCCATTACCCGCCATCTGGCGCATTTCCTGCGACATCAGCAGGCGACGCCCACTCACGTGCTTTTCAACGGCGGCGTGCTTCGCGCGACCGTGGTGCGCCAACGGATCTTGGAGGTGCTGAATAGTTGGTTGCCGAGTCCGGCCAAGCCGCTGGAGGCGAATGAGCTGATGCACGCGGTGGCTCGCGGCGCAGCCTATTACGGTCTGGCCCGGCAGGGCAAAGGCATCCGCGTCAGGGGCGGAATTCCGCGCGCTTACTATATCGGCATCGAAACCACTATGCCCGCCGTGCCGGGCATGCGCCCTCCGCTAAAGGCGATGACCGTCGCGCCCTTCGGCATGGAGGAAGGCACGGGAGTTCAGATTCCGGACCGGCGGTTCGCTCTCAGCGTCGGTGAGCGCGCCCAATTCCGCTTCTTCGCCTCCACTGAGCGCAAAGACGATGCGGCCGGCCTGTTGCTCGACGAGGTTCCGCCGGAATTGGAGGAAACCGCGCCAGTGGAAGCGACTCTGGACGGCAAGATCGGCGAAACCGTCGCGGTGACGCTGGAGACCCTGGTCACCGAAACGGGCATGCTCGAATTATGGTTTGTCGCCCGCGACGGGCGGCGCTGGAAGCTGGAGTTCAACGTCAGGCCGAAGAAAAGGAGTCAGGAGACAACCGTTAGAGGTCAGAACCGGTCAGGCAAGAATTAAACGGCGCCCTATTCTTTAGCCACGGATCCACACCGATCGACACGGATAAGTCATCCGTTTTAGATCCGTGTTCATCCGTGTCCATCCGTGGCTTGTTGTTTTCCCCAGTGTTGTACGCTGTGGAAATGTTACGCCAAGCTTTTCTGCCGCTGATTCTCGCACTCGCCGTCAACGCGCAATCTCCCCAAGCCGCCTTCTACGTCGTTGCCCACGTGGACGTCCCTCCCCCGAACACAACCAAGACCATCGCTTTGCTGAAGGAGTACGCCAGCGATACGCGAAAGCAGCCCGGCCTGGTGCGGATCGATATTCAGGAAGAAGACGCCTTGCCGAATCACTTCGCTATCGTCTCGGTTTGGAAGGACAAGGCCGCCTTTGAGGCCCACCAGGGGACGCCCGAAACGAAACGCTTCCGCGACGAGCTGTATCCGCTATTAGGAGCCCCACTCGATCAACGTCCAGGACATGTGATCGAGTAACAGCCCGGCTCCAGCCGGAGGTAGAAGTGAGGATCGCCCAGGTGGCGCCGCTGTACGAAAGCGTCCCGCCCAAGCTCTACGGCGGAACCGAGCGCGTAGCTTCGTATCTGACCGAGGAATTGGTCCGCCAGGGCCACGATGTGACCTTGTTCGCCAGCGGAGACTCAGTCACCAGGGCGCGGCTCGTCGCTCCGTGCCCCCAATCGTTGCGCCTGGAAAAAAAGTGCAGGGATCCGCTTACGCACCATATACGCATGCTGAACCTCGTCTTCAGCCAGGCTCCCGAATTCGACATCTTGCATTTCCATATCGACTACCTTCACTTTCCTTTCTCGGTGAGGCAAAAAATCCCTCATCTGACGACTCTGCACGGCCGGCTGGATCTCCCGGAATTGGCGCCGGTGTACCGGGATTTCGAGGAGGTTCCGGTGGTGTCCATCTCGAATTCGCAGCGCGCGCCGCTTGCATGGGCGAACTGGAGGGCGACCGTCTATCACGGCCTGCCTGAAAACCTGTACCGCCTGTGCGAGGAGCCGCGCGGCTATCTCGCATTCCTCGGTCGAATCTCGCCCGAGAAACGCGTGGACCGCGCCATTGAGATCGCGCGGCTGGCCGGATGGAAGATCCGCATCGCCGCGAAGGTCGACGCCGTCGATGAAGAGTACTTCCACAAGGAAATTGAACCTCTTTTGAGCGATCCCCGCGTCGAATACCTCGGCGAGATTGGAGAGCGCGAAAAGGGAGAGTTCCTCGGCGGCGCGGCCGCGCTGCTGTTTCCCATCGATTGGCCGGAGCCCTTTGGATTGGCCATGATCGAAGCCATGGCGTGTGGAACCCCCACCATCGTATGGCGCTGCGGATCGGCGCAGGAGGTGATCGACGAAGGCCAGACCGGCTTCATTGTCGACAGCATCAAGCAAGCAGCCGCCGCGGTGGAAAAGGCTGTGCGGCTGGATCGGCGCGCGATCCGCCAAGTCTTCGAAAGACGCTTCACCGCGCGCCGAATGACTCGAGACTACACCCGAATCTATGAAAGCCTTCTGGCGCGCGGCTCTCCGGTAGCCGCTTGAAAATATCCACGGGGACGTGTAGGTGCAACCCAAGCCCAGCAAATACTCCATTCGTCGCAAGGCGTTCCATCCGGACGGCCAAGTCCTGGTTCTGAAGCACGACGATACGTTTGGCGTATTTGACGCCTTCGGCGACATCCAGCCGGGTGGAATGGGCCAACAGGGACTGTATCACCAGGGAACCAGGTTTCTGTCGAAATGGATTCTTCACCTCGGCGCGCACCGCCCGTTGCTCCTCAGCTCGACTGTTCGTCTCGACAATGTCTTGCTCGCCGCAGACCTGGCCAATCCGGACGCCTACTCCAAAAGCGGCGAGGTCCTGCTGGCGCATGGCACGCTGCACTTGTACCGCGCCAAATTCTTGTGGAACGGCGTCTGCTATGAGAAGCTCCACATTCACAATTACGGATTGGCGCCCGTCGATGTGTGCTTTTCCTTTCGCTTCGACGCCGACTTCGCCGATGTGTTCGAGGTTCGCGGACAGACGAGACTGCAAACCGGCTTGCGCTCCGGCCCTGTGACGGAAGACGGCGGATTCGCGATCCACTATCGCGGATTGGATGGGGTGTGCCGCCGCATTAGCCTGCGCGCGACGCCTCCGCCGGCTCGCGTCACGCGGTCGGAGATGGCTTTCAGGACCACCCTCCAGGGCGGCCAGCAAACCGATTACTTCTTCAGCGCAAGTTGTGAAATCGATAGTGTTCAGCGCACAGCGCCCGGCGCGGGGCCGGAGCGCTCCCCAGTGTCCGATAACCCGGCCGCGCCGGGCTGCGTTGTGCGCTGCGTTACTGGAGAGCCGCAGCCGCTCGCCTATGACGAAGCCCTGTCGAAAGCCGCCGGCGTCACGCATAGCGAAGCCACGGGGGACTGCACCATTTATAGCTCCAATGAACAGTTCAACGACTGGGTGAACCGCTCCGGGGCGGATCTGCACATGATGGTCACCTCCACGCCAACCGGGCCGTACCCGTATGCGGGCGTCCCTTGGTTTTCGACGCCCTTCGGCCGTGACGGCATCATTGCGGCGCTTCAATATCTATGGCTCGAGCCTCCCATCGCGCGCGGAGTGCTGGCGTACCTCGCGGAGACGCAAGCGCGCGACGTGAATCCCGAGCAGGACGCCGAGCCGGGCAAGATTCTCCATGAAGCGCGCGGAGGCGAAATGGCGGCGCTGGGCGAAGTCCCGTTTGGCCGTTATTACGGCAGCGTGGACGCGACCCCGCTGTTCGTCCTCCTCGCCGCCGAGTATTTCCGGCACACCGGCGACGCCGCGTTTCTGGAATCCATCTGGCGCAACATCGAAGAGGCCCTGGCCTGGATTGACGGCTGCGGCGATCGCGACGGCGATGGATTCGTCGAATATTTCCGCCGTTCGCCCAAGGGCTTGGTGCATCAAGGCTGGAAAGATTCGCACGATTCCATATTTCACTCCGACGGTAAACTCGCCGAAGGCCCCATCGCCTTGTGCGAAGTGCAAGCGTATGTCTACGCGGCCAAGAGCGGCATCGCAGAAGCGGCGCTGGCCTTGGGTCACACCGGACGAGCCAGCGAATTGACGCACGAGGCGCGCGAATTGCAGGAGCGCTTCGAGCGCGCCTTCTGGTGCGAAGAATTGTCCACCTACGCCTTGGCCCTGGACGGAAACAAGCGTCCCTGCCGCGTGCGCGCTTCTAACGCCGGCCACTGCCTGTTCGCCGGAATCGCCAGCCGCGAGCACGCCGTGAGAACCGCCGAAACGCTCCTGGCCGGCGATGGGTTTTCGGGCTGGGGAATTCGCACCGTCTCATCCAACGAGGTTCGCTACAACCCGATGTCGTATCACAATGGCTCGGTGTGGCCGCACGATAACGCGCTGATTGCCGGCGGCATGGGGCGTTACGATTTAAAGGCGCAAGCGGCCAAGGTGCTCACCGGGCTTTTCGACTCCTCGCTTTTCGTCGACCTGCACCGGCTTCCGGAGTTGTACTGCGGCTTTGAGCGAAGGCCGGGCAAGGGGCCCACGCTGTATCCGGTAGCTTGCGCGCCGCAAGCCTGGGCTGCGGGAGCCGTTTTCATGCTGCTTCAGGCATGCTTGGGTTTGTCGGTGGACGCGCGAGTCCCGCGCGTCGTTTTCACTCATCCCTTCCTCCCTCCCTCGCTGCGGCGGGTCTCCATCCGCAATTTGAAGGTGGGGCCGGCGTCCGTGGACCTGTCGATCGAACGCTACGCAGAAGTCGTAGGCATCGACATACTCCGCCGCGACGCGCCGGTGGAAGTGCTAACCATCAATTAAGAACGCGACCATCTGCGTCCATCCGTGTGCATCCGTGGCCCCAACCCTGCCTCCCGTTTTATAATATTGCCTGATTCTTCCCTGCGGCCCGCCCCTTTCCATTTTCTATGCCAATGGAACGTCTCCCCGCTCCGTCGGGACGATCTCGATTGCAATCTCTTGCCGGTCCGGCCATCCTGCTGGTGCTGTGCGCCGCGTTCTGCTGGAAGCTGACTCTCACGGATCGATACACTTGGATCGACAACCCGGACATCGCGCGCATGGACGTGCCTCGCCTCCAGTTCCAGCGCCTCGCCTGGCGGCAACATCACGAGTTTCCCTTGTGGGACCCATATCTCTGGTGCGGCCAGCCGTTTCTCGGAGAGATTGCAGGCGCGGCGTTTCCGCTGAACTGGCCACTGTTCTGGCTTCCGGGGCCAGACCGCATCTCGCTCACCGCGCTGAACTGGTATTTCCTGGGGCTCCATTTCCTCGCCGCGCTGGCGGCGTACTTTCTCTGCCGCGACCTGAACTGCTCGCGAGCCGCGTCCCTTCTGGGCGGACTGTTGTATTCCTTCTGCGGGTTCGTAGGGCTGACGCACTGGCCCGAAGTGTTCGGCGCGCTGCTGATCGCCCCGCTCGTTCTGCTCTTCTTGCTCCGCGCCACGCGCGGCGTTGGCCGATGGGGCAGCACCGCGCTTTGCGGAATGTTCCTGGGTCTTGCGTGGCTCAGCGGACATCATGAAATTCCCATTTACCTCTCGACCACGATTGCGGCGGTTTGGGCCTGGGAGATCGCGGCGCGGCCCGGCACGCGCGCGCAATGCCTCGCGCAATTCGCCGTCACCATGGGCTTTGCGATCCTCGTGGGCGCCTTTCAAACCATCCCGGGATACGAATACGCCCAGCTCGCCGTGCGCTGGGTAGGGGCCGATCATCCCGTCGGGTGGCAAGAGGCGATCCCTTACTCGGTGGACGACCAGTATTCGCTTATGCCTTCATCCTTGATCAGCGTCATCGTGCCCTGGATGGCCCCTGCAAGCGAGGCATTTCTCGGAGTAGCCGGGCTCTCGCTCACCCTCATGGCCGTATTCGCCCGTTGGCGCGAGCGTCCCGTCCCGCTCCTGGCATGCTTGTCGTTGGCCGGCTTGCTCCTGGCGCTGGGCGGGCGAAATCCCTTTCACGGCGTCCTCTATTCCGCGCTGCCCCTTTTCGGCAAGGCCCGCACTCCCCTGCGGATCCTCTCGATTTTCTTTCTGGGCGTGGCGCCGCTGGCTGCATTGGGCGCGGATGCCTTGCGCGCGGCGTCCTCCATGTCCGCAGCGAAAGCAATGGCGCGTTGGCTTGTCGGGTTCGGTGTGAGCGTAGTTGCGCTCTTTGCCGTCCTCCATTCCCTAGGAAAGAGCCTGGAGGGTTCTCTCTTCCTGGCGGGCTTGGTCGCGGTGTTGATGGCGGCGCTCTACATGGCGAGAGCGCGACGTCACATCTCCGGAGCTGTGGCGATCGCGGCCGCGCTGTGCTTGGTATTCCTGGAACTGGGAAACGGAAGCGCCGCTGTCTATCGGCCCCGAAATCCAGCGCCGGGACAAAGTTTCCTGCCGGACCTGACTAGGTTCCGGCAGGCTTCCGAATTCTTGCGCGCTCAGCCGCGGCCGGTCCGCGTGTACGCGACTCAGGTGACCGATGCGTTCAATCTGGGCGATTGGGACGGAATCGAAACTCTGAATGGCTTCGGCGCCGGAGTGACCACGAACACGTTTTCGCTCAACTGGCCTTCCGTTCGCATTCAGAATCTCTGGGGCGTCAACTACGCGCTGGCCGGTCCCAAGCAAACTCCCCGGCCCGATCAACAGGTCGTATTCCGCGACAGCGGCGGGATCGCCGTCCTGAAAAACAACAACGCCTTTCCGTCCGCCTGGCTGGTTCACCATATGTCCCCAGCGGGGTCGCCCGCGGAATTGGCCATAATCCTGAACGATCCGTCAACCGACTTGCGGGCCACTGCGGTGGTGACCGGCGCGGCGCCTGCATTGACGGCGTGCGGATCCGGCGATCCTGAGCTTTCGAGCCGCGATCGTGAGGGAGCGGTGGTCGCAAAGCAGACCGTCAACACTGTAACTGTAGATGCACGCGCCGCCTGCCGCGGAATGCTGATCCTCGCGGATACGTATTATCCCGGATGGACGGCCCAGGTGGACGGCCGCGCCGCGCCCATATACGAAGTAGACGGCGCGCTCCGAGGAGTAGTTCTGGAAGCCGGCGCCCACCGCGTCGTCTTCCGATATCGTCCGCTTTCGGCGCTGCTCGGCGGCATCCTCTCTCTCGCCGGAGTCATCGGGGCTTGCCTGATGGCCCGATTTGCGGACCGGAAAGGGGGCCACGAATAAAATGGCTCAAGTGTCCTCCGCGACGGTGCGCTCCCCTTATGTGCTCAAAACCCAGCCGCACAGCAGCCACAGCATTCTCCAGCGGCTGTTGCCGGAAAAAGGCGAAGGCCGCCGCCTGCTGGATGTGGGCTGCGCCAACGGTGATCTCAGCCGCTTGTTTTGCGAGCGCGGCTACTGCGTCACCGGCATCGATTCCTGCGAGCGCCCCGCTGTCGGCTTTTCGGAAACCATCGATTTTTTCACCGTCGATCTCGACAGCGGATTGCCAAAAATGGAAGGCGCATTCGACTACATCATCTGCGCGGACGTGCTGGAGCACCTCTACGATCCCCACATTTTGCTGCGCGATCTCCGCGTCAAACTCGCTCCCGGCGGAAAGCTGATCGCTTCGCTTCCGAACAGCGGCAACATCTATTTCCGCGCAAGCGTCCTAATGGGCCGCTTCCCATCGCATGACCGCGGCCTATTCGACCGGACCCACCTGCACTTCTATATGTGGGAAGGCTGGAAAAAGCTCCTTCGGGCTCACGGGTTCCACATACAGTCCATCGAGCCGAGCGCGATCCCGTTCAGCCTGATGACTCCGAGAACTCCTCGCATCGGAGAGGTTCTGGAGTCCGCCTACATGCTGGCGGCCCGAGCGTGGAAGACAATGTTCGCCTACCAGTTTCTAGTAGTAGCCACGGAGGCGTAACCATCCACGAGTAAATAGCTGACAGCTGATGGCTGATAGCTTGGAAACATCGTGACCAAACGGTTCAAAGATCTCTCCGACCGCGAAATTCTCGCGCTCGCGATTTCCCTGGAGGAAGAAGACGGCCGCATCTACGCTGATTTCGCCGATGGCCTTCGCGAAACCTATCCCGCCACCGCCAAAATGTTCGAGGAAATGCAACGGGAGGAATCCGGGCATCGCGCCGGCTTGATCGACCAGTACCTCCAGAGCTTCGGCGACCACATTCCGCTCATCCGCCGTCAGGACGTGCGCGGTTTCCTGACGCGCCGGCCGGTCTGGCTGGTGCGGCCTTTGGGAATCCAGGCCGTCCGCAAGCAAGCAGAGATCATGGAGCTCGAAACGCGCCAATTCTACGATCGCGCGATGCAACAGGTTTCGGACGCATCCACGCGAAAGCTGCTGGGCGATCTGGCCGAGGTGGAACGCCGGCATTACCGTCAGGCCGAATCGCTCGAGAGGGAACTGCTCACGCCGGAAGCCCGCGCGGACGAAGAGGCCCAAGGGCGCAAACTCTTCGTCTTGCAGATCGTCCAGCCGGGCCTGGCCGGACTGATGGATGGGTCCGTTTCAACGCTCGCGCCGGTGTTCGCCGCGGCTTTTGCCACTCACAACGCCGGTGATGCCTTCCGCGTCGGCTTGGCCGCTTCCATTGGAGCCGGCATCTCCATGGGCTTTGCGGAGGCGCTCTCCGACGACGGCTCGCTGACCGGCCGCGGCCACCCCTGGGTGCGCGGCCTCGCTTCCGGAGTAATGACCGCAGCAGGCGGAATCGGACACACCTTGCCGTTTCTTATCCCCTATTTCCGCACCGCGTTGACTTTGGCCGTGGTCATCGTAGCCATCGAGTTAGCCGCCATTAGCTTCGTGCGCAAGCGCTACATGGACACGCCATTCTTGACAGCCGCGTTTGAGGTCGTGGTGGGCGGAACTTTGGTGTTCCTTACCGGAATCCTGATCGGCAGCTCATAATCGAAAGCAACTCCTGAGCGCGGCAAACCGACGAGCCCGCCTTGACGCCGCCTGTATACCGCCATATAATCCCTACCGATCGACAGGTCCACCTGTCACCGGGTCTAAAGGGGGAGTTTCTCGCCATGCGGCATCCTTTTCCAAAAGTCTTGCTAGTCCTAACGGTACTGGAAGCAGTGGGCCCGATCGGCGCGCAAGCGCCGACGGGCACGATCTCAGGGGCCGTCACAGATTCATCGGGAGCTATCGTCCCAAACATATCCATCACCATCACCAACAAATCCACGGGAACCGTGCGCACCGGCGTCACGAATTCCAACGGCTTGTACAGCGTTCCCGCCCTTCTGCCCGGTGAATACGAGGCGCGCGTGGAAAGCGCCGGCTTCCGCACGGTGGTGCGCCAAGCGCAGGTGTTCGCCGGTAGCACCACGACAGTCGATCTGGAGCTGGCTCCGGGAGTAGCGCAGGAGGTAGTCACCGTGGAGGCTGCCGCCGCCCAGGTCAGCTACGACAGTCACGCCATTGAGGGCGTGATCGAGCGCCAAACTATCCAAGACCTCCCTCTGAATGGCCGCAGCTCCCTGCAATTGGCCACGTTGGAGCCCGGCATCACCGCCTCGCCCGGGAGCACTGCCCAATTCAACGCGATGTTCAACGTGAGTGTGTTCGGCTCTACTCCGGGCGCCACTGCAGGCAGCGGCGTCGGCGCGCGCCTGACCGTCGACGGTGGAACGGTCAACGACGAAATGGAAGGCGGCACTTCCATGAATCTGTCGCAGGAAGTGATTCAAGAGTTCCAGCTCTCGTCGCTCAACTTCGATCCTTCCACTGGGATCGCCAGCTTCGGCGCGGTGAATATCGTGACGCGGGGCGGCGGCAACGCTTTTCACGGGAGCGGATATTACTTCTACCGCGACCACAATATGGCTGCATATCCTGGACTCGGACGAAGCGCCTTGAGCCCAAGCCCGTTCTTCCAACGCAAGAACCCCGGATTCCTGCTGGGCGGCCCGATCCGCAAAGACAAGCTATTCTTCTTTTTCAATTACGAGCACCTCGGCCAAACAGCCGTCCTAAGCGAGCAGGAGGATCTGCCGTCCGTCCAAGGGCTAAGTGGCATCTGGCCGGAGCCGTATCACTACAATCTCATCAACGCGCGCTTCGATTATCATCTCTCTAACAAACACAGCCTCTTTGTCCGCTATACGCACGACGGCAACCAAGGATTCGGCCCGTATGCGCTGACTCCGCAGCCGGCGAATTTCAATTACAACAAGAATTGGTCGGATCAGAGCCTGCTCGGCCTCACCAGCGCGTTTCGCCCGAATCTCGTCAACGACCTTCGCTTCCAGTTTCATTACTGGCAGAACAATGTCACCGACGCGCTCCCCAGCGATTGCCAGTTTCCGTGCGTGGGGTTCGGCCTTCCCGCCATCGTGACCTATATCGGATCGAGCACTTACGGCACCGGCACGAGCGTAAACTCTCCGCAATTCCGCCAGGCGCGATCGTTTGAATGGACGGACACTCTTACCTGGATTAAAGGAAAGCACAGCCTCCGCGCCGGAATCGACTACGAGCATATGCACACCAAAGACGTGCCATGGGATTTTTGCGATCCGGGCTGTCTATATGTGATGTCGCCCGAAACCATCAAGGGCTTGGTTGGGGCGGCTACGCCGCTTCTCTTCCCGAATCTTCCCACGCGAATCACCTCCACGGCTGATCTTTTGAATCTACCGATTTACAATCTGCCTTCCTCGATTTACAGCGGCGTGGGAGTCGGCAATGGAACCTTCCCGGGATTTTATGAACATGACCAAGGCGCGGCCAATAACCGGATTCACCCTTGGATCGCCGACTCCTGGAAAGTGACGCCAAGCTTCACGCTCAACGCCGGCCTCGGCTACGACCTGGAAACGGGTTTGTTCTATTCGAATCTTCCGCTACCGCAATATCTCGCGCCGATCGTTAGCAGTCAAACGATCCCCGGTGGACTGGGAGCAACCCAGTCCAATAAGCGCGATTTCGCCCCCCAGATCGGCTTCGCGTGGGCTCTTGGCAAAAACAAGAAAACTGTCATCCGCGGCGGCGCCGGAATCTATTGGGACACACAGCCGATTTGGGAGCATTTCCGCGAAGGCGCCGCCATCGGTCCTCTGGGCGATGGGAGAACGACGCTCGCTGCCAGCGCGTTCACCAATATCTTCCCAGGCATTCTGAATCTCAGCGCGGGCGGAGCACCACTGGCGCAGGGCGCGCCCCTGCCGATCAACGCCCTGACCAACATGACGCTCGGCCAGTTCATCCAAATCATGAACCAGCAACTGCCGGGCCTTACGGCGAAGCTCGCTCCCACTCCTCCCGCCAGCGGGCCGTATTCGGTCGCGGGCATCGATGTGGCCAAGCAAGGCATCGAAATCTATCCCTCCCGCTTTCCGCTCTTGCGAAGTTACCAGACCTCCATCGGCGTCCAGCACGAATTCGGACACGACATGGTATTGAGCGTCGATTGGGCCAGGCGGCAGGGCGAGAATGTGAACTTGGGCGAGCTGGACTTGAACCACTTCGGCCGCACCGCAGATGGTCTCTCGCCGGTCATTCCCGTTTGCACCGCGGCGCAATATTACGTCCCGGGCCAGGAATGCTCCACCGGATCGATCACGTTCTGGGTTCCAGAGGGCCGCTCGGTTTACGACGGCCTGCTGGTGAAGCTGCAAAAACGCTTCTCGCACCGTTATCAATTCGTCGCGTCGTACGCACTGCAGAAGCTGCTCTCGGAGAACGCGGGAGTAAATCTGGACAATTACTTCGCGGGCTATGGCCCCACCCTGGCCCGCCATAATCTGAACATCGCCGGAACCGGGAATCTGTGGTGGGGTCTGACGCTGAGTCTCAACTCGTCGATCATCAGCACTCCGCCGGTGCAGCCCACGATCTCCTCAATCGATTTGAACGGAGCCGGCAACACCACGTTTCCTCTTTCCGAGGCCGACTCGAATCTTTCCTACAATTGTTTCAACGCGGGGTGCGGCAAATCGGACTTGGCCGCGGCCGTCGCGTATTTCAACAGCAATTGGGCAGGAAAGAAAGCCATGAACGGCGTCACCATACCCACGCTCGTACTCCCCTCCAACTACGGCCTGAGCGCGCCGATCATCACTCAGGACGCGCGCTTGACCAAGGAATTCGTCTACAAAGAGCGCTACAAGCTCTCCGTGTTCGGCGAATTCTTCAATCTCTTCAATATCGCCAATCTAACCGGCTACAACTTCACTCTGGATACAGTGAAAACGCCGCAGACATTCGCCTTCGGCCAGCCTACGGGTCGGGTAAACCAGGTCTTCGGGTCGGGCGGTCCGCGCGCGGTTCAGCTAGGCGCTCGCTTCAGCTTTTGAGCATCTGCGGGGCAGGCCATCGCTTTTGGTGGCCTGTCTTCCCTCCCGTGATATGATCGCGTTCTGACGCCGGCAGGAGCGACATGTATATCTCCACGTTTCATCTCATGCCTCATCGCGAGCTTCCCGAGGATTTCGAGAAGCGTTACCCGTCCATCTGGGTTACCGCTCCCTTCCACGAACTCGCCGATCCCAAGCGAGTAGGCCAGTTTTACAATTGGACGCTCGACGAGTTGATCGCTGCCGCCAAAGCCGGCTCCGATGGCGTCTGCACCAACGAGCATCATCAGAACGCCTACGGCTTCATGCCCAACCCCAACGTCATGGGTTCGGTGCTGGCTCGCGCCACGCAGGGTCTCAACACCGCCATCGTCCAACTCGGCGCCAGCTTGCCGGGAACGCAGCCTCCCACCCGCATCGCCGAAGAATACGCGATGATCGATTCCATTCCCGGCGGCCGGCTGGTGGCGGGAATGCCTCTCGGCACTCCAATGGACATGAACATTTGCTATGGCGTCACGCCCATCGAGCAGCGCGACCGCTATCGCGAAGCGCACGATCTGATTATTAAGGCGTGGACCTCGAAAGAAGTCTTTCCCTGGAACGGCAAGTTCTTTCAATTAGGCGCTGTGAATCTATGGCCGCGGCCCATTCAGCAGCCGCATCCGCCCGTCTGGATTCCCGGCTCCGGCAGCACGAGCACCTTCGCCTACACCGCCGAGCACGACTACTGCTATTGCTTCCTGAGCTACTTCGGTTATAAAAGCGTCTCGAAGCCCGTGCGCGACAAATATTGGGAGAGCTGCGAAAAGGCCGGCCGTGATTCAAATCCTTACCGCATGGGCTTCCTGCAATTAGTGGGCGTTTCGGAAACCGACGCGCAAGCCGAAAAAGATTACGCCAAGCATGTCGAGTACTTCTATCACAAGTGCCTGCATGTTCCGCCCGAGTGGTTCGGAATTCCGGGCCATCAGGATTATCGCAGCCTCGCCAACCAGATGCGGAATCCGGCCATGGCCAAGAACTTCGCTTCGCTCAAGGAGAAGCGATTCAAAGACTTTCTGGAAGACCGCTTTGTAGTGTGCGGCAGCCCTGCTACGGTGCGCGATCAGCTCAAAGATCTCTGCCAGACTCTGCGCGTCGGCAATCTCATGGTCCTGCTGCACATGGGATCGATGCCGCACGAGCTGACGCTCAAGAATATCGAACTCTTCTTCCGCGAAGTTGCGCCCGCGCTGCGTCTCATGTGGGAGGACGAATGGGAGAACCATTGGTGGCCCGAAGGTCTCCGCCGAAAGGCGCCGAAGGAGGTTGCGGCATGAGCGCGCTAACCGATCGCAGGGTCAGTGTCTGGCAAAACAAGATTTCTGCGAACGTCAAAGTCGCCGGCAGCGGACCTCCACTCGTGTTTCTGCATAGCGCCGGCGGTCTGGTTTGGGACAGATTTCTCGAAACGCTCGCCGCGCGCCATACCGTCTACGCGCCCGAGCACCCCGGCCTCACCGAAGGCGACCCCGACGCAATCTCCCACGTCGATAATCTCTGGGATCTGCTCCTTTACTACTACGATCTGCTCGACGAGCTCGGTCTGAAATCCGTGCCCATCGTCGGCCATTCCTTCGGCGCCATGATGGCGGCGGAGATTGCGGCCACCAACCCGGAGCGCGTCAGCAAACTCGTTCTCATGTGCCCCATCGGCTTGTGGCGCGACGACGCTCCTATCCCCAACTGGATGACCCTCACTCCAGCCAGCGAGTTGCCGAAATACCTCTTCTACGATCCGGAAGGCCCGATCGCCAAGGCAATTTTCGGCGCTCCGGACGCTGAGGCGCAAATCAAAATGATCTGGTGCATGGCCTGCACCGGCAAGTTTGTTTGGCCGATCCCGGATAAAGGGCTGAAAAAGCGGATTCATCGCATCAAATCGCCCACCATGGTGCTGTGGGGCAAACAGGACCGGCTGGTTCCGCCGATTTATGCCGAGGAGTTCGCCCGCCGCATTCCGGGCTCGCGCGTAGAAATGCTGGATGAGACGGGTCACGCGCTGACGGCGGAGCATCCGGCTCAGGTGGCGGCGCTGATCGAAGAGTTTTTAGGAGCAGCACACGCTGCTTCTCAGCGGAGCTAGCAGATGTGTGCGCCGACAGTCTCTACGTAAACTGCGTAAAGTGACTGGCTCGCCGCCATAAATAGGCGGTTCCGCTTGGCGCCTCCGAAGCTGATGTTGGCGCACGTTTCCGGCATGCGGATCGCTCCGATTACTTGTCCCTCGGGCGTAATCACCTGAACACCGGGAGTCGCCCCTGCCCAGATGTTGCCGTCCACGTCGCAGCGCATGCCGTCGGCCGCAGCGTTTCCGTTTCCGCCCGGAGCCATCATCGTCAGCAGGCGCTTGCCGTTCTTCAGCGACTTGCCATCGATATCGTAGACGCGCACATCGTGAGGCATCCCGGTGTCGGCGATATAGACCTTCTTGTAATCGGGCGAAAAACAAATCCCGTTGGGCTGGTCCTGATCGTCCGAGACCTTGTCGATTTGACCCGTCTTCGGGTCCGCTCTGTACGCCGCTTCCTTGGTTTCCGACTGCCCCTTGAAGCCCTCGTAATTTCCATTGATGCCGTAGCGCGGATCGGTGAACCAGATGCTGCCGTCGGGATGCACCACGATATCGTTCGGCGAGTTCAACCGTTTGCCCTGAAATTTGTCGGCGATGACAGTTGTGGTTCCATTCGGCTCGTAACGGACCACGCGGCGGTTGCCGTGCTCGCAAGATAGCTCGCGTCCTTCAAAATCGAAAGTGTTTCCATTGCTGTTTCCGGAGGGATTGCGGAACACGGTAACGCGGCCATCGTCCTCCACCCATCGCATCTGGACGTTGTTTGGAATGTCGCTCCAAAGCAGGTAGCGGCCCACCCCATTCCATGCGGGCCCCTCCGACCAGAGCGTCCCGGTGTACAACCGCTTGATGGTTGTGTTGCCGACCATGTAGCGGCGGAAGCGGTTATCCAGCGCCACGACGTCAGGGTCGGGATAGTGCACGGGGTTTTGGCCAGACCAGTCGCGAGGAGCCGACTGTTGCGCGCGAGCCGCAGGCGCCAGGGCTGCGGCGCCTATTGCCGCAAGAAACGATCGCCGGGTGGAGTGCTGCATATCAGCCTAGGTTATATCAGAACTGCGCATTGTGGAGCCCTCCGGTCCAGCAGTAGGACTAGACGACTCCACTCTGCTGGTGCGCGCTAAGTGGACTCCGCTCTCAGCCGCGGCGGGCAATCTCTTCATCGTAGGCTTTGGTCACGCGTTCAACTCGATCGAATAGCCCGCAGAAGGCCGCCTCTGGGCTCATCGCGCTGAGCTCGCCGTCTGAAAGAGTTTCCAGATGTGCTCTCCATTCCGCTTCGAACTCCTGGTTGAAGATGTCGCGTCCAGGATGCTTGTAGCCTGCAAATTGAGATTACCTGGAACCATAAGACGCCATTGGTGCGTTACCGGCGGCAAGAGGCTCTTCTCTTCGGTGGTCTCGCTCAGCTCCAAGTAACAGGGAATCCCCGCGGCCTCTAAGGCATCGCGAGCATCGTCCATATCCCGCACAGGCGTCCCAGGAACGACGGCACGCGAGTACACTTCCGCGGCTTCGTCGAACCACTCTGGTCTTTTGCACGCATCGCCCGGCTCGACCGAAACTTCCCTCTCCTCACTGGACAGGCCATCCGGCCGTCTGGGAACCGGGCGCGGTCCCTCCGGCTGCCGGGCGCTGCGCTGGGGAGCCAGTTCCCGCCGGTCAAGCTCGGCATCGTAGCATTTTTGAGCTATTTCGACCAGATCGGAGCGATTGATGGCCAAGAGGGCCTCATCCGAAAGCGAGTTGTAGTGCCGGCGCAAATACTCTGGGTCAACCTGCATTCGCCTGCCTCAATTCAACAAACGGAATGATTATTCTATCGCGCGGTCCCGGAAGATCGGATCCGGCTCTTCCGATTGGGGCTTATAGCCCTATGGCGACAAAACGGGCGCCCAGTAAGGAGATCGTGTGCGGATCACTATGTCGGGAAGTTTCTACAGTAAAGGCGTTTCTAAAGCCTCGCAGTTCATCATTGCAGCTTATTTGAACATTTCTAACTGTCTTTGTCCCGCGGCCGGTTCCCTCCGCCGGCGTAGCGGGCTGCCGATCACTCCCAGCACCTGAACGGAACTCAGTGCGGAGCGCGGCACAAATACGCGCTGGTTCTGGAATGTCGGATCGGGAGGGATTGCTTGGAAGCCGCCGGCGTCCACGCGCAGCAGATCGTTCGGCGCGATCCCCTCCAACCAATCCCCGTCGCGAAATGCGAAACGAACCCAAATTCCAGCCGTCTTAGGCCGGTTGGAAAAGGCCCGGTTCTGACGCCAGGTTTCGCCGCCGTCGAAGTCGCGAACGAAACAAACCAGTTTTGTCTCGGCGAATGGAATTTGAACCAGGCTTCCTTCGGGCCGAAGTAACTCTACTGAGTCACCCTCCAATCCGCCGGGTGTTTGAATAAAGCCGGACAGCGTCTCCCTGTCGAAGCGGACAACGAGCACCTTCTTGTTAGCGGAGGAAGCCAATTTGTTAACGATTTTCTTTCAAACAATTTGGCAAGTATTGTATCATTGGCTCAATGCAGGGCAAATCGCCGAGCCAAAGGCTAAAGCCTGCGCCACAGGGGGTTTCCGGGCCGGCCAAGGCTTTTCTGGACTTTTGCCGCGTGGAAAAGGGGTTAGCGGCGAACTCGCTCTCTTCTTATGACACTGATTTGAAAAGATTTACATCCTCCCTTCAGGTTCCAGTCACGGATGCCTCCCGCGAGCAACTTCATCAGTACGTGAACTCGCTCTTCGAAAAGGGGATGTCAGCTCGCTCGGTGGCGCGCCATGTCGCCACGCTGCGAAATCTGTACTCGTTCCTGGCGAGAGAAGGGATGGTTTCCGCCGATCCGGCTGAGTTTCTGGAACCGCCTCGCCAATGGAGCAACCTGCCTAAGTATCTGAATCGCGAGGAAATAGAACGTCTGATCGCGGCTCCGCCGGAAGGCAAGCCCAGCGGTCTGAGGGATCGCGCGATGCTGGAGCTGCTCTACGCCACCGGGCTGCGGGTGAGCGAACTATGCGCTCTCGAACTATCCGCGGTGGAGCGGCAATTGGGCGTCTTGAGAGTATCCGGGAAGGGCAATAAACAGCGCATGGTTCCGTTCGGGGAAAGCGCGGGACGCGCCTTGGACCGCTATTTATTGGAGGGACGCCCACGGATGCTCAAAGGGCGGGCGAGCAAACACTTGTTCGTTACTGCTCGGGGATCGGGCATGACGAGGCAATGTTTCTGGATGCTTTTGAAAGCCCACGGGAGGCGGGCCGGTATTTCGCGCCCGCTCACGCCGCACGTCATCCGCCACAGCTTCGCGACGCATTTAGTGGAGGGCGGCGCCGATTTGCGCAGCGTGCAGATCATGCTCGGCCATGCCGACATTTCCACAACGCAAGTGTACACGCATGTAGCGCGGCGGCGTTTGCGCGAGATCGTGGACCGGCATCATCCCCGCGCGGGAGCGTAAATGGCCCGGCGCGGCGGCGCAGGAGAGCGGGGCCTGAGGACCCTGAGGATTTAGATGAGCGATTACATGTTCATGCTGGAAAGCCATCTGAGCGCAGATCAGTTTCGCGCAGTGGGCCAGGTCCAGGCTCTGGCTTGGGAGGCGGGTTCGAATCTGTTCCTGGCCGGCGGCGCCATGCGCGACATGCTGGGCGGATTTCCCGTGCGCGATCTGGACTTCGTGTTGGAAGGCAACGCCCAAAAGCTGACTCAGGCTCTGGAGAAAAAACACGCGGTCGCGATTGTCTCGGAGGACGACCTTAGAAAATCCGCCGATCTGCGCTTTCCGAGCGGAGCCACGGCTTCTATTTCGATTGCCCGATCCGAACGCTTCCCCAAACCGGGCGGGCGTCCTCAGATTTCCCGCGCCACCATTCACGAGGATCTGCGCTCGCGCGATTTTACCGTGAACGCCATTGCGCTTTCGCTCAATCGCGCCTCGCTCGGCCTCTTGATCGACCCAAGCAATGGCGCAGGCGACATCGAGCGGAAAGAGCTTCGCGCCATTCACAACTATTCGTTCTACGACGATCCGTCGCGCATGCTGCGCTTGATCCGATTCAAAGCGCGGCTGGGTTATGCGATTGACGAACGCACCAAGCTGCAATATGAAAACGCCCGCGAAGCGGAGATGCTCGGCAAGATCTCGCCGGAGGCGCTCGGCGTGGAACTCCGTCACATGGCCCGGGAAACGAATGTCCAGGATCTGTTGCGGGCATTGGAAGAAGAGAAATTGATCGAGCTTTTTTCGCCCGCGTTAGCCGGACCGAAGCTCAACCTGCCCGCCTTCGCCCGGCTGCAAAAGGCCTATCAGCTTGCGCCCTTCGGATGGAACTTGCGCATCCATAGCCTACCGCTCTTTCTGGTGGTGCTGTTTGAAAAGCTGAACCCCAAGGAGCGCGCGGGGTTGATCACCAACGTCGAGCTATCGAAATCCGAGGCCGCCTCGCCGGCGAAGCTCGAGGCGTCCGCCAAAAAGTTGGAGCGCGAGCTGAAGAGCGCGAAGCTGCAGAAGCCTTCGCGTCTGTATCAGGCCATCTCGAAATATCCCGGCGAGCAGGTGCTCTATCTGCTGGTGTATTCGCAGCAGCGGATTGTTCAGGATCGCATCCGCAATTATTTCCAGAAGCACCTGCCGGCGTCGATGGAAGTGACGGATGAAATGGTGGAGGCTGCGGGTGCGGCTCCGGGCACTCCGAAGTTCGAGCGGGCGAAAGAAGAGATGATTCTCAAACGGCTGGATGCTCGCCCGAAGAAGCCCGAGCCGCCACCCGAAACGCCGCCTCCGCCGCCGATGTCGAGTTTTGCCAGAGGCTCGGGATTCCGCTCCGCGCGATAAACAGGGGACGGGGGCAGCATAGGGTGGACTTCCTTCGGACTTGGCTGTTTGCCGTCCCGCTCATGGCGCTTTCCACGATCGCGTGTGGGACCGTGAGCCTCGTTCTTGCGCTCTTTGGATCTACACAGAGAAGGCAGATCGCCATCGGCCGCGCATGGGCGCGCTCGCTTCTTTGGATTGCCGGAACACAGGTCGCCGTGGAAGGCGGAGATCGCATCGATCCCGCCGAAATGGAAAATGCGCGCTGCGTTTTCGTTTCTAACCATTTGAGCTACATGGATACGCCCGTGGTGTTCAGCTGCCTTCCCGAGTTCCGTTTCCTGGCCAAGAAGGGCCTGTTTCAAATTCCGTTTCTGGGATGGCATCTCAAGACGGCCGGTCACATTCCGGTGCCGCGCGAGGATCCCAGAGCCTCCTTGAAAACCCTCAGCCGCGCGGCGGAACTGATAGCAGAGCGAGGCACGTCGCTACTGATCTTTTCGGAAGGCGGCCGCGCAATGGACGGCCAATTGGCCGATTTTAAGGAGGGCGCGGCGTACCTCGCCATCAAAGCGCAAGCGCCGCTGGTCCCCATAGCCCTGGTGGGCACGCGCGAAATTTTGCCGATGGGCTCCGGAGTGATTCATCCAGGCCGCGTGACCCTCCGTCTCGGGCGACCGATTCCGACGGCGGGAATGACGCTGCGGGACCGGCGGGAGCTGACCGAGTCGGCTCGCGACCAGATCGCCGCGATGCTCGCGGGCGAGCCCGCGCAATCGAAATAGGGACGGGCAGATTCGAACTGCCGACCTGTCGCTTAGGAGGCGACCGCTCTATCCATCTGAGCTACGTCCCCACAGGTGGACTACTTTTGATTCTAAACCCGCTTCGGCTTCCAATCCGTGCTCCAATTAGCGCCGATCACAAAAGGACCAACCAAAGCGGTTTCCATCATAATTCGGATCATATTACCGCGTAGCGAGGCGTGACAGGTTGTTTAGAGTGGAATTGCTGAGGGCCGATTATGCCAGCCAGGAAGAGGCGGCGCAAAAAATTCAAGCCGGCCTTAACGCTTTCTATCAAAGCAAGTATGGCGATATCTGGTCGCGGCATTCCAACGATGTTCAGACGGCCGGCCAAGCGCTGGCCGGGATTTATCAGAGCAATGTATTTCCGGACTTGAAAGTGACCTGGGGAACAAATGTGAATAACCTAGGACACATGGAGGCTCCGGGATGTTTCCGTTGCCACGACGATAGCCACGCGACGTCCGACAAGAAGACCATCACCCAGGATTGCGGCGGGTGTCATGAATTGCTGGCGGTGGAAGAAAAGTCCCCCACGGTTTTAAAGACGCTGGGGTTGAGTGAGGGCGGTCAATAGATCATGTTTCCGTTTCGAAAGATTGTCTTTCCAGTGGATTATTCCGAGCCGTGCCGTGCGATCGTCCCGTACGTGGAGGAGATGAGCCGGCACTTTTCCGCGAACCTGACCTTGGTGCACGCATACGGACCGGAGGCGCTGGCGCGAAGCCCCCGTGCCATTACCGATCCTGAATTGCCCGAGGAAGCCAGAATCCTGGAGCAAGAGCAGTTGCGGCGATTCGCCGCGGAAAATTTCCCCGAACACCAGACGGACTCCATTGCGGAATTGGGAGAGCCGGGCAGAGTCATAGACAAGATCGTTCAGCGCGACGGAGCGGACGTGGTGATGCTGGCGACGCACGGCCGGGGGCCTGTTCGCCGCTTGCTCCTCGGCTCGGTGACGGCGAAGGTCCTTCATGACCTCAGTTCGGCTGTATGGACCGGGACCGGCTCTGTTTTAGCGGGATACGCACCCCGGCTTCCCTACAAATCCATCTTGTGCGCCATGGATGAAACGCCGGAAGCGGAAGCCGCGCTTCGGGCGGCGGCGGCCTTTGCGCGCGGTTATGATGCTCGGTTGTCTCTAGTTCACGTGGTGGAAGCGCCGCCCGCCACGTTCCAAATCGATTTCAGCCGCTATGAGAGACAGTTGATGGAAGCCGCCGATTTACGGCTGGTGGAGCTGAAGGCAAAATTGGGTTTGGACTCTCCGCACGCTGTAATCGGCGGCCCCCTGGCGGAAGGCGTGCGGGAAGAGGCGGGACGGAGAGGAGCGGATTTGATCGTCGCCGGCCGCGGCCGTTCGCAGAGCGCCTTCGGCTCACTTTTATCGCGCTTGTACTCGCTGGTGCGGCATTCGCCTTGCCCGGTGTTGAGCGTCTAACGCGAATGCCGCGGAAACCACCTGACATCGCGTGAACGCCGAACCGCTCTCCGTTGCTCCTGTGACCCTGTTCTTGTGCGGGGATGTGATGACCGGCAGGGGCGTCGATCAGATTCTCCCCTTCCCGTCGGATCCGGTCCTGCACGAACCCTATGTTCAATCAGCGCTCGAATATGTGGCGATGGCGGAGCAAGCCCATGGCCCGATCCCAAAGCCAGTCGGCCTCTCTTACATTTGGGGCGATGCGCTCGAAGAACTGGACCGGGTTGCGCCGGCGGCGCGAATCGTCAATCTCGAAACTAGCGTCACCACGAGCGATTGCTATGAAAGCAAGGGCATCAACTATCGCATGCACCCGGCCAACACGCCATGCCTGACGGCTGCGAAAATCGATTGCTGCGTCCTGGCGAATAATCACACTCAGGATTGGGGACCGTCCGGATTGGCGGACACGATAAGGGCGCTGCGGAAAGCGGGAATTAAAACTGCCGGGGCGGGACACGATCTGAAGGAGGCGTTGACGCCGGCGGTTATTGACGTTTGCGGACGTTCGAGAGTGCTGGTCTTTGCCGCTGGTACAGGCGATAGCGGCATCGAACGCGAGTGGGCGGCGGCCGAATCGACTTCTGGCGTCGCTTTGCTTCCCGACTTGTCGGAAGAGACGGTAGCTCTTATCGCTGAGCGCGTAGCAAGCGTGAAAGGGGAGGGCGACATCGCCGTGTTATCGATTCATTGGGGTGAGAATTGGGGCTACGAAATTCCCCGACAGCACCGCAGATTCGCGCGCAAACTAATCGATCTGGCAAAGATCGACGTGGTGTACGGTCATTCTTCGCACCACCGGAAGGGAATTGAGATCTACAAAAGCAAGGCGATTCTTTACGGCTGCGGCGACTTCCTCAACGACTACGAAGGCATTGCCGGATACGAGGAGTTTCGGAGCCATCTGGTCCTGGCTTATTTCGCCACTGTCGATTCCGTGAGCGGCAACCTGCTGCGTTTGGAGATGGCTCCGTTCCAGATCCGGCGTATCCGGTTACAACGGGCCACCGATCAGGACGCGGCTTGGCTGAGCGATTTGTTGACTCGGCAGGCGCTAGGCGCCCGCACGAGTCTCGATCCGCGAAAACACCTGATCCTCTCGTGGGAGCAATCGAGATAAGAGGGCCTTCGCCGCCACGGTGCTCCGTTTGATTCAATTCGGCTGGCAGAGGCTAGTGGCGAGTTTCGCGGTCTTTCGCGCGTCGCCGACCCGCAGCGCTACGTCTGCTTCTGAAATCATTCCGACCACCCTCCCGAGCTTGTCCACCACCGGAACACGCTTTACTTGATGGCGCTCCATCAGGTCCAGGGCCTTCTCATATTGATCGTCGGGCGAGCAAGCGACAACTGGATACGACATGATCTGATTCAAGGTAACCGTACTTGAATCGCAAGCCGCGGCGACAACTTTCATCGCCAGATCTCGATCCGTAACGATGCCCACCAGCGTCCTTCCGTGCAGGTTTCCAACGACGGGCAACGCGCCGATGTTATGTCCACGCATTAGCTTGGCTGCGATAAGCGCCGTATCGCTTGCCTGGCAGAAGACCGGGTCCTTCGTCATGATGTCCCGGCATTTCTCGGGCGTAACGCGCCGTACATTCAATTCGGATTCACCATGATCCTCGTATCCCGCCGCGCCGCGTTTGCCTTGCCCCCACATTCCGGGCCAGACGAGTGGCGCGGCCCCAGGAGGATGCGGCCCCGACATTCGATATACTCCCGAAGGTCCGACCTTGTCTTTCCTTCCCGTGCCGCCTCCCGGCCGACCGCTCTCCCGCTTGTCAGTCCTGGATTTCGCCATATTTGTTCCTCTAACGCATTACTCGCAATCGGCATGCCACTCGACTGAGTGCGTAGTTGCGTCAGAGCCAGCAAACTTGCGCGATAATCCCCAACCGGCACCTTCTAGCCCTGGCGCTTCGAAACCTCTGAAAGGAACCGTCCGTGCACGGCTGGGAGGGGAGACCCGCCTATGCCACGATCAAGCACGCGGCAGCCATCTGAGAATCACCAACTTATTCGCGAACTTGAGAATCTCCACGCCGAGATGCTGAGCCTAGTGAAAGAAAATCTTCCGGGCATCGCAAAGATTCATCAGGAGAACCGCACCAGCGCGACGAATCTACTGCACTATCTGGCTCTCCGCCGTCATGATATTCGAATTCTGCAAGAGCGGCTGGCGGTTTTGGGGCTATCCTCGCTAGGGCGGACGGAAGCTCACGTGTTGAGCGCGGTGCAAGCTGTAATGAACGTGCTTGGCGGCCTAGACGGCTCCAAGCGATATGCAGCTCCAAAACACGATCAGGTGTGCGAGCGGGAGGAGGGCAAGCGCCTCCTCGAGCGAAACACAGATCTCCTCCTCGGGCCGCCCGCGGAACACCGCAACGTCCGAATCATGGTGACCATGCCTTCCGAAGCGGCTGCCAACTATGAACTGGTCCGGGATCTGCTGGCCGGAGGCATGAACTGCATGCGAATCAATTGCGCGCATGACAGCCAGGAAGCGTGGTCCGCAATCATCCGCAATCTGCGTAAGGCCGAAGCGGAGACGGGCAAACGCTGCAAGATCGAGATGGATGTGGCGGGTCCGAAACTACGGACGGGTCCGATCCAGGCTGGCCCGGCCGTCGTCAAATATAGACCCCAGCGAGATGCATATGGGCGAGTGATGCGTCCGGCCCGTATATGGCTCACATCGTCCGAGCATCCGGAGGCGCCACCAGGCGCCGCGGATGCATCGATTCCTGTTTCTGTGCAGTGGCTATCAAAGCTGAGGAAAGAAGATCTGATCCGCTTTGCCGACGCTCGTGGCGCAAAGCGCTCCATGGTCGTCCGTGAAAAGGTCGGCGACAGTTGCTGGGCCGAGAGCAAAAAGACGGCGTACATCACACCAGGGCTATGGCTCAGCGGGAGACCAAAACGTAATCCGCGCAGCGCTCATCGTGCGCGTGTGGGCGCGATCGAGCCAAAGGCGCAAACTCTAAACCTGAAACCAGGGGACACTTTGATCCTTACGCGATCGCTGGAACCAGGACGCCCGGCGCAGTACGACGAGAACAACGAGCTAGTAACGGGCGCCACGATCGGAGTTACGCTTCCTGAGTTTTTCGATTGCGTTCGCCAGGGCGAGCCAATCTGGCTGGACGATGGAAAGATCGGCGGGACAATAACCGCGGTCGAACCGGGCCGGGTGACTGTTGAGATCAAACAGGCGCCTGCCGCCGGGGTAAAACTCGGAGCGGGGAAAGGCATTAACGCGCCTGAGACCAAGCTCAGAGTCTCCTCGCTGACGGAGGAGGATTTAGAAGCTCTCGCGTTCATCGCGAAGCACGCGGATATCTTGGGCTACTCGTTTGTGCGGACGGAAGACGACATCCGATGCTTGCAAGCTCGGCTGGAGCAGTTGGGCGCGGAGAACTTGGGAATCATCCTCAAGATCGAGACCCGGCAGGGATTCGAAAATCTCCCAAGACTGCTGCTAGCGGCTATGCGCAGCCGCGCGGTGGGAGTCATGATCGCCCGGGGTGACCTGGCTGTGGAATGCGGTTACCAGCGTCTCGCCGAAATACAAGAGGAGATTCTGTGGATCTCGGAAGCGGCGCACGTGCCTGTCGTCTGGGCTACGCAGGTTCTCGAAACGCTTGCGAAGACGGGCATGCCGTCTCGCTCGGAGATCACGGACGCCGCGATGGGGGAACGAGCCGAATGCGTCATGCTGAACAAAGGCCCGTTTGTCGTCGATGCGGTGAAGACGCTCGATGACATCCTGCGGAGAATGCAGGCGCACCAGAAAAAGAAGCGCTCCATGCTTCGTAAGCTTCAAATCGCCGGCCAGTTTCAGCCGTAGTTGGCCGTGAACCGGCACCTTTAATTCTGCGCGGCGCGCAGGCGGCGGGCTTCCGCTTGCACCGTCACCAGGCACATCAGCATGCCCAGGGGATGGGCGCCTGCGTCCACCAACGGATGCGGTTTGAGCGATCGCAGCACGTCGATGTTCTCGTCGGTGATGAGCGCCAGCGCCTTGCTCTCCTGTGGATTCAACTTGTACTCCGCGGCGATCGCGTAAGGGTCTTTCAGAAAGCGCAGGCGCAGGTCTTGACTCAGGCGCAGATCGTAGAGCACCTTGTTGAGCTGGTAGGAAGAAGACGGCGGCGCTTTGTAGAACTCAAAGCCGCCCTGCGTGAACTTGTAGGCCGAGGGAACTTCGCCCGGCGGTGGACCTTGGCGGCGGTTAGGGATGAACCGCATCACCGCGTGGCCGTGATGCCAGGTCGGCTGATAGGTGAGTAATTCGCCGGGGACATTGCCCAACGCGCCGAACAGGAAATACCACGGCAGCATTTCGGTGTTGCCGACCTCGTCCAACTGCTCGCTGGTCAGGCTCATCAGCGGATCGATTTGACCGCGCTCCATCAGCGCAATGGCCCAATAATCGAAATCATAGGCGGGCTGCGGATATTTCCAGGTGCCGGGATAGTGCGACAAGCCGCCGCTGGCGATGAGCGCGACGCGCTCCGGCCGCTCGGCGACGATTTCGGCGATCGCTTTGCCGAGCGCGATGCATCGCTGCGGCGAAGGCAGCGGCGGAAGATAGGTGTTGACGAACAACGGCACAACAGGAATCTTGCGGCCTTCAATCACCCATTCGTAAACGGCGGCGAAAGAGTGGCCCAGCACCGCGTCCTGCGAATAGGCCATGTCGAAGCCGCGCTGCATCAGCTTTTCCAGCATCGCGTCGGAGAAGGGCAGGTGGACCGGCAGGTTCCAATTTCGATTCGCGAAATGGGCGTGCGAGGTTTGGCCTGCGACCACGGCGAATGTAGGAACAGAGGAAAGGAAGAAAGTTTCCAAATGATCGCTGCCGATGACGATGGCCAAGTCGGGCTCGGCCTCTTCGATGTCCTTGCCGATTTGGCGCATCGCCGCGATATCCGCATCGAGTTGCTCCGGGATCTCCGTGGGCGGGCGCACGAACAACTGCGGCGCGTGGACGGTGGCGACGGCGGCAACAATTTTTCCCATGTATGCTCCCAATCACAGGCTGAAGCCTGTGCTACTCGAATTCTACGCCCAGTTCGTTGAGCTTCGCGCGGAGACCGTAATAATCCAGGCCCAACTCGCCCGCGCGCAGCTTTTCGCGCGTTTTCTCTTCCTTGGCGACGCGAGCTTGGCTGGCCTGAGCGGTCTGAGCGGCGGACGCCCGTGGAATCACCACCACTCCATCCTGATCGGCGACGATCACGTCGCCGGGGTTCACCGGCGCGCCCGCGCAGACAACCGGAACGTTCACCCAGCCAGGAGTGTCCTTTACGGTTCCCTGCGCGTGAATCGCCTTCGACCAAACCGGGAAATTCATCGCGGTCAGTTCAGAAACGTCGCGCACGCCTGCGTCGATGATCAGCCCCAGCACTCCGTGAGCGACGAGCGAAGTCGCCAGCAATTCGCCGAACATGCCGTCGGTGGATTCCGAAGTTGTGGTTACAACCAGCACATCGCCCGGCTTGCAGACCTCGACCGAGGCATGGATCATGAGGTTGTCGCCGGGAGCGCTGAGCACGGTGACCGCAGGTCCGGCAAGTTTGGCCGAGGGATAAATCGGGCGCATGTAGGGCCGCATCAGGCCTGTGCGGCCTTGCGCTTCATGAACCGTAGCGACGCCCAATTCGCCGAGAATTTTGACGACTTCCGAATCGGGCCGCGAGATCGAGCGGACGACTTTGGGTTTCATTACGAAATCAGGTTCTCCGGGTTCGTCACCGCCATGCGCCGCACCTCGGCTTTGGTGAAGCCGGCTTCGAGCATCTTCTGCGCGAACATGGCGAAGCCTTCCGCCACGGGCGGATTGATGGTCTGGCCGAGGTCGGTGGAGAGAATCACGCGCTCCGGCCCGACTTTGCGAACGCTCTCGAAGTAAACGTCCCACGGCGCTTTGCGAGTGTACATCGTGGTGAAACAGTGCTCGATCATCGCGCCCATGTTGGAGAGTTCGAGCTGCTCGTCGGGAGTCAGATTTTGCGAGGGAAACTCGGCGTGGGTTACGATGACACGCTTGAGTCCCATCTGTTTGGCGGTCTTGACGAGCTGGAAAATCTCCTTGCGGCCAAGGTGCCCGGTGGCGAGAATCATGTCGTGCTTGGCGATCCGCTCCAGGCACGCGCGGGCTGCGTCGTTCAGCTTGCCATTGTCATCCAGGACGGTAAGCGGGGGTGGCGAAATCCCCTCCGCCGAGAGCGAGCGCTGGATCTCGGCCCAAAACGGCAACTTGACATTCGTTCCACCGGCGCGACCGGCCGTTTCGTTTTGCGCGTCGACGGTGGGCATCCAGACGATCTTGTTGCCGGAGCGGCCGGCTATTTCCAACGCCACAGGATTCAGCCCGCCGACGCTG